>CAZRKA010000330.1:0-1516 GCA_964600345.1 uncultured Chitinophaga sp. | reverse complement strand
TGTATGCGACGGTTATACAGGAAATATCATATTGAAGCTCTGCGAAGGTCTTTATTATCACCTTGCTAAAATGGGGGTTGAAAATGATTATCTCGAGCGTTTCAATTTCAAACAATACGGCGGAACAGCAATACTCGGAGTCAACGAGCCCGTCATTATCGGACACGGTATATCAAAAGCTGAGACATTTGTCAGCATGTTCAATCTTGCCAAGGATGTTGTCAATTCTAAGCTTATTGATAAAATAAAACAATCTTTTTGATAATTTTTCAATACTTATTTATAATTTGCAGCGCTTAAGCAGCTATTTACACATTTAAATGAGCAAAATCACCGCAGCGATCACAGCGATTGGAGGTTATGTCCCTGAAAAAAAACTTACCAATTTCGACCTCGAAAAATTAGTTGATACCAACGACGAATGGATAACCTCCAGAACAGGAATTAAGGAAAGAAGAATTCTGGACATTCCCGGACTGGCCACTTCAGATATGGCTGTTCATGCCGTCAATGAACTGTTGAGCAAAAGAGGCATTAGCGCTTCTGAGATTGATTTGCTGATTGTTGGTACCATTACCGGCGATCTGGTTTTTCCTTCATGTGCCAACATCGTATGCGACAAGATAGGCGCAAAGAACGCCTGGAGCTTTGATCTGGCAGCAGCATGCAGCGGATTTTTATACGCCCTGGATGTAGGTTCCAAATATGTCGAATCAGGAAAATACAAAAAAGTAGTGGTTTGCGGATTTGATAAGATGAGCGCCATTATAGATTACACAGACAGAAATACCTGTATCATTTTCGGAGATGGAGGAGGAGCAGTTTTGCTCGAACCAAATGAAGAAGGATATGGCGTAATTGATTCTATACTGAAATCGGATGGCAGTGGCCGCGAGTTTCTGCATCAGAAAGCCGGAGGGTCTTTAAAGCCCCCTACACACGAGACCATTGATGCCAGAGAACATTACGTATATCAGGAAGGTAAAACCGTTTTCAAATTTGCGACAACTAATATGGCAGATGTTTCAACCCAGATTATGGAAAGAAACGGTTTGAAACCTGAAGATGTTACCTATCTGCTGGCACATCAGGCCAATAAACGCATCATTGATTACACTGCAGAAAAGATGAATCTGCCGTCAGAAAAAGTGCTGATGAATATAGAGCGCTATGGCAATACTACCAGCGGAACAATTCCTTTGCTTTTCTGGGATTACGAAAAACTCTTTAAGAAGGGCGATAACCTGATTCTTGCCACATTCGGAGGCGGCTTTACCTGGGGCAGTATTTATATTAAATGGGCCTACAACAGCTGAAATAAATTTTCAATCAAACTTTTTAAATAAATTCGCATAAACAAACCTACATTATGGATATCAAAGAAATAGAAAACCTGATCAGATTTGTCTCTTCACAGAAAAATGTCGGTGAAGTTGAAATTGAAAAGAAAGATTTCAAACTGGTTATACGCAAACCTGCAGCTCCGGTTGTTCAGGGACCGCAATACATTCAGGCC
>CAZRKA010000329.1:0-1523 GCA_964600345.1 uncultured Chitinophaga sp. | reverse complement strand
ACATCTGGATTCCAAAAATGTCAAACACATTGAAAAAGAGATACTGCATTTATTAATTGAATTTTTCCTTTTCGTTGTTTTAGTTTTCTGTTTGTTATAATCCAGATATATGTACTGATTCCGGTATTGTAGAATAACTGGTCGGGCAACGCAATAATTGCTTCCAGCAGGTCATTTTCAATTATCCATTTCCTGATTTCACTTTCGCCACTTCCAGCACTCCCGGTAAATAACGGAGAACCATTAAAGACAATTCCCAATCGAGAACCTCCATTTGAAGGTTTCATTTTTGAAATCATGTGTTGCAAGAACAATAATGAACCATCGTTTATTCTTGGCAGCCCCGCTCCAAACCTTCCTGCAAAACCTCTTTTTTCATACTCATCTTTTATAATTTTCTCTGCTTTCTTCCACTCCACTCCGAAAGGTGGATTGGCAAGCATATAATCAAATTTCTCTTCCTCAAAGCCATCAACAGTAAACGTATTTCCAAATTTGATATTAGCTGGGTCTTGCCCTTTAATGAGCATGTCTGATTTGCAGATTGCATACGATTCGGGGTTTATTTCCTGTCCGAATAAAAGTAATTGGGCGTCCGGGTTAAGTTGTTTAACATAAGCTTCTGCCACCGAAAGCATTCCCCCTGTACCTGCGGTTGGGTCATAGATAGTTTTTATGATTCCTTTCTTAGTAAGGGCTTCATTATCGTAAATGAAAAGGAGGTTAACCATTAGTTGAATTACCTCACGGGGTGTAAAATGTTCCCCGGCTGTTTCATTTGAAATTTCAGCAAACTTGCGTATAAGTTCTTCAAAGATGTAACCCATGTCCATGCTATCAATACTTGCAAGGTCAATCTCAGTAAATCGCTTTATTACTTGAAATAAAAGGTTTGCCTCGTCCAATCGTGCAATCTGGTCATCAAAGCTGAACTTCTCAATTATCTCCCTGGCACTGGCCGAAAACCCGTTTATATAGTTGCGGAGGTTGGCGGCAATGTGGTTAGGGTCAGCAATAAGCTTCTGGAAATCGTATTTGCTATGGTTGTGGAACTTGAGCTTTGAGACCTTATTTAGGGCCAGGTCAACAATTGCATCACTCTTGCCCTTGAACTTGGGGTATTCGTTCAAAACCTTTTGCTTTGTAGGAATTAGAAGGCAATCCAGGCGGCGAAGGACAGTGAGGGGAAGAATAACCTTTCCATAGTCAGCTTGCTTGTAATCTCCCCGCAACAGGTCTGCGACAGACCATATAAAATTTGCCTTTTCTCTGAAATTTACCATAGTTAGTTTCGGTTCTTGTTTAAGTCTAAAAGTAAGTAAATCTGAGATTTGGGAAGAAGTTTTGCGATGTCTGAAAATTACAATGGGTTTTGGTGATATTTTAAAAGGATGTAACAAATTATAATCGAAATCCATTATGATTTTAGAATAAAACTAATTGTATGTGCGAAAGAATCAACGTATATGAAAAGGGCCATTTTGGACCTTTTTCAAAGCATAGAGAGAAAAACAGCTTTTTTC
>CAZRKA010000328.1:0-1575 GCA_964600345.1 uncultured Chitinophaga sp. | reverse complement strand
ATCAGAACAGTGAATGGTATTCCAGTAACCTTATAAACTTTTGCCGGTGCACAACTCCAGTATTTAAGATCGCTGACATGTTTCCAGTTTAGTCCCAGGCTGCTGATTGAGCTTACCCATGACGGTCTGTCCCTGTCCAGCGATACCCCGTATATTTCGAATCCTTTGTCTTTGAACCGGGAGTATATCCGTTTAACATTTGGAAACTCTGCGCGACAAGGACCACACCAGCTGGCCCAGAAATCTATCAGTACAATTTTACCCCTTAGGGAAGACAGTTTCAGTGAGCTTCCGTCGGGCTGAGGAAGATCTATATCAGGCGCTATTTCACCTATTTCTATTGCTTTGTTGTTGTCGTAAATTGCTTTAAGATCTTTGTAGTAAACGCTGTTAATCTGCTTAGGTTCCATTCTCATTTTAATCGCTTTTACATCCTGAAATTTCTGTTCTTCCATAAAGTTGAAGAGCACAAAATAAGATTCAAGCGGAGATCTGTATTTAAGCATACTGTCGATTGCTAATCTGTATTCCTGTTGCTTAACACTGAAGGTCATCTGCAGTTCGTATGATTTCATTGCATCTGCCTCGTTGGCAATTTGTTGTTCCAGAGTGCCGAGCTCACCGGTAAGTTTTGAGTAACGTTTGATAAAAGTATACAGATTAATCGATTTTTCTGCTTTAATTCCGCTTAGATCGTAATTAAGTCCGTTCAGGTTAGGATTGATTTTAATGTTAAAAACAGAACCATTTTCAATGATAAGCGGAACGGCAGTATTACGGGTATATTGAAGATAAACTATGCAGGGTTCTGCAGTCATTTTCTTGAATTTAAATACACCGCTGTCGTTGGTTCTGACAGAATCGAGCAATTCAAGTGAATTAGCTCTGAAAATATTAAGTACTATCAGGTGATTGCGGTAACCTTCCAGTTTCCCGTTAATTGTAAATGCTACTTTGGGCAGGGGCTTGGCTGCAGTTTTAGGTTTGGCTGCCGTACCTGCCGTTTTTTTGGCTGCCGGTTTTTGATTCACCGTTTTGGGCTTGGTCTGGGCATCAAGAATTAATAGTGCCGAAAGAACAAATATGGAAAGCGTTGTTTTAAACATTATGCAAATTTATCGGTTTATGTGATTTTAGTCTGTTGATCTCAATTTCAAGAAGACGAAGTTTTTCGCCGTTAGGTTGTATGAGCAGGCTTTGTATTCCTGCTTTTGTGGCGGCTTCAATATCTCTGAATGTATCTCCGATCATCAGGCTGTTTTTGATATCTATTTTGTGTTTTGCTACTGCTTTTTCAAGCATCATTGAATCAGGTTTACGGCAAAGGCATTTTCCTTTTATTGGATGATGCGGGCAGTAATAGAAATCATCAATCTTTGTGCCACTTTCTTTACAGTGATCCTGAAGTTTTTTGTGAAAATTATTCAGGTCGGATTTTGAGTATAGCTCCTTGTCGTTTCCCCCCTGTTTGTTTATTACTTTGGCCAGAAATCCATTGTCACGCGCATGTTTTACACAGGCTGCACTATCCGGTTTATTTTCAAAATCATCTATCCGGCAAACATAATCTCCGAT
>CAZRKA010000327.1:0-1589 GCA_964600345.1 uncultured Chitinophaga sp. | reverse complement strand
ATAATATCAGCGGGGGCTTTTAGTGTTGTGATTACCCATTTTTTGCTCAGTTCATCCCAACGTTGTGATGACACTGTTTTCCAGGAACGTTGTAAAAGGCTTTGGTCATTTTTGGCGTTTTGTCTTTTCTTCCAATCGTCTTTCCAGTTCCTACTGTAGTCGGCAGTGATGCCGCATGTTTCTTTTAGCAAAAGTGTTATATTGTAATCACCGGTACCCCAGCTATCATAGTAATTGTTGTTTTTATCGCGGTAGCCCATGTAAGAGCGTGGAATGATAAAACTTTCTCCGGTTACTTTGTATTTGGCAGGTGTGTTTTCTGCCCTGACATAATGTAATTTTCCTGCCGCATTCAAATCGCTTTGGTTTATTGGCACATTCAGGATGAATTTTCCAAGCTCCTGATCTTTTTGGACCTGGGTCCATTGATTTACCCAGGAAGAATTCAGCTGCATTTCAATGGTCATCTGCAGGTTATTTCTCTGGTCGAATGAGAATTCGGTATTGAACCTGGAGTTGGGAAGATCGCATTGATAGGGGGCAATGATCAGGGTGTCCAGAGAAAGTTCAAATTTAGAATGGTTGATGATCCGGTTGATCTTGCGCTGATCAATATGGCAGGAGATGTAAAAAACGGTATCATTGCCCACTGTGCGAAGGCAACCAATACCGTTAAAGTTCATTCCAGCCGGATCCATTGGGCCGTCAAGGGATGTCTGTGCATAAAAATTGTTAATGGGTTCAACAGTTGTGAGGGTCTGCTGATAAGTATTTTCTGCCCTGACCATATCTTCCCATTTAAGTTTATTGTTCGCATTCCTGGTAAGTAATGAGGCGATGGAATTTACCCCGGCATCGATAATTGAAGTGACGTACCCCCCGGCAATTCCTTTTCCAGCATTTAAAAATGATTTTCCCAAATCGTCTATAACACCCCGGTCGTTTTCCTTATTCTGCTTTTGATACTCACTTTGGATAAGTAGGTCTATTTTGTCACTGGTATAAACAAAAGTCTGATAACGGGAAATCTGAGCTTTTTGATCCTTAAGCGGGGTGGATGGCTTCGAGGTACTGTTGGCAATTAAGTTGCTATTTTGAGCTTTAACAGAAGCTGTCAATAAAGCGAATGATAATAAGAATAAACGAGCATTCATGCTAATTCAGATTAGGTAAGTAAAATTACTGTATTTAAGCTTGAAATTAAAAATTACATGAAGAGTTGCTTGTGGTAGCTGAACGCCCCATCAAAAAAATATGAAAAAATATTTTTTTGTAAAAGTAGAATAAATTGCTGTTTGGCGATGGTTTAGCTTGATTTTGAGGTGCTTGTTTGTTGGGGTGTCAAATTGGCAATAGGTTAAAATAAGGTGCTGGGATAGCATCAGCCCTTTGGATGAAGGGGGAAATGTTCTTTGAATGTTGAATTGAGAAAGATGGTGTGGTTGTTAATTAGCACAATATTTGGTAGTTTTGTTAGTATGAACAAGCAACAGGAAGAATTAATTGAACGTATTACAATTAAACCAGGACTAATGGGCAATTGGGCATCTGCGGTTATTCCAATGAATCTTTTACAGAAATTACTACCC
>CAZRKA010000326.1:0-1595 GCA_964600345.1 uncultured Chitinophaga sp. | reverse complement strand
AGCCATACCAGGTACGTATCCATCGGCAGGGATGTCGGAAGTAATCCAATCATTCACCGGAACTGCTGTTCCACCATGACACGCGGTGCAATTTTTTAAGCTGTCGCCTGGAGAACCTGTATATCCGGGAGCGGCACCATCCTTTTTCATGATCATTAATGATTGCGAAATGAGCAGGATTCCAAAAGCCGAGGATACTAAAAGTACTTTTTTCATGATTTAAAATTAAATAACTAACAATTAATGGTTTACATCTAAAACCAAAACAAAGATATATCTTTTATTATGGAAAATGCATAAAATAGATGAATATTTATAGAAGATTTTTCAACTTGTATGCTGTTATTTAGGAATAAGTGCACGGAAAATTTAATATCGCAAGCTAATAGAGCCTTTCAAGTTACTAGATTCTAATTTAGAAATCCCTTCGCAACTAACTGAAAACGAGCGAGTAACCGACTGGTCCTTTTTGGCAAAAAATGAATTGGGGTCTTATATAATACCTTAGAAATAGTTTTCAAATTTTTGATGGTATATCGTGCAGAATGTCAATTTTCACTGTGATGTTTTTTATCTACTTTCACATGTTATCCATTTCATGTCCTTCCATAGGATTAGTGCCTTTCTTAAAAATATATTCGCTGTTCAGCAAATATGCGCCCGAAACAATAACAATATCTCCTTTATTCAGACCATGTAGAATTTCAGTGTATCCATTGGCTTCAAGACCGGTATGAACCATCACACTCTTAAACATATTATGCCCTGTTTGTAACCATACCGTAGAACCTTTACCATCTTTGATTACTGCATCAGTGGGTAATGAAAGAGCACTTTTCTGTTTTAGCAATAAGCTCACGTATGCCTGCATACCAGGTATAATTTCCAGGTTTGTGTTCGGAATTTCTACCCTGATTATGTTGATTTTTGATGAGGGGTTGAGTTCAGGATTCACAAAAGAAATTTTTCCTGAAAATTCCTTTCCTAAAAAAGCGGGAAACAAAATTTTCGCTTCCATACTCTCCTTAATTTCGTTCATGTAATCCGAATACACTTGGGCTTCCACCCAAACGGTTGAAAAATCAGCTAAGTGAAATACGTCAGCCCCTTCCATCACGTAATTTCCTTCTTTCATATCAACCGAATAAATAACTCCGTTGATCTTACTTAGGATGTTCACCGTATATGGCTGTACCTTTTCACTTTCTATCTGTTTTACTTGTTCTTCAGTAAGGCCGTATAAAAGAAGTTTGTTTCTTGCGCTTTGTAAAATTTTATCATAATCTATTTCAATACTTTTTAATGATTTCTTTTTCTCAGCAGCGAGAAGCATTTCCCTGATTATTATATTCAGGTCTTCACTGTATATTTCGTACAATGGCTGACCTTTGGTAATAATATCTCCGGTGGTTTTGAAATATAATTTCTCTATTCTGCCCATTACTCTTGAACTGATACTTGCAAGCGTATTCTGATTGGGCCGAATGGTTCCGGTCAACAAGATATCCTCACCGAGTAAATGTTCACGGAGTGAATCCGTTGTAATATTCCCCAATTGAATTTGCTGGTCGCTGAGTTGGAGTTCATCTTTGTTT
>CAZRKA010000325.1:0-1604 GCA_964600345.1 uncultured Chitinophaga sp. | reverse complement strand
TATGCAGAACATGGCTTTGGGCCGGCCACCGACAGCACCTGGAATGCAAGGGATGTGTTCAACATTTTTGCAACCCTCAATAAGGAAGTCTTTAACAGCACTACTTACAAGATAAATGATGACAGGTTGTTTGGTAGCCCTGGCAACGACAGGATTACTGTCATAAAGGTGAAAGCCCCGGACTTTGGAAACTCAGCCCGGTGGGTGCCAATAACTATTTGTAACATGGTAGATGTGTGCTATGGGCCTGACTGGTACAATAGCTGGTGCAACGGAGGCTGCACAACAGATTGCGAATTTTATACACATTCAGAAATGGAGTGTAGCGTAACCTGGGTTCAGATTCCTGATGGTGATACCGGCGGGGGAGGCGGAGGTGGAGGTGGAAATGGCGACAACGGCGGTGGGGGTGGCGGCGGTTGTGCTGGCGATTGTGGTGGTTGGAATCCCCCTGACCCGTGTAGTAATGGACAACCTTGTGATTCGCCAGGCTGGGAACCTGTTTCTTCTGTTGGTGGTGACGAGTATGACCAGGATCTTGACCCGTTATCATATCCAGAGTCACAAGAAATCCTGTTATTTGAGCAAGACTATAGAGGTCAAATGTCAGTTCAAGAACTTGCCATATTTGATAATATGCCACGTTTAAATCAATTACATTATTTGTTTAACGCAAAATCTGCTTTAGATTGGGCACAGTCATTATACCCAACATCAGTTCATAACGGCAATGGAGATGCTTTTAGACATGCCTATTTTAGCGCAATGAATGCAAAAATTCTCGGTGTACAGTTAGCAAAGCAGTTGGGGGATGCACATGAAACTTTTCCCAATAGTAACCCACTTGAAAACCAAATGGATTTGTTTAATAATCAGTATGGAAGAGATTTATTCTTATTTCTTTCTCAAAATGGTATGGGTGGACATTTCTTTAAAGAAACAGTAATAGGTATATTGAAGAATCATAGAATACCCAATGGAGAGTTAAGAAAGCTATCACCACTAGGGCCAAATTCTGAGATTCTTCCCAATTCTCAATTAGTCTCTACGGATTAAATATTTCTAAAATGAAACCAGCTATCATTTTATTGGTAATAATTGCTTTTATTTCTTGCAACAGTAATCCGGTTTACAAAAAAGTGGTTTTAAATCAACTAGCAATTGATACAATAATAGAAATAAAGACATCAAAAAAATATCCAACGACCCTGAAAATAAGTGTTAATGGAATATCCGATGATTCAATTATTATTTCAGGAGTTAAATTGAGAGGTGGTAATATTGATACATTTTGGCATTCAGACTGGTACAATAAAATAATAATAAGTGAATATAAGTCTTACAGAGCAAAATCAGGTAAACTAATTCTCGAGTATCATTTGTATTAGGTAATATTGAAAGTTGGTTATTTGTTTTACACTCCTGCTAGTATAGGACTTCTATTGTGAAAAACATCATGTTATTAATCAGCAATTAATTAAGACTCCTTTTCTTTTTTACCTTCAGATAAAGCGCTTTCGCCTGTTGCACTAAGTTGATAAATTCCTGTTGCAGCAGGTCTTCCGGGTCGGATGATTGTGTGGCAAGTGTGATGATGTCGTTCC
>CAZRKA010000324.1:0-1679 GCA_964600345.1 uncultured Chitinophaga sp. | reverse complement strand
GCAGCGATTTAAGCACCTATACTAATCAGGAGGGATATTACATTCTGAGTGATATTGCTCCGGGAAAATACAAACTGATTGCAGGTGCCACCGGTTTTACTTCCGATACCATAAATATTGAAATTATGGACGGGAAGGTAATCATCACCAATTTCTTTCTCGAACAGGCTGTCTATACTTTAAGTGGAGGTAAAGTGACAGACAACAAGAAAAAAAAGAAAAAAAAAGTAATTGATGTCGGCAATACCAATATCAAACCATCCCAGATTTCAAAGATACCAACCATCGGCGGTACACCTGACCTGATACAGTATCTCCAGATATTACCCGGTGTTGTGTTCAGCGGGGATCAGGGAGGACAGCTTTATATCAGGGGAGGAAGTCCTGTAATGAATAAAATAATTCTGGATGGTATGACCATTTACAACCCCTTTCATTCTATTGGTTTGTTTTCAATTTTTGATGTGGATCTTATGAAATCTGCAGACGTATACAGTGCCGGTTTTGGCGTTGAATACGGTGGCAGAATATCTGCAATTGTCGACGTAAAAACCCGCGATGGCAATAAGAACAGATTGGCGGGTAATCTGGCTCTGAGTCCATTTCTCGGCAAAGTTTCATTGGAAGGTCCGCTAAAGAAATTTGTTCCGGGTAGAGGAAGCAGCAATTTCGTGTTTTCTGTTAAGAACTCATATCTCGATCGCAGTTCCAAAATTTTCTATCAATACGCTGATCCGTCAAAACTGCCATATAATTTCAATGACATATACGGCAAAGTAACATTCAATTCGGCAAACGGCAGCAACATGAAATTATTCGGATTTAATTTCAGGGATAATGTCAATTTTACCGGCTCAACATCCTATGCCTGGAATCAAAACGGACTTGGTACAAGATTTACGCTAATACCTGAGGGCAATCAGAGTAAAATAGACGGTTTCATTACCTACTCCGACTATTCAATTGAACAAAAGGAAACTGACAACAAACCAAGGTCGAGCGCTATTAGTGGTCTTAATATGGGTGTTTCTGTCAATTCGCTTAACAGAAAAGACGAAATAAAGTACGGATTTGAAATTAATGCCTTCAATACCGACTTTACTATATTTAATTCAAACAACCGTCTGATAGAACAAAAGGAATCTACAACAGAGCTTTGCGGTTTCGGTTTGTATAAATTTGTGCGCTATCGCTGGGCTCTTGAAACCGGTATCCGCCTTCAGTATTACGCTTCTCTTGGCAATGCATCGATAGAACCACGTATCAATGGAAAATACAACCTGAGCGATAAATTAACGTTTAAGGCAGCAGCCGGACGTTATTCACAGAATCTACTTTCTGCTTTCAGCGACCGCGATGTGGTTAATCTGTTTTATGGTTTTCTCTCCGGACCCGACGATTTACAGGACCAGTTTGACGGAAAACCGGTAAGCAGCCGACTTCAGAAAGCCTGGCATGGGGTTGCGGGATTTGATTACGATATCAACAAATTCAGCGAAATTGGCATCGAAGGGTTTTATAAGAATTTCACCCAGATAACCAATATTAACCGCGAAAAGCTTTTTAATGACGACGGCGACTATTCAGTGCAACCCGAACGTCTTAAAAAGGATTTCATCGTCGAAAACGGAAATGCTTACGGAGGTGATATCCGTTACAAATACGACAACAACAAGAGA
>CAZRKA010000323.1:0-1703 GCA_964600345.1 uncultured Chitinophaga sp. | reverse complement strand
AAGCTGCCGCAATGGGAAAAGGAGGAGAGATCTATCTGTTTGATATGGGTGAACCCGTAAAAATTGCAGATCTGGCCGCCAGTATGATCAAGCTGGCGGGATTAATCCCCGATAAGGACATTGAAATCATATTTACCGGCTTAAGACCCGGTGAAAAATTATATGAAGAATTACTGCTGGTAGAAGAACAGACCATTTCTACCTACCATCCCAAAATAAAGATCTCAAAAATCATCAGCCATAGTTTCCTATACGTACAGCATGTCATTGAAGAATTGTTAACACTAAACAGCCTGAACAATGATTTTGATATGGTAAAGAAAATGAAAGAAATTATTCCCGATTATAAAAGTAAAAACTCAAGGTATGAACAGATCGATTACTACCTGATTGATTAAATAATTAAATATTTATGAACTAAATGGATTGTTATGAACTTAAATGTAGGTAAGGTAATAGAACACGTTGTGAGAGAGGATCATGTAGGTATCAGTGCACTCTCCAGAAAATTACACGTAAGCAGAAGAACCATATACAACTGGTTCAACCAAAAAACACTGAGTGACGAAATCATCTATAGAATTGGAAAGGCCATTAAACATGATTTTTCCAAAGAATTTCCAGATGATCTTATCGTTTCCGATCAGGAAAGCAATACCAATAAAACCTCGCTTACAGATGAGGATGACCATGAAGATGGTACCTATACAGCATCTGTCGATTACTGGATGAACAAATACATCAGCCTGCTCGAAAAATACAATGAACTTTTACGTCAGACCAATAATTTTTAACACCTGTAAAACATAAAAAAAGAGGTTGTCTGCATTTGCAGGCAACCTCTTTTTTTATTACGTTGACAAGGAAAATGTAAGGCCGGTCTCAGGTCAGGTGCAATTCCCTGAGTTTGGTATTTCTTAGCTGGGCCTGAACCACATTGATCACCGCATCAATAATGTAATCGGTATCTTCCTCAGTCAGGCCCGGATAAATGGGTAAGGAGATTTCAGCGGCATATTGTTTGTAACTGTTTGGATAATTCGCAATATCGTAACCCGATTTTCTGAAATAACTCAGCATCGGCATGGGGGTAAAATGCACATTTACCGTTATTCCAAGTGTTACAATATCCTCAATGATCTGGTCCCGCTGCGCTTCTGTAATGTTTTTTATCCGTAACGGAAAAATATGATACGAAGATTCTCTGGTATAATCTTTTAAGGAAGGAGCAATAAACCAGTCAAATTTACCCAGTAACTGGCAATATTTTAAAGCGATCTTTTTACGGGCAGGCAGCAAAACCTGTTTATACTGTCTGATCTGGGCCAGGCCGATGGCGGCACAAATATCAGGCATGTTAATTTTCAGTCCTTTAAACAGGATGTCGTATTTCCAGTTTGCCCCCCTTGATTTGGCATAGGCATCTTTGTTCTGTCCATTTAAGGAAAACATTTTCAGGAAAGCATACTCCTCACTGATGTTGAAAAATCCCGGAAGGTTCAAGCAGATACAGCCACCTTCAGCCGTCGTGATGTTTTTTACCGCATGAAATGAAAAAATGGCAATGTCACTGCTAAGGGCTGCAGAATGCCCCATATAAGTAGCACCGATTGAATGTGCTGCATCCGAAATCAGCAGGATCCGGCCTAATCTCAACTGTTTTTCCGATTCCGCAACAAATATATTCCGGCTCCTGGTACTCT
>CAZRKA010000322.1:0-1705 GCA_964600345.1 uncultured Chitinophaga sp. | reverse complement strand
AGCAATAATGCCACAACAAAAAGCATCACTGCAAGTACAAGTGGAACATACACCGCTAAAATAACTGATGCACAGGGCTGCCAGGCTACCTCCAACAGCATCACTGTTACTGTCAACCCTTTACCGGTAGCGACAATAACCGCAAACGGGCCATCTGTTCTGTGTCAGGGAGATTCAGTTATACTGACTTCAAGTACAGGTGCATCCTATAGCTGGAATAATAACGAAAGCACCAGATCTATTAATGTTAAAAATACGGGGAACTATACAGTAACTGTGACTGATAATAACGGTTGCAGCAATACATCTCCACAGTACAACGTCAATATTAACATAAAACCTACAATTCAGATAAGTGCCGACGGTCCGACAACCTTCTGTGAGGGTAATTCGGTAAATCTGAGCACTGCATTTACAGGCAAACTGTTATGGTCAACCATGGACAGCACTCCTGGCATAAGTGTTAATAAACAGGGAATGTACGGACTCACAGGCACCGACGCAAACGGATGTCAGGGTATTTCCAATATCATTGCTGTAGTAGTGAATCCACTACCCGATAAAACCATTGTACCCAACGGTCCGACTTCGTTTTGCACAGGTGGTTCAGTTACGCTTACAGCAGCACCTGCAGCAAGCTACCTTTGGAACAATAACGAAACAACCCAAAGTATTCTGGTTCACGATCCGGGCAAGTATTTCGTAAATCTCACCAATCAGTATCAGTGTTCTGCAACTTCTCAGGAAGTTAATGTCAGCGTTAATCCGGCTCCGAAACCGACAGTCATTGTTAAAGACGACCTGCTAACTTCGAGCGAAGTAAGCGGAAACCAATGGTATCGCAATGGTGTAATTATTCCGAATGCCACCGCACAGATATACAAGGTTACCGAAAACGGAGACTACAGTGTTGAGGTTGACAACGGCGGATGCAAAGGTACTTCACCAATCGTAACTGTTAGCCACATGTCTTCAGTAGATGAAAGTAAAACAATTTCATTCCTCAAAGTTTATCCGAATCCGACCCCGGGTAATTTCACAATCGAAACCAAAGCAGGCTACGAGAGCACTATTACAATCTGTAACATACTCGGCGAGATTATCTTTGAAGGAAAATCTGACGGATCCGTCAGCATCGATCTTAGCGAGCTTGATGCCGGAACTTATATTATCCGTATTAAAACAGAAGATGTATTCTATTCAAGGATTCTGATCAAACAATAAGCGGATATCCCCGTTAATATTCTAAAAAGCTGCTTATGTATTGTACATAAGCAGCTTTTTTTATTCATTAAAGACAAAACACTTTATCAGGTAAAAGTCGCGGGTACTTCAATTATTCACTCACAATTCCCTGATATACAATAATATATATCAATTGTTTGCATTTTAACTGTAAATCAGATTAAATTTGATACAGGATTGTTGCTTGCTGTTCTCAGAGTTATATACAAATTCCAAAAGTGAAAAGCAATCCAAATGAACATCTGAATGAAAATCATTTTAACTGAATTAAAAATTGCCGGTCTGATCAAAAACATTAAAAGTAGTCGACTGCAAGTGATATTTAAAATGATCTCAATAGCTGCAATTTTATACATACAGACGGATGTTTACGCTCAATTCAAACCGGTTCCATTCAATTTTACACTATCACAGTCATCAACGACCAGTGCCGGAATTTTCAGAAAAGACTCCACACTGG
>CAZRKA010000321.1:0-1724 GCA_964600345.1 uncultured Chitinophaga sp. | reverse complement strand
ACCTCTACCACAACGACGAAAGCGTACACGGGGCTGTGCACAGATGGAAGATATCCGACCTCAACACCATCAGTTTTCAATCGGTGAATATTGAGTTAGATGAAATGAAAAGCGGAGGATTAAAATTAATTCTATTCGAAGGTTCTGACTTAAACAACACAAGAACCATCAGTGAAAGGGTATGTGAAAAAATTTCACTTCAATCAAAACCGGACGTGATTGATGAAAAAGAAGAATACTCAGCCATTTTCAGCGGTTATCTGAAGGCAGATGAAGACAGAATTGTCAGTTTCATATTGATTACTAAAACAGGTGTCCGTTTCCGTTTTAATGACAGCCTGCTTATCGATGCATGGGATAACCGCGCCAACACAACACTTCAAAGCAAAGAAATAATGTTAAAAAAAGGGCAATATTATCAATTGTATATTGAAATTGCAGGAGGTGAATTTGAATTGAAATGGAAGAAGGGGCAAAACATTGAGAATATTGATGCCAAACTACTGATACCCGACCGGTTTGAATCAGACAGAACCTGGATTAATTTGCTCGAATCAGTATATTTCAACAGTGAAGTGGAAAACGACCTGTATGGATGGCAAAGAAATCCTGTTAAGAATGTGGGAAATAAAGGTGCGTGGAAATGGGCAGTGAGGACAGGTATAAAAACCTATGGCATCAAAAGGAGTGATATAGACCTGATATTTCAGGACAGTATTGAATCGGCGATTCTGAAACGAAAAATATACAATATACCGGATTGCAACAATCAATGGGAAATCAGAGGAACAATCAATCTGCAGAGCAATACCCCAAATTTCAATCAGAACGGCTTTTATATTGACATAAAAGACAAGAATGACAAGATTATCTGCCGGATTGCCCACGAATCAGTGATTGTTTTTAACAGTGAAGAAAACAACATAAAAATAACGTTCAACGGAGACGATGTCTTAAACAAATCGTATACAAAGATGTATAAAGCTACAAATTCAAATGTAGATTTCATTTTAAAAGTAGAAAACGGGAAATGCTATTTTGAGTTTATGAACGAATTGCCGATGGTTACGGGAATACTGGATCCGGCGGCCAAATGGAATATTCCGGCATATATAGAATTAAGTTTTAAAGGGTCGGCCGAGAATTACAGAAGAGAAATCAATATCAGCAGGCTTGATTTCAAAAGCAGTCATGTTCCGGTATTGCAAATTGAAGGAAAAGACACAATATGTTCGAACGAATTTACATTATTAAAATCTGAAACAGCACCCGAATACTATTGGAATAACGGAGAAAAAACTCAATCGATAAAAATTAATCATTCAGGAAAATACAGTGTAATGATCAAACTCGGAGACAATTGCATTGTGAATTCTACGGAAAAAAAAGTAACAGTCTTTCAAATACCTCAGCCTTTTATAAAAATCAGCAACGATACATTATTTTCAAATTACAGCACAGGTAATCAATGGTATCTGAATGATGAAAAACTGGAAGGAGAATTAATGCCAAGCTTATATGGGAAGAAAAAAGGCAAATATTTGTTACAGGTAAAAGACAGCAATCAGTGCATTGGAAACTCTGAACACATAAACTTTATAAACTCTCCAAGGAATATGACATAGTACATGCGCAATATGGGTCTGCGGTGGGTTTTGTAAGTGGTTTTTTGCCCACAAAAAAGGTGCTTTTTTTGCCAACCCATGCTTCACACAAATTCACCC
>CAZRKA010000320.1:0-1760 GCA_964600345.1 uncultured Chitinophaga sp. | reverse complement strand
TTTTTCTGTTGTTCAAGTTTTGTGAATTTAAGAAAGACGATACTTCGACTATAGACTACAATACCAATTTGATTCAGCAGCAAATTGTAAACGTTGGAAAGCTAATCGTTACCGAAGGTCATTTCTCTCAAGTATTGACCTATAAAGATCAAGATAAATATTTCATGGACATGATTTCTTTCGAGAAAAAAGCCCTAATCATTGTCAATGCTGATGTTACAGTAGCCTATGATTTACGCCAGATGAAATATGATATTGATGAGAAAAACAAAACCATAACGATAGTAAATATTCCCAAAGAAGAAATAAAAATCAGTCCTGATATCCAGTTTTATGATGTCAATCAAAGCAAACTAAATCCTTTTACGGGCGATGATTACAATAAAATCAACAAATCAGTCAGAGCCAATCTAGCCAAGAAAATAGAAAAATCATCTTTAAAAACCAATGCGCAAAATCGACTGATTAGTGAGTTGTCAAAGATTTTAATTCTCACCAATACCATGGGGTGGACGCTGCAATATGAAGGGAAACAAGTAAAGTCTGATAAAGATTTGGAATTCAAAATTAGAGATTAAACAGAATAAACTATTGTAGTCAAATACGTAAAAAGGCGTATTTCTTTGTGATAGATTTTAAACCAACTTTGTGGTATTAAAATGTATCAATTATGAGAAAAATTATACCAATACTAGTAGCACTTCTTTTAAATTTCTGTGGCTTACACGCACAATCTTTTCAACTCGTTAAAGACGTAAACCCTTCAAATGGAGGTTTATCCATGAATTGTTCCTTTCGGGAAGTAAACGGAAAATTGTATTATCTGTTTATGGACGAATTGGTTGGAAAAGTTGGATTGTTTGTGTCCGACGGAACGGCCTCGGGGACTACTAAACTTACTCCAAACGATATTGATATTAAAGGGAATACCATTGTAGGAGGAACCAAAATTTATTTTTTTGCCAATGATGGTGCAAACGGAATAGAACCCTATGTATACGATATTGAAGCAGCTACTTCTACTTTACTTAAAAATATTCATCCGTCGACAGATCCAAATAATTTTGACACATTTTCAGTTAAATTCCTGAGTGCAGATGCAAACAAAGCGTTTTTTTTAGCTAATGACGGAGCCACCGGTAACGAATTATGGGTAACCGACGGAACGGCTCTAGGCACTACTTTAGTTATGGATATTTTCCAAGGAGTGAATAGTTCAGCAATTGAAATTGCCCCAAATCATTTAGGGTCCAATATGAAAGATGGGAAATTGTATTTTTTTGCTAATTATGGAACAGGTGGTTTTACAGTCAATGGAAAGGAACCATGGGTAAGTGATGGTACACCAGCGGGGACTTTTATGTTGAAAGATATTTACCCAGTATTTAATGGGTCAACAGATACAGCCTACAACAAACAATTTATTGATTTCAATAATAAAATGTATTTCTATGCAATAGGGCAAACAGCCAATTCCTATGCTATTTATGAAACTGATGGAACAACAGCGGGAACAGTATTGTTCAAATCAATTGCTAGGGTAGATGAATTTATTAGTAAGGATAATTTACTGTATTTCACCTGTATTACTGGACCTTCAATATGGAGTTCAAACGGAACTGTTGATGGAACCGTACAAATAGCCTCCAATTCTGATTTGCAATTGAACAACGTGAATACCTGTCAGATGGTAAATGTAAATAATACTTTGTTTCTCAGAGGAATTAGTCAAACCATTGGTTCAGAGTTATTCAAATTAG
>CAZRKA010000319.1:0-1761 GCA_964600345.1 uncultured Chitinophaga sp. | reverse complement strand
AACATTCGTAAAACAGCCGGGCGCTGAAGAGGAACATGTCTTTGAAGAATTTGGGTAGGAGTTTTTGGCGGGCTTGGACCAGGGCGCTTTTCGTCGGAGAAAATTCTCCGGCCTTAAGCCAGTCAAAAAAGCGGCCGAGTTCAACACAAAGTACTTTTGAGAAGCGTAATGTTGAGCCAGACAACTCGTTCAAGGTGTAAGATGCGGGTTCGGGTAAAGTCCTTCCCAGGCCTGCCCTGTGGAATAGTCACATTGTGAATTCCACAGGGCCTGGAAAAATATTGTTGGGGGCTTTGTCTTGCCAACTGAGGAAATTGCCGGATGGCGTCAAGATATGCACGGAGGGAGGTGTTCATGATTAGTGATGTTTTCACGAATATCCTCTTTTCCGTGCTGTTTTTTAACTGGCCGGTTTGCTTAACTTAATGGGAATGAACAATGCACATAGCAATCATGCCGCCTAAGCGGCGGCACGCTGCATGTGCCAGACGTCAGGGCCAACCAAAGGTATAGGAACCCAAGATCATGGAGCAGTGATTGAAAAATTCGCCGAAAAACTTTGATGCATAATTAACATTTGTTAATTTAGGGAATGGAAAGCATTTTTGCGAAGGCTATAAAGAAAATCGTAAGCATCTTGGAGGCTGAAGGGATAAACTATATGATAGTTGGAGGTTTTGCTGTCAGTTTTCATAATAGGGCAAGAACTACGAATGACATTGATTTAATCCTACAAATTTATCCTCGACATATCAAGTTGATATTAAAGCATTTCCCAGAATGGCAAGGGTTTGAGCAATCCTTTATGGAAAGTGTGAAAAGGGGGATGCTATTCAATATTACTGATTTTGAGACAGGGATTAGATATGACTTTATGTCTTATCAAGACAGCGATTACAATTGGACTGCTTTTGAAAGGAGAGAAGCTGTCAATTTTTTTAACACCAAATGTTACATCTGTTCAAAGGAAGATTTAATAATTTCGAAACTAAAATGGTACAATATTACTCCAAGCGATAAGCAATTAGAAGATTTGAAATTTTTGTTGTTGGACAAAGAATTGGATATGAATTATGTAGCAGTTTGGGTGAAAAAGTTAAACATAAAGACACATGGACTTCTGGAATGAAAAGATAAATGTAAGTAAGGAATCGGCTGAACAGCAAATAGCTATAATAAATGGTTTTTCGTCTGAGAAAAGGATAGGTATTGCGCTTGAATTTGCCGATTTTGGGATAAACCGGACTCGGGAATGGATAAGAAAAACCAACCCGGCTTTTTCAGAATTGGAAGTAAATTTGGAATTTGTCCGGTTAATATACTATGAAACGGGCGAGATGCCAGAAGAGCACTGGAAGTTCTACAGCGAAGTAATGAAAGAGAAAATACGGAAGGATTGGTCAAAGAGGTTTCGAGAAATGATGAAAGACAATCAATGGAGTTATGAAGATGTAGCGAAATTAGGGGATTTTAAAAGCGGCAAAGTAATTGAATCAACGATAAGTAGAGGGTTGCCATCATTTGCAAAATTGTCAGTAGTAATACATGAATTAAATAAGTCGAAAGAGGTGAAGGCTGGCCCTAACAAGGCATAAAACGATCAGCCTGTCCATTCGTCCAGAGGCCGCCGTTTATGCGGGCCGTTAGCTACCATTTAGGAGACAACAAAAATGAGCCAACATCTTGGAGGCTGGAGCCTATGTGCGGTAACTTCTCAATAAATGTTGCTACTGCCCTGGCGTCGTGCCGTTAGAGCGGCGT
>CAZRKA010000318.1:0-1793 GCA_964600345.1 uncultured Chitinophaga sp. | reverse complement strand
TGGTTATTCGGAGGATCGACTTTGATGCAATATAAAATTTCCCAACACGCTCTAACGAAAAGTGGGTTGGTTTAAGTGATTTATTGGAGCGAAACAAAAACCATAAATTCGCTCAAACTATGAATGTGGATTTTTTTGAAAAATTGACAATTCCTCATGGGGGAGTAATGATTTGCCATGCTACAGGCTTCGAAATTTGTGAAATTAAAGATTTTGAAAACCTCAAAGGCAAAGGAAACATTCTCTATGATAAATTGGAGTTTAAAAAGTTCCAACCTTCTTCAGTTGCCAATATATACCAGATTCCTGATGAAGATCAAGGATATAAAGATGCCTTCATAAGTGAAAGCCAATTTTGGAGCATAATAATTGGACATAGGCTTAAGCAATTCAAAGAAGTAGTTTCTTTTAGAGAGTCGAATGGTGAGTTTAATCTGCCATTTGTCGGAACTTTCGATTTGTTAGATAAAGCCCAAGCTGAAAAGGGGGCTCTATCTAAAGCTTTTGTTTTAAACACCGATGAGTTTTGGCACATTGATTCGCCAGCACGGGGCTGGAAATTTTATGCCGGCAACTGGAACCCTGTAAAAGACAGCCAAAGTGGCCGCCCTGTAACTGCTGAATTCGACTATTTGCGCAAAACGACGATAGGCATCCCCTACCTTGCTGTACTTCGCATGGATGTGGATAATCTTAGTGATAATATTAGAACAGGTATTGATAAGCCCGCCTTTTCCCGAATTGTTCAGCTATCAAATATGTTGGATTTCTTTTTCAGCGGCTACCTTAATAAATTGCAAACCTTATACTGGAACGTATTGGACGGCGTGAATAATGATAAAAAAGGAGAACCGCTTGCTGAGGCCATTCAAATCATTTATGCTGGAGGAGATGACCTTTGTATTGTAGGAAAATGGAATGTTATACCTGATGTTGCATGGTGGATAAATAATGAATTTCACGATTTCGTCGGAGGTAATCCATACCTTACTCTTTCGGCAGGCATTTCTTTTTTCGGTGCAAAATATCCTTTATTTAAAGTGGCGGAAGAAGCGGGAGAAGCGATTGACAAAGCGAAAAATTATCAGCGACAAATTTTAGGATCAAATAAATGGATTAAAAAAAATGCCATTTGTTTTTTAGATAACTGTATGGGGTGGAAAGACTTTGAAACCACAAAGGAGATGAAAAATCGATTTGTCCAATGGGTTGAAGGCGACCAAAGTCGGGAAAATAGTCAAACTGCAAAATTACCCCGAGGTTTTTTGCAGCTCATACAGGAAATTTTCTTTGAGTTTTCAGGCGATAAAACCATTGATGATCTTTCGAAAGCAGACATCGAAAGAAAGCAATATGGAAAATGGCGTTGGCATGCCGCTTATCTGCTCCAGCGAATGGGTAAGCGCAACCATATGGAAAAAGAACTATCTGAGATTTCATCTAAACTGTTTACCAACCACACCACCGAAAAAGACTATTTACTGCTTCTATATACTGCAGCGCAGTGGACTGATTTTTTAACCAGAAAAGCGCCTGATTATGACTACACATAACAACATTGATGGGAAAGCTAAAATTGCAACCTGGCTCAGAGAAGGGCTTGACAAAGAGGCCATTAATTATGCTGAAGCATTTGGTTCCTGGCTTGCCAGAAAGCATCTCACGACTACGCAAATCCGAAATATTTATGGAGAGGTTAAAAGGATAGAAATGAAAGATATTAATGCTACGGATACTGAAATCATACTGCTAAAACCCAAGTTAGCTTATGCAAAGGCAAGAGGGTCAGGAAA
>CAZRKA010000317.1:0-1810 GCA_964600345.1 uncultured Chitinophaga sp. | reverse complement strand
ATCTATTAACTAAACTGTACGATGCAGAAATACAAAAGCAGAAATTAAAGAAAACAACTGCAGAGAATAACCCGCTCATGGTTTCGATTTCTGACCAGATCAATAAAATCAAACCCAGTATTCTGGAAAACATAAATAATCAAAAAAGAAACCTGGAATCAAATGTAAAAAACCTTCAGGCCACCAATTCCCGCTACTCATCTGTTCTCAACTCAATTCCACAGAAAGAAAGAGACCTTGTAGAAATCAGCAGAGAGCATAGCATAAAAAGCGGCATTTATAATTTTCTGCTGCAAAGAAGGGAGGAAACAGCCTTATCTCTTTCCTCAACAGTAGCCGACAGCAGGGTAATTGACAAAGCGGAATCATCAATTTTACCTGTTAGCCCGAATACAAAACTGGTATATATACTTGCAGTGTTGCTGGCAATTGTTATCAGTGCATCCTTGATAACTTTAAATGAAGTACTGAAGAGAACAGTGATGTACCGGCATGAAATTGAATCTGCTACATCCGTTCCAATCATTGGAGAAGTCATATATCAGAAATCCAAAGAACCTTTGGTGATTGGAGAAGGAAAAAGAACTTTCATTGCAGAACAATTCAGAAAGCTGAGAACATCTCTTCCCTACATTGGTCTTCATGGTGACAGAAAAAAACTCCTGGTAACTTCAACAGTTCCTGGCGATGGAAAAAGTTTTATAGTTGCAAATCTTGGCCTGAGCCTGGCCTTGACAGGAAAAAAAGTAGTAGTACTGGAATTTGACTTGAGCGACCCAACATTAAGTGAAAAACTTGAAATGAGTGCAGAGAAAGGGCTATCAGACTACCTGAACAATGAAGCAGAGCCTGAAGAGATTATTCGCAGAACAACTGTAAACAACAACCTGTTTATAATACCAGCTGGAAAATTACCCGAAAACCCATCAGAACTGATCTTAAGCCCAAGAGCAGCTGAGTTGATGAAATATCTGTCACCACTTTTTGATTATATTTTAATTGATACAGCCCCCGTAGGACTTTTATCGGATGCTTATGTATTGTCGGATTATTGTGACGCAACGCTGTATGTAATTCGCCATCGGCATACACCTAAGCTTTCCATACAACGCCTTGACGAAAACAATAAAATAAACGAGTTGAAAAATATTGCCATCGTATTCAACGGCATCCGTTCAAGAGGATTCCTGAAAAATGAATACGGATACGGGTATGGATACGGGTATATTCACAGAGAAAAGAAAAAAAATAAGACAGTAAAACAAAATACCACTTGATACCCGTTACACCTCCTCTTAAAATCCAATTACTTAAAAGAACCATGCCCTATTAATTGTTATTAATAATTCGTACTACAGTGGAAATGTAACTGAGATGGGCGAAGCCATTTATGAAAGACCGGATCTTTTGAAAACAATTTATTACACCCATTTGCCGACAGACATTCTGTCACCTATGTTTATGAGCGAAAACAAAAAATGGTACGCTGTTTACACCCGGCCCCGGTGGGAAAAGAAGGTCGCATCGCTGCTTTTAAAAAGCAACATAGAAAACTACTGCCCGCTTAATAAAGTATTGCGTCAATGGAGTGATAGGAAAAAAGTGGTTTGTGAACCATTGTTTTCATGCTATGTATTTGTCAGGGTGTCTGAGCAGGAACTCAGCACATTGCGTAGGATTGATGGCGTCATAAATATGGTTTATTGGCTTGGTAAACCTGCCATCATCAGGGATGCCGAAATTGATACAATCCGGAAGTTCCTGAATGAACATACTGATGTCAAATTGGAAAAAACGAAGGTTTTAGTCA
>CAZRKA010000316.1:0-1822 GCA_964600345.1 uncultured Chitinophaga sp. | reverse complement strand
ACATCAGATCAGAGAATTTAATGTTACAGAAGATATCATATATCCATAACAACCCCGTAGTCAGTACAAGGGTTGATTGCAATCAGGCGGCAGAATATAAATGGAGTTCTGCGCGATCATATCAGGAAGGTGTTGCTCATTTTGATTTTTTGACATTGCTGTATGAAGATGGTTTACCTGATTGTTGGTGAACTTAGCGCATTTTCGGATTGTTGGTGAACTTAGCGAAGCGATCTCACGACCAACGGGAGTATAACACCAACAATATAATGGTCATAGGGGAGGCGAGGCGTTCTAATGAACATTCTGCTAATCGAAAAGCAGAATTATTCTTAGTAGACGCAACCTCGCACCCCGCCATATAATGATGTTGGTCTTATGACCAACATCCCGACGTAATCTGCCAAAGGCAAGGACATCCGTATTCAGGGAGGAGCCAATACCATACAGCAGTTTTTAAACGCAGGACTTGTCGACGAATTCTTCATCCACATAGCACCTGTCTTTTTAGGCAGCGGCATCCGCCTCTTTGATGGCATAAACAAGGATCTCTACGACCTGCAGATCAGCGAGCTTATTCCGTCTGAGCATAGCACCCATGTGCGGTATACGCTGAGGAGAAAGTAAATGGGTGAGGAGTTGGGTTATTGCATAAGTAAGTGAGACACGGAGTCCAAACTTTGATTAAACGTTAAACAGTCGATCAATTACAGTATGTTCCATACGAACTAAAGGATTTAATAGAAAAATCAGGCCTTTGGGTTAGGTGTGGATATGGATCGTTTTCCTCAATGCCGCAATAGTTTTCCAAGCTTTTCATAGTCTCCGTCTTGTCCAAAATTCTCTGTTTTTGCACTCGTCCCTTTTATTTGGTTTGCCATGCAAGAGAAACAAACTTTTGCTGTCCCAACTACTTTCTTGTCTTTTTTAAATATGAGTATGTCGCGATACACATAAATGCAGGTGGTCGCTATATTTTCTTTAGAGGTTTTCTCTACAAATATTTCATCAATACGGTCAAACTTAGATTTGTCAATAGTAGTTTTCTTGTAACCCACTTTTGCAAGCTTGTCTATAAAGTCAAGGTCCGTAATACTTTTTGGAATCTCGCCTAAAATAATTCCCTCTTTAAATGAGTCAATTTCTGATTTGGATTGATTGTCGAATAAGTCAAAGGTTTTTGATTCATCGATATCGTTCGTGTAATAGTCGATTGCGTCATACACAAAGAATTTTTTCCCTATGACTTGTTTAGTCGATTTTGTACTCTCGACAGTTTCAGTTTTCTTTTCTGTGGTCGGGTTACAAGCCAGGAAAGTCAATACCAAGACTGTAAAAGCAAATTTATTTCTCATGCTTGTTTTTGTATTATTGTAAAGGAATTAATAGTTTGGGACTTGGCGAAGATACGGATTTCGAACTACGACATATCCCGGCTCAAACATAAAACCAGTGATATGCCCCTAAGTGTATATCGTCAAACTAAAGTAGACTTTTCCTTAAGAGGTGTTTTCCGTTATTCAATAGTAAATTATTTTAACTTAGTTCTGAACTCCTTTTCATATTCCCAGTAAAAATATAGATTAAGTTGGGAAGCTAAATATGTCCAATTATTACTCTGTGTATCTATTGACTTAAGTATTTCACGTAAGCCCAGCTCCAGTTTTGAATAGCTGTAATTGTCAACTACCATGATACTGTACCTGTTTAAATGTGCCACACCGGTATGTTTAAACGAACTGTCTGTTCCTATCACATACTTTAAAAGACCATTCCTATCAACAAGTGTAAATCTAAAATCGTCCATTCCCTCCTGATTTTC
>CAZRKA010000315.1:0-1871 GCA_964600345.1 uncultured Chitinophaga sp. | reverse complement strand
GTGATGAAATCTATTTTTCCCTTGCTCTCTGTTTGATCCTCGAGCAGTGAAAACTCGCCGATATAAATAAAACTGTCGTTGATAGCTATACCCGCCCATAAGGCATTGTTGAAAAAGGTTGGCGAAGTTTTCAATTCATTATAAGCAATTCCCGCACGCTTTAACTCTGATCCAAATTTAAAATGCATGTACGCCTTAACTGCAAAAGTCATCAGCATATACACCGAACTTAATATCATAGCCCTCCAAGCCCACTTTATTCTCCGGGGATCATCTCTTTTCAGAAAAAGACATATCATCAGCAAGGCCATAAAAGGAAGTGTATAGGCCGGATCGATAACCGATATATTGTTAAACCCTACAGGTAAATGGCTGAATGGCAGGAAAAGTCGGGTTCCATACGTAGTAAACGAGTCGAGTATGGCGTGTGTGCTCAGTCCCAGAAACCAGAGTTTATACCAATCTTGAAATGTATACTTTCGTTTATACGCTCTGAAAGTCAGCCAAGCCAGCGGGAATGAAATTAAGAAATGAACAAAGAGCGAATGTGAGTACCCGCGGTGAAGAGCTATCTCAGATATATCATCCGGATACCAGATTGTTGCCAGTATATCAAGGTCGGGTAAAGTGCCTGCTATGGCGCCAAAAAGCTGGGCCTTGTTACCTGCCTTTTTACCGAGAACCAGTTCGCCTACTGCCGCTCCAAGTACTATCTGGGTTAAAGAATCCATGATTTATGAAGGGATCAAAATTAAGTATGTAAACATGATTTTGATATTTTAGTTCGCTTAAAGCGTCCTTCCTTTCCATAAAACAGTCCTGAATGGTGAAATAATCAGCAACACAGGTATATAAAAAAGATAAAACGGCATGAATAAAATAGCATACCATTTGAATTTCAGAAATTGTTTTAATCGTGAACCATATATCAAATCTGCTGTATATTTTACAAGCAAAGGCAGTAAAAAAATCAGAATACCTGTATTTAATAACATAATCAAAGCTGCGTAAAATCCAATCAAATGTAAGAGAACCAGCCCCTGAATAAAATTATTGTAGGGATACAAATAAGCGTTTCTCTTGCTCAGCCATCTTTGCCTTTGATGCAACAGATTGCGCAAACCACTTGACGCCGGAGTGCTCACGCATGCCCCGGGGTTCAATGTGTATCTAACCTTATCCCCGTGCAAACTGAAAAATCTGTGCATCAGTAAATCGTCGTCGCCCGAAGCCAAACCGGTATGTTTGCCGTAGCCATCCATATCGAGAAATGTTTGTTTCTTAAACATCAGATTGGCTCCATTACAGGTACAGGGATACCCGGCATTAAGCATAGAATTACTTATACCGACAATTGCTGCCGACTCTGCCTGCTGCATAATATCTGATAATTTTCCATGACTATTGATTGAAACCGGCCCGCACAACATTTGAAGGTCGTATTGCTCAAAACTGCTGAGCATAAATTGCAGCCATTCGCGCCTAACAGTTGAATCTGCATCGAGTGTGATTATCAGTGGGTACTGTGCTGCATTAATACCGGCAAGTAATGCGGCTTTTTTACCTGCAGCAACTGAATGAACAATGGTCAGAGGCAGTTTGTCTTTATAAGTTTCGGCTATTGCGATAGTTCCGTCATCAGAATTATCATCAGCCACGATTACTTCAAACACTATACCCTCACTGTTTAAATCAAGAATACTTCTAAGGCATGCCGCTATATTACCTGCTTCATTCCTTGCCGGAATTACTATGCTTACCTGATTATTTTTGCTAAACCCTGACACCGTAAGCCTGTCATTATTTCCCAGACGTTTTGTTACAAACAGAAGCAAGGATGAGATAACGTAAAGTTCGATACAACACCCAAC
>CAZRKA010000314.1:0-1878 GCA_964600345.1 uncultured Chitinophaga sp. | reverse complement strand
ATACCGGTATCTCTGGCAAAATCAACAAATTCGGGCGTATCACTCAGCAAACCGGCTACAGGGAAAAAACTGCTTTTAAATGTTATGTCAAACCCAATACTTACATGACATTTTACGTGCTGTACGGAAACATCATAGGCAAAATATCCTCTGTACTTGCTGTGCTTATTTTACTCAGCACCCTGGTTCAGTTAATCATCAGAAAAAAAGTCTGAAATGTTCCGGCAATGACCGGTATTTAGAATTTGAGAATTTTTTCGGTTTTAATCAGTTTCCCTGCCCTGTCTCTGATTCGAACAAAATAGAATCCGCCCGACAGGTGCTCTATTTCAAGAGAAGTAATGAAACTATTCAATTCCTTTTTCTGAATCATGTTACCAACGGCATCGTACAATTCAAAGGATGAATTGAGATACACGGAATCTTTGAATTCCAGTTTCAGGGAATTGCCCGCAGGATTCGGGTACACATATACTTGAAAGTCAGGCGGCGGCGGCGGTAAATAGATAGCCGTCAGAGAAAGTTCTTTCCTAAGGGTCAGCAGGCAATATTGCATAAGTTTTATCTGGCCTCTGGTAAATGCCACCCTGCAGCCGTCGCCTGTATAGTCCATGTAATTTTCCAGCATATCCGGCATATCGGCGCTGTCTTCGATGCAGGTGTTAAGACCGCGGTCGCAGGTGTAATAGTTCTGCCGGCGTATGGATGGTGTATCGTATATGGAATCATCCATTTCGCAGGCAACAGAATCTGTAACCACTTGCGGAGGGTCGCCGGAAGTATGCCGCAAACCGAGATAATGTCCAAGTTCGTGAGTCAGTGTTGTGCCGCGCAGAGTGCCGTCGTATCCCCAGAAATCGAGAACAACGCCATCAATCAGGCTGTCGGCGTAGTATACAGGATTCCAGTTTGGTGCATTAAAAGGCGGCGTTGCAAAACCACCCATGAAGAGGGCTCCGTTGCTTGTACGCAAATCGCAAACCCATATGTTGAGATATTTCCGGGTATCCCAGGCTGAGCTGCCCCCGAGCGAATCAAATTTCATGCGGTGGTAGGTCTTGTAATCAGAAGGATTGTCGGGACCGAATTTAAGAGCCGTTTTCCTGTAAGTATAACCGGGACCCGGATTTCCGGAAGGATCTTTATCTGCCAGCACAAACCTGATCCGCGAATCGCCTACCCTGCTTCTGAACATTTGCCTCAGCTTGTCCGAATCGCTGTTCTGCCAGGCAAAATCAAGATTCAATTGCTGCATCCGGTGTTTGATCATAGCGGGATCCACACTGCGTCCATCGGGATACAAAAAGTGAAAAACAACTTTAATGACGAAGGTGGTATCTGCCTGTATACTGCGTTTACTGCTGTTGCCATTGGCATAGGCTATCGCTTCCTGATACCATGAGGCGTAAGAATGATTGTAAAAAAAAGGGCTGTTTCCGCAGGGGTTTACATCCTGAGAAAACAGACGAAAGTATGTGAAACAAAATATGAGAGAGCCTAAAACACAACGATACATAAGGAACAGATATATTTCTTCTCAGTAAAAATAAGCAGAAAATTACAATTCACCTATGCTTCGGTTTATAATTCAGAGCCGAAGATAAAATCCGGATAATTTGGGAAAACGGTTCAGGGAATTGGAATCTCAACCTGATTGCGCAGCAGATCCTCCATGGTTTCCCTTTTACGTATCAGGTGCGGCTGTCCGTTGTAAATAAACACTTCGGCAGGACGGTAGCGCGAGTTGTAATTGCTCGACATGCTGAAACCATAGGCTCCGGCATTGTGGAAAGCCAGTATATCGCCTTCTTTAACCTCATTCAGTTTGCGGTCCCAACCGAAGGTATCGGTTTCACAGATATACCCCACCACGGCGTA
>CAZRKA010000313.1:0-1888 GCA_964600345.1 uncultured Chitinophaga sp. | reverse complement strand
TTCGTTGAGGCATATCGCATCGAGGGCGCGTTTGTCATATTCTGCCTGAGTTTCTTTATTTAATTCTTTTAATTCTGACATAAGTTTGATTGTGAATGATTATAATTTGAGTATAAAAGGAAGAATAACATTAGCCATCAGAAATCCTCCGGCCATAAAACAACATGTTGCAATAAGCGAAGGCATCTGCAGATTGGCTATACCTGAAATGGCATGACCGGATGTACATCCTCCGGCATAACGGGAGCCGAAGCCCACCAGAAATCCGCCGGCTACTATCATGATGAATCCTTTAAGGCTAAAGAGTGCAGACCATGTAAACAACTCTGAGGGTACCATGCCGGAATAATCTGTGATACCGTATGAGCTCAGATCTTTCGAAAGCTCGCTGTGAACTACCACATCACCGGTATTAGGCATCAGATACATTACAAGAAAGCCGCCTATTGCTATTCCGAGAACAAAAAACAAATTCCAGGCTTCTTTTTTCCAGTCGTATTTAAAGAATTTAACATTGCCCGGTATACAGGCTGCACAGGCATGTCTGAGTGATGAACTAATTCCGAAAGTTTTATTGCCTATCAGAAAAAGTGCGGGTACGATAAGGCCAATAAGGGGGCCTGCCACATACCATGGCCAGGGATTGTTTATCCAGTTCATATTGCGTAATTATTTTATTTTGTAAGTATTTACATTTTGCCAGCTGCCGCCGTTAACAACATTGCTTATACCGTTAGATTGAAGTATATTCTTTGCCTGAGCGCTTCTGTTACCGCTTCGGCAGCAGACAATGATGGCCTTTTGTTTTTTGATTTCATTAATTTTGGATGGAATCTGATCGAGCGGAATATTAATCGACCCCGCTACATGTCCGGAAGCAAATTCGGATTTGGTGCGAACATCTATTACTACAGCACCTTGTTCCAGCATTTCACCTATCGGTGGTTTGGAACCAGTTAATAATTTTTTAAGAAATGAAAGCATAATTTTTATACTACAAAATTATGACTCAAATCATTTTTGGACGGTTACATAAGTTACATTTGGAAAACAAAAGTGTCAACAATTATTCTGTTTAAAATCAAGCGCCGGTTTATATACCTATATCGACTTTTTCACTTGAGAAATATTTGTCGTTGTAAATGATATTTATCTGGTAAATGCCCTTTTTCAGTCCGGCCTGTTCACCGATTTCAAAAATGTGAATGCCTCCGGGAATGTTATTTTCAGTGTAATCATAAACTATTCTTCCACTGATATCTGAAATTATAAATCTTAGTTTTCCGGGCAAAGGAATATCAATTTTCAACTGAATAGCATGTGCTGAGGGGTTTGGATATACTATTGTCTTCATTGGATTTGCGCCGTTGAGCACTACAAGACCGGATGACTGATTTTTATGAAGCCAGACCTCATAAATATTTCTGCTGGCATACGTAACTCCGGTGTTGTTATTGCTAAAAGGATTGAGCTCGGGACTAAAAATGCCGCCGAATATATAACCGATGAGCATTGAATCAGCATCAACATCGGAAAGCTTAATGATCTCTTCACTTGTATGTGGTAAATGTTCATTGACAATAAATTCGGCACTGGCACCGTAGTATCCCGGCATCTCTGTTTTAAGTACCAATTCTTCGAGTTTGCCTTCCGAATTTCTTGACACCACACTTATTGTCCTTACAAAAGGAACATTACTGTCTTCTTTCAATACCGTATCTGCCATGTAATACCTGCTGATTCCCCCAAAAAAGACAGAGTGCATGATATTATTAATACTATCGTAAAGAGCTGCTGTAGCAGAATGATAATTGCTAAGATACTGGCTAAAGTCGGTAACGGCTTCGTGTCCTGAAGCTTTGACTTCGACCGGATACAGAAAAGGCAG
>CAZRKA010000312.1:0-1902 GCA_964600345.1 uncultured Chitinophaga sp. | reverse complement strand
CCGGTATATTCATTCGCACAGCCAACGAAAAAGTAAGCGCCGACAACGATTGGGTAAGCAATAATTATCAGAATTTCGAGAACTTCAGATTTGTTATTTCACAGAGACAAGCCCGCGAAGACAACAGGGTATTGGATAAAACAATTGATAATACCAACGGAGGAAAATACTATTACGGTTATGGTGCCAAGGCTCAGAATACACTCATTCCTGCATTCTATGCCGCTTATGCAGGTGTCAACCAGTCTAAGGTGTCGCTGAGTCCGTTCAGAAATATTCCACTGCCAAACTGGAATATCAATTACAGCGGACTGAGCAAGATTAAAGCGCTGAGCAAGATTTTCAGCAATATTACACTACAGCACAGGTATACCGGTACCTACACAGTTGGCGGATACACCAGCAATTTATATTATGATCCGGATGATTCATTTGCAAGGGCCGGACGCGATCTGGTGAGTCAGTACAATATCAATAATGTTTCAATCAGAGAACAATTCAGTCCGCTGATCGGTATTGACATCACAACAAAATCAGGTATTACAGGCGGATTTAAAATAAACAGAACACGCAATGTGATGTTATCTGTACCAAATGCTATTCTGACAGAAATGAATATGAAAGATTTTTCGTTCAATCTCAGTTACAGAACCAGTGGTGTTAAAATTCCGATTAAGGTTGACGGAAAGAAGATATATCTGGCCAACGACCTTTTAATGGACCTGCGCGTCACTATACAGAACAACTTCACTGTTATCAGGACAGTCGATCTCAATACCAATACACCGGCAAGCGGTCAGCGTGTGGTAATGATTCAGCCGAATATTAATTACATGATTAATAACAATGTTAATCTGAATATATTTTATGAGCGCAGGGCGTCACAACCGCATGCATCCAACGCTTTCCCGACAGCCTTAACCAATTTCGGGATGAAGCTGAGGTATACGATTCAGTAGTATCGGTTTGGGATCGTTTTCCGGTCTTGTTTAATACCGTTCAAGTAGCTGAATTTCATTTATTCACATAGATAATAACAGGAAACTGTCATAATTCTGTCAATTTTTTCTTGACCAAAACCGTTTGTCGATAAAATAATTACCTTCGACTACGATTAATAGACATTTGTCGCCATTAATCTGTAATTGACTAAAAAATTTACTCTCTATATCCGTATGACAATTTTAACCATTCATGTCTGCAGAAAGCAAATACTTTTTGCATTACTTGCCTTCTTTGTATTCCCTCTCACGGCAACAGCACAGCAAAAGACACTTGGTCTTATAAAGAAACTTAACGGCAATGATGAGAATGGTTATATACTGTTTTCACCAATCGGTGTCGATACAGTTTATCTGATTAACAAGTGCGGGCAGAAGATTCATTACTGGAAGACTGAATATACGCCGGGATTCACGGTAATACTTAAGCCCAATGGCAATCTGCTTAAGGCCGGAACATATACCGATACGAGTTTTGGCGCTGCAGGTGGCAGAGGTGGTATGATTGAGGAGTACGACTGGAATGGCAATCTGGTATGGAAATATAAATTGTTCAATGATTCGCTGTGTCAGCATCACGATATCCGTCTGATGCCAAATGGCAATGTGTTGGTTCTGGCATGGCATGCCATTTCAAAGACCAGGGCAATTTCTCTGGGCCGCGATCAGCTTAATTTCGGAGGAGTGCCTGAATTATGGGGTGAGCGGATAATTGAATTTAAACCGATAGGTTCTGACAGCGCCGAAATAGTCTGGCAATGGGATCTTTTCGATCACATCATACAAGACAGGGACAGCACTCTGCCTGGGTTTGGAGTGGTAAGTCAGCACCCGGAGCTTATGAATATCAATTATGCCCTCGATTTAAAAACACCGGACTGGATTCACGCCAACAGCATTG
>CAZRKA010000311.1:0-1922 GCA_964600345.1 uncultured Chitinophaga sp. | reverse complement strand
TCTAAAATGGTGATATACCGCAGGCCATGGGGGATATTTACTTTCCAGGTTCCGCTTGTTTTACCATAACTTGAGGTTTGTGGTGAACTCTCAAGTTACGGACTGGCTTCCTTTTTTGCCCTGTTTACACCTCCAAACATGCTCTTAAGCGGCATGGACGTTCTGCACTTTGTTCTCATCAGTATTCCTCCTATGCAAAAAGCTTTGAAGCATCCTTTACCCGCATTTTTCCAATGTTTTAATCAACTTCTCTTTTGACATCGGAGGGTTTTTCAATGACGCCAATTGATTTTCAAAGGCTTGTTTTACAATCGACGGGTTCAACTTATTCAACAAATTTACGAATTCATCAGGGGTATAAACTTCAATGTCATACCGGCCCAAGCCCTCTGTTGGAAAATCTTTGGTATTGAACGTAATTATCGCATCAGCTTTACACTTTATGCCAGCCGCAAGGACATGCCTGTCGCCTGGGTCCGGCAATTCAACGAGGTCGATCAATTCTTCAAATGAATGCACTTCGGCATCCGCAGCATTCATCGTTTGGGCTGTCCTCTGTAATTTCCGCTTGTTGAGATCGGGCCTTTTTTCAAGCAAGTTTCTTATCCATTCTTCTTGTATGATCTCAGACCACTTTGGAGCATAAATTTCTAAATCGGCAAGGTTGAGCAAAATATCTCGGATTGGGGCAGGATAAAGCACACAAGCATCCAATATTGCTGTAAACCGGGGAGAGTATATCATTCGTAGCCTAAATTTAGCTTCTGAGCTTCTTTAGCAAGGGAATCCAGTTTCTTTCTCCTGTCAGACCTGAACTTGGATTCATACTCGAGAATGTCTTGAAGCAGGATTCTCCTGTGGCTCCCTACTTTCCTGTATGGGATTTCTCCTTTTTCTAACAGCTTGATGACATGCGGCCTGGAGACATTTAGGATTTCAGCGGCCTGTTGCGTGGTTATTTCTGCATCCGTAGGCATCAGCGCAATTGATTTGCCCTGAGCCATATTGCTGATGATTGAATTCAACAGTTTTAAAGCCTTTAATGGGATGGCAACTACTTCGTCTGACCCTTGAATCCTGAGTTTAACGGCTTCATCCTTGTTTTTGGCAGCCCGGCCTTCGCTGTCAGCTAGTATTTTGACAGATGAAAGCGCTATTTTTTGATCTGATTTCGTTGTTTTCTGGATTACAGCATTCATTTTGTCTATGTTTTACCTAAAGATACAAACGAAACAAACGAAAGGCAATTTTTGTTTCATTTATTTCGATTAGGTGCTGTTTTTTCTTATTGATGAGAACGGGGCGATGTACGCTGTGCCGACGTATAGGAGGCATAGGCGTACATCGAATGTTCTCGGAATTCTATCTTTTGTCATTTTTTTTATTGCGCTTCATCGCATCCGATAGTATTATTCCTAAATCTGTTGGTTCGTTATTTGACTTTTTAGGAATACTACTACGACCAGAATTCTTTAACAATATATATTCAAGCCAACTTTGTTTGGATTTGAATTGCTGATGAAAATGCTTTGGCCCAAACCACAAAACATATTCGCAAATTTCTTTAGCAAGTTCAAACTTTTCAAGTCTAACCAGTATTTCAATAAATTGGTATAGGCCAGATATTATATTCTGCTTTGCACCAGAGGCCATCTCGTCAAATTTTTTCTGCGTCACGCTGTTGTAAAGAAAAATTCCTTGTTTGTCATGAATATCCTTACAAACTTGTTTTTGTTTTGTCCTTTTTTCAGTAAATTCTGCATGAGAAATTTCATTATATTTTCTTTTTTCTTTTAAATCTTGCCAATCATTAACCAATAATAACGAACGGTATGTTAATAAAAGCCCTGATATTTCCAGTTCAAGACGGGTGCAGCAGCGATTTGTCCCCTGCATTTAGCTTTGTATTAAATTGTTCATCA
>CAZRKA010000310.1:0-1930 GCA_964600345.1 uncultured Chitinophaga sp. | reverse complement strand
AGCAGGTGTTGTTTTGGCGAACCTCGGCAAACTTTTAGAAATTGAAGAACGTAACGATTATTACACACTGATAATTTCCAGAATGAATGAAAAGCAGGTATTTAAATTTGAAAAAGATACGGTACTAATTACCATTTAGTATACTATTACCGAACGAGATGTAGGGGACACGAATGTGTAAAGTAGCCTGCAGGTTCAGTCGGAAGAATACTGCGACTCCGTCGCAACATTAAAGTTTGAGCCACTTTATAGAGCTTACCGCTAGCCCAAGGAAAAAAATATACCAGAAAGAGCAGACAAACAGATTAGTCTGCAATGCTAAACAGTTGGGTTTCGGGCTTAAAATCCCAGAATCTTGCGTCTATCGCCATGCAGATGTTTCTTAGAAAACGCATTCCAATTGTCGTGACCCTAAGCTCAGATTGTCCCAGGATAATTAGCTTGTCATCTGCCAAATCAGCAAGCCTCGATTCTGCGTCCGAAAAAACCTTATCCTGCATTTTGGGCTGCTTCCAAGAAGTAAATCCTTTGCACATAATATTTAAGATGTGCTGGCGAATCACCAAATCTGAAGAGTTCAAGAGATGGCCTTTGAAAACCGGTATTCGGTCTTCATTTATTAGCTTAAGATATTCTTCAACTGTCTTGACATTCTGTGCAAAGGCAGTCCAGCAGTCACTGATTGCCGAGACGCCCAAGCCTATCAACACACGACTTGACTGTTCGGTATAACCCATAAAGTTTCTGTGGAGCCGGCCGGAAAGGTTTGCCTGATAGAGCTTATCTGTTGTAAGCGTAAAATGGTCCATTCCGATTTCCGCATAGCCAGATTCGATCAGCATTTCGCGCCCGGTCTGGTACAACTCAGCTTTCAATTCAGGCGAAGGAAGATGTGCTTCGGTGTACCTCCTCTGTCCAGGTTTCACCCATGGCACGTGTGCATAACTATAAAAAGCGACACGGTCGGGTGCCAATGCGGTTACTGTGTGGATGGTGTTGATTAAACCTTCTGATTTCTGCAAGGGTAAACCGTAAATGAGATCGTAATTGACTGAGTGATAACCAATCCTTCTTGCTTCTGCAGTAACATCAGCTACTGACTTTACAGATTGTATCCTATTGATTACAAATTGTACTGTTGGGTCAAAATCCTGGATTCCGAGGCTTAACCTTCTGAAACCCAGTCGATATAAAACTTCCAAATGTTGTGTAGTTGTATTATTTGGATGCGCTTCAATGCTAAATTCTGCTTCCGGGTGTATACAGCTATACGAGGTAATTCCGGTAATCAATAACTCCAGATTTGTTGGGCTGAAAAAGGTTGGTGTACCACCCCCAAGATGTATTTCCTTTATTAAAGGTTTTGTAGGAAACCGGCGAAGATACAACTGCCACTCCTTGAGGACTGCGGATATATATGGCCCTTCTACGGAATGGTTTTTGGTAATCCGGGTGTTACAACCACAGTAGGTACAGAGGCTCTCACAAAATGGCAAATGAATATATAGGCTGATGCCATCGGCAAAGTCATTTGACTGCAGCACCTGTTCAGACCAGCGCTGTTCAGTAAAATTACTACAATCCCAGTAAGGTACGGTTGGATAACTGGTATACCTTGGAGCGGCTACGCGATATTTATCGCTGAGTTGTTTGATGTCCATATTTTCCTAATGTTTTTATTCATTACCACAAATTAAGCAGATGCAAATCCACCCTATTACCTATCTGCCTGCCATTTGTCTAGATTATTAATTATTTCCAAAGCAATGGTAATCGGAAATTCACTTTGTGAAAAACCGATCAGTGAAGCATACGGGCATTTCCGAGCCTGATGTTACATTGTGCGTTGTCGTGGCTAAGGAATAATATGTAAATTTTGAGTTTCTATTTCTTTTTTTTGCTGATGTAAATCAGGTTTTAATATGATATT
>CAZRKA010000309.1:0-1951 GCA_964600345.1 uncultured Chitinophaga sp. | reverse complement strand
GTTTCGGATTGTTGGTGATAACACCAACAATATTAGTTCATAAGGGTTACGAAACATTCTAATGGATATTATGCTAATCGAGAAGGACAGAGATTCTTAGTAGACGCATCCTCCCACCCCGCACAGATAACGATTTTGGTGTTTGGGGAAGACTAAAGCTTGCCCTGAAGCGTGCCGACGAAGGAGACTCTGCTTCATGGAGGAGGTATACAGGTTAATAACTGTATTGGATGAAAGTCATCAGAACAGGCTCTTTGGTCAGGGTGTCATTTTCAGTGAACAAACTATCATTTTCAATTTTGAGAATTTTTTCTGCTTGTGCCACAGGCTTTGCATCAGCAGGCTTATGCTCCGGTTTTAATTCTTTCTGAACCGGCTGCGACTTGCTTTCTCCGCTTAGATATTCTGCTGTATTTTTATACGGAAATTCCTCTGTTTTGCACGAAACCGACAATAAGAGAATTAAGAAAATGAAGACTGCAATGAATTTTGATTTTCTGCCGCACTTATCGCATTCACCGGCGCTTTGTTTACTTTTGTTCATGATGGGGAGGGTTTAGGATTTAAAAGAATTGTTTAACAAAACAGCTTTATTTAGCAGCTTTGTTTAATTAATAGACGTATGCACTTGCCGTTTTGCTGCAATAATTGCAAAAAGAAATGCAATTGATTTTCGTTCAGCCTGAATATATGCCGCGGATCAGTGTTTATCCATGTCCTTGCTCAGGTATAGAGAGGTGTTTAACAGATAAACTTGCATACTAAATTCAACTATTATGAAAAAAGAAATTTTATTGCTGACCGGATTTATCTTCTGTACTTTCATTGCCAGGGCACAGTCCAATAACGAAAGAAAGAATTCGTGGGCCGGAGGGGGAGGCGGTGGATTTACCATAGGATACGGGAATCAGGACATTGGTGGGTTAAATGCTTTTGTACCTGCAGGACTCAAATCTTTCAGTTCCTCACAAACCCTGATTGGGGGCAGCGGTTATGGTGTTTTCGGACGTCTGGTTCTTGGTGGAAGCGGATATGCAGTTACGAGCAACACTGTTAAAACAGACAGTTTTAAGTACAGTCCTGCCGGCGGTGTCGGTACCTTTGATATCGGATATCTGGTGCTAAAACGCAGGAATCTGACAGTGTTTCCCATGATAGGAATAGGCGGTGGTTCTTATGGGTTGAAAATTACCCGCAGTGGCACCGTAAGTGCATCACAGATTGCAGGTTCTCCGTCAAGGGAAATTAATATCAGTCACGGTGGTTTTGTAAGCGATGTGTCTGTCAATATTAATTTTGTACCTCATCCCGAATACGACGAAAAAGACAATTCGTACGGCGGATTTATGTGTGGATTGAGACTTGGATATTTGTTCAGCCTAAAGCACTCAGACTGGACTTATTCGGGTGGAGATATCAGCAACGGTCCTGATTTCGGTTTCAATATGTTTTATATAAAATTGACTTTCGGAGGTTTCGGCTATCAGGAAAAAACCAATTAAATACGCTGAATAAGTTACAGTATTGCAATCGTTTACATTATTAATTGCCTTTTAATTGCAAAATGACTTTGTGATGACAAATACTTTTCTCCTGAATACTTAGCTTTGTGTTATCTATGTTGAAACATCAGCTTACTTTAATTCTATTTCTGTTCACGGCTACCATTTTATATAGTGCCCGTCCGACAGTACATGCGAGTAATTTTTACAGCAGTAATTACGAATGTACGAAAATGACTCTCAACTGGAATAATGGGAATGGTGCTGCCCGAGTCATTATTGCCCGCGAAGGCAGCCTGCCAAATTATACGCCGCAAGACGGAGAGGTATATACCCCAAATTCTATTTTCGGCATGTCTCTGGAATATGGCAACAGCGGCGACGGCAATTACATTGTCTACAACGGCAACGGAAATACCAGTGTTGTTATTACCGGACTGACACGCGGC
>CAZRKA010000308.1:0-1953 GCA_964600345.1 uncultured Chitinophaga sp. | reverse complement strand
ACGTAATTGAGGATCATTATCATCAGTCAAGGTCAGTTCTGCTTCCCAGATTTGATTGTTATCTGGAAATCGTTTTATGTTGCCGATACGAAAGACAGAATGCATTGAGAAAAGAATTTCGTCTTCTCTGCTAATCGCACTAATTGTGGCAACATTAGCGAATGGCGTACTTTGAATGGATGGATTGACACTCATGATAAACAGTATTGAAACTAATTCGGTGTTACGTGAAGTACGATTAAGAAATCGTAATGATGTGTTTCGATTTTTGCTGGTAGATAGGAAATTGTTAAAAGCTAACAAACTATCTTCATTCTGTTTCAATTGATTGAAGTCTGTCTGAGATAAACTTTGACCACGATAGACGATGAACGACTGAGAAGAAGTTTGACCATGAAATTGTTTCGAATGAAGATCGGTTATGTTTTTATGTAAATCGCAAACGAAAAATCCCATTTGAATGATGATGTCAACATCCATGAGACGAAGAGCTCTATTGAGCATCGAATAAAGAAATGTTTCACATGTATACCACCAAATTGGTTGATGATCTCGATATTCTTTTTCAATTTTGTTTACATTTCGAAGTTCAAAAGAATTCTCAGCGAATTCGATGCGACAATGGTTTAAAAATTCACTGATATGCCCATCATCGAAATGAATAGTAAGTAAAATGTCCTTCAGTATCTGCGTGTACATGAAGGAACATTCTAGAGTGTTCTTATTGGCAGTTGAGTCTCCAGTTGGGGCAAAACTAATTGAGACTGCATTTTGATCGCAGTCTTGTGCGGCTTGTTTAAGTGCTTCACAGATGGGTTTAATATCTGTGAAGACACCTTTAACTTTGGGCCATTCTTTCGCCCATTTTTCATGTCGATCCTTATTCCCACAGAAAATGTAAATCACACTGACCTGTTTTTTGTTATGAATGGCAGGTACAGTCGTTTGTCCAAGTGCACCAGAAGTGATCATAAAAGCGGTTTCTTCTGGAATTTTGTTGATGAAATCAATGCATTCATCGACATCAACGAACGTATTCACAGTGTTTACAACCTGTTTCAATTTCTGTATGGAATTACGACAGTCATCATCGTTTTCATTAATGTTACCATCTAACCAAACGAGATGAAAATTTTGAATAATACGTTGAATGCGTGGCCTTCGCTTGTTACTATTCGAACTTGCCATTTGTTTGTAATGTAATGCGCTGTATGGTGCGGCTGTGAAAACGCGTCTTTTTATACAGTATGTTGGAAGAAACACCCTAGGAACAATAAGAACAAGTAACGCTCATCCAATGGATTCGCACACCCTTTCTGAAAGAGCTTTATTGTAAGATTTTGTTGTAGAGATAAATTGAATATATATTTCTCATTCGAAGTTCCTTATTAATACCTGATATTTTCACTATTTTACGTTGCACTCGTAAGACTAGTAAAGAAAATTCAAGCTATTCCGATACTGATTCTACAGTTTTCATGGTAAAAAACCTTTCTAATTGAGATAAGAATCTCGTTCATGATCTTACCGTTTTCTTGGTAAAAGAAACCTTCCAAGTTTAGATAAGAATTCTATTGTGATGCACTACCATTTTCTTGGTAAAAAAACCTACCAAGTTTAGATAAGGACTCTCTTTTAAATCGTAGGGTTTTTTATGAGATAATTTGACCAAGCTTTCAATGATGACGTTCTGTATTTTAGATAAGCTTAGATTTACTAAAAAAAAGGTTTAGCCAATTTCGATTGGAAATGTACCGAGTCGAAGTGAAATTTTTGTAGAACTTCATGTATTATGCGTAAAAAACTTTTCTAACTGTTTTTCTAAAATAAATTCAGACTAAATATTATTCAAACCATAAGCGGCGGAGCCATTAGACCTAGGCAACTCAATTCAACTCAGTTTTTGAGTTGAAATGAATTGAGTTGGATATGTTTTTTAGAGTCGATGAATTG
>CAZRKA010000307.1:0-1993 GCA_964600345.1 uncultured Chitinophaga sp. | reverse complement strand
CTTAGTAGAAAAAATTAAGCAAGCTGTAGACAAAGGCAAAAGAGCTAACAATCTATTAGTGCGTCATAAATTATTACCAAGAAATAAACTTGTATCGCTAGACGATACAATTTAGCGCGCCAAGAATATAGAAATAAGCAATAAAAGCAATATATTACAATATCTCTAATCAAAACCGGAAAAACCAGCAAAGACCCTCTTTTCTCTATCAGTAAAATCCGCATCGTAATCAATCGACACAAGGAGATTCCGATGCAATTATTCTTTCCCCCACTCAACCAAGTTAATAGCGACACGGTTCCTACTGACGCGGCCGCCTATTACGTTAATCGAAAACCACAAACCCTAAGAAAATGGGCAGCTCTGGAAACAGGCCCGATAAGACCTATTCGGATAAATGGACGTTTGGGTTGGCGCGTCGAAGACCTCAAAAAGCTAGTTAATGGAGAAATGTGATGCAATTTTATCAACTGCATACACCAAATACAGGTTTGTTGACTTTGAAAGGTTGCACTCAAGGATCAAAAGCCAATGACAAAAGCAACTTGATGAAACAGAAACGAGGTTGATTGTGAAGAACGAAAAAGTATACCGGCATATGATGGGCGAAAAAATTGGAGGTAGCAGGTATGGCCAGTTCTGGAAATAGTGAGCCACGCTATCAAGTACCAAGGGAACTTGCAGACTCACTGGCATTTAGAAGTTTACCAGCTACAGCTAAGTTACTTTGGCATGATCTGATGATGCAATTTCGTGGTAAAAATAATGGGAATATCAATGCAACACTGAGTCAGCTTAAATATTATAACTGGCGATCAACTTCCACATTGTCGAGAGCACTCGCATACCTTATTGCGCATGGTTTTCTTCATGAAACAAGAAATGGAGGTGGCAATAACTGCAGCCTCCAGCAGTGTTGTCTGTATCGATTCACACATTTACCTGTCAATGCGAATGACAAATTAGGGATCAAAGGCGGTGCACCTACCTACGATTACCGGAAATATGATCCAAAAAAATTGCCAGAAAAAATAACATTAACGCATTTAAAGCAGTTATCGCGGAAAAATTCAAGCTTCGGAAAACAAAGCGCGTCGGTTCGAAATTCGAAGCGTGATGCTTCGGAAAACAAAGTCCATGAGATTCATACGCTTCGAGATTCGAAGCGAAGAAAAACTGGAAATGATTCGTAAAACCTTTACCAGCAAAGGCTTTGATGATTTTTCCGAAAAAAACACGGCAGACTTCGAAAATCGAACACCCTTATATATACCATTACATCGGGTATTTATTAAGAGTTCTGGTGAAAAATATAAAGGATATATATGCATAAATTGACTGATGGTTTTATTGGTGTACTTTTGCGGCAAGACTACCGGTTGGAAATATGGGAAATGAGTACACCCAAACAGAAACGAGTTCTTCCGCACGAGAATTATCTCTATATAACAAAGATTCATTTTGACGGTGAGATTGGTAATCGCAGTATAGGTTTGCCAGTTTCGGACTTGTCTGAATTGATCGAGATTCTCCAGAAAATAAACGAAACAACTTACAATTCAATCCAATGAAAACAAAGACAGAAAATTTGATATATCAGGAGATCGATAAAAAAATGACGCAAGAAAATACAAAATTGAAACCTCGTTGCAAAGCATCCAAGGTTTCCGAACATGAAACCTTGGTACCCGAAAAAATACTTTCCAAAGTTTCGGAAACCATCACCGCAAAGATCTTAGATTTTAACAGCAAAACCAAACGAGGAAGACCTACGGCCTACCGAAAGGAGTATGTAAAACAGGCACATAAGCTATGTTTACTTGGAGCTACTGATAAACAATTAGCGGATTTTTTTGAAGTAAATACAGACACTATTTATGCTTGGAAAAAAATTTATCCTGGATTTTCCGAGTCCATAAAAAGGGGTAAATTAATGGCCGATGCTCAGATAGCGGAAAGTTTATTTAAAATTGGTATTGGATACACATACACA
>CAZRKA010000306.1:0-2000 GCA_964600345.1 uncultured Chitinophaga sp. | reverse complement strand
TATGTTTCAGAAAATGAATTAAGGGATTATATCCTGATAGGATATAGCATGGGTGGCTATGCGGCTTTGAAGTTTGCTTCCGGCAAGCCTCAGCACTTAAAAGGTCTGATTACTATTGCCACCAAAATGAATTGGTCTGAGACTATAGCCGAAAATGAAATTGCCAATATTAATCAGGAAAAACTTCAGCCGATATTACTGAAATTGCAGTCAGAGCACGGCAGCAACTGGCCGGCATTAATAGGTAATACCCACAGTATTTTACGCTCTATAGGGAAATTGCCACTGAGCAATGAAGAATTAAGCGGCATCGAAGTGCCTCTTATTGTGCTAAGGGGAGAACGCGATAAAATGGTTAGCGCCGAAGAATGCAGCATGCTGACAGAAATTGTAAGCGGATCTGAATACATGGAACTCGAAGGGCAGGGTCATTTACTGGAAAGAATGGATGCTGTATTACTTGCAGAAAAACTGAGAAATTTAATTCTGAAGCTTTGATAAATATCACTTCTTACTTAAATTGCGTAATGAAAATGTCTTCGCTTCAAACATCGTTATTTTTATTTCTTGTATTTCTATTACAGGCCTGCAGTTCAGGTAAGAAAGCTGCCTCGGCAGAACCTGTAGATTTTGTTGATTCATCAGTAGTAAGTGTTAAGCCGGCTGTATTGCCAACTTATACAACAATAGACGGATTCTTCAGCGATTTTGAAACTGCAGTTCTCAGTCACAATCCTCAGAGCATTATTCAGTACATGGATAAAGACTACAAAAAAGTACAGCACGACGAATTATTAAAAGGCAATACAAGCCAGTTTTTAAACGAATTCTTCAGCGGTACTGAGTTGAACGGTAAGAATTTTATTCATGCCGACTTCACTAAAATAAGTAAACTCACTAAAACTGATCTGCAGGTATTTAAAGACTATTACCTCGTGACATATCATATCGTTTGTGACGGAAAGTCTCTTAAATGCACCTGGACGCTGATGATGAAACTCAATGGAGACACGCTCAGGTTTGGTTTATACGGTGCGGTTGGCTAAAATCAGATTTAGTCCCAGCAACAGAATTAACAAAACCTCCAAGGCAACAATTGCGGTAACACTGAATAAAAATAGTTTGCCGGAGTATTTCAATCCTTTATATGGGAATAATGAGCTGATAATTCCGATTACAAAACCACTTATTGCGAGCATTAATGTAAGTTCCATTGCGATTTCAATGAAATTGATATGTTGTTTTTTGTCGATTCTGAATCTCAGTTCATAGTACAGCATGGTGCAGATAAATAATAAAAAGACGGCAAGTGCTTTTCGTTTATTCGTTTTTTTGCCCAGTTCTTTCGGGCTTATCAGAATGCCGTTACGGCTATCGTCGAGTATGGGTTCGCTTTCGCTGTTCATATAAATTTATCAATCATATTGATATAGAGATCACCGTAGTTTTTTTTGGTGAAATACTCCATGCCTTGCAGATGGTCGCCTTTAAATTTAACCAGCTTTCGCCCACTGCCTGAATTACATACTTTTTTACTGTCTTCGAGGGTACAAATCTGATCCAGATTTCCGCTAATAACAAGCATTTTGCAGGTGATTTCAGCATAAAGCGCAGGGATTTTATCGGCGCCTTCCGGCAAAAGCATTTCCTTGTTTTTAAGTAATTTTAATCTGATAGAAACAATAAACGGGTTATAAACCAGACCTTCGGCGATAATGAAATCCGGTTTTTGTTTTTGCCAGGCTATTGCGCTGATAAGTGTGCCCATCGAAAAAGCCCAGACGCCCTGTTTATATCCCGGCATATTTTCCTTGCCAAACTGAAGCACTTTTTCGAGATCCTCAGCGAACTCATTGCAATAGAGAAAATTCATGTTCATTTTAAAATACGAACTTTCTCCGAATCCACGGTAATCAAAAGTCAATACGGTATATCCTTTCATGACCAGTCTGGAAGCGTGATAAACATAAAGCGACATATTGCCTGCATATCCTCCTGCA
>CAZRKA010000305.1:0-2001 GCA_964600345.1 uncultured Chitinophaga sp. | reverse complement strand
TGGATACTTAAAGTTAATGAAAAATCGAGTTTTACTTTCCGCAATATTTACAATCAGATCGGCGAAAATGAAACCATCATCCGCTCGGGTGTTAATCCGACCGAGCGCCCTAATGACGAATGGAAAAACTACAGCTATCACTATACTTCCCGAAGCATTTACTTCGGTCAGCTCGAAGGCATTTACAAACCTGCAGGAAGAGATAAACTTGTATATACTGCCGGGTACAGCAATGTCAGCAGAAATGAACCTGACTACCGCAGATTCCGAACCGTGAGAGTTGCCGGTGACAATAACCCTTATACCATGGTAGATCCGCCAAGCGCAAATTTGTTTGATGCTGCCAGATTTTATTCCAAACTAAAGGAGAATACAGTTTCCGCTAATATTAATTATGAAAAACACCTCAAAGACTTTATTGATTCCGGAGAAAGCCTGATTTTCAGAACAGGAATATACACAGAAGCCAAATCAAGAAACTTCAATGCACGCTGGTTGAGTTATAAATATTCCGGCGACCCGAGTTTAAAAAACGATTTTCTCCGGACACCGATCGACAGGATATTCAGTCCTGAGAACATTAATTCCAGCTCCGGTTTTAAACCTGAAGAAGGCACCAACCCAAGTGACAGATACGATGCACAAAACCTTTTACTGGCAGGCTATATCAATGCCAGTATACCTCTTGGCAGCTTAAATCTCAATGCCGGAGTTCGTGCCGAATATTTTAATCAGGCACTTCAAAGCGCCACCAACAACGGCAAAGTAGATGTGGTATTAAACAACTTAAATTTACTGCCGTCTTTTAATACATCTTATAACTTTAACAAGAAAAATCTTATACGCCTTGCCTATGGGAAAACAGTGAACAGACCTGAATTCAGAGAACTGGCTCCATTTGTTTACTACGATTTTATGTACGACGTCAACATTGTCGGTAATCCTGATCTTAAATCCTGTACAATAGACAATATTGATATGCGCTTTGAGAACTACCCTTCATCGAGCGAAACAGTTAGCTTTGGACTCTTCTACAAGCGTTTTATAAACCCGATAGAAAACTATGTTCAGCCGGTAGGTTTGAGTCAGCAATTTTTCCTGAAAAACGCAAAAAGTGCCCGCAATATGGGCGCAGAACTCGAGCTTAGAAAATCTTTCGAAAACAACACCCAAAATCCTTTTTTCAAAAAACTTTCTGTTTTGCTGAATGCCTCTTACATCATAAGCACAGTTGATCTGGGCGACGACAGTACTTTAAGTCAGGCAAGAACAAGACCGCTGCAAGGTCAGTCACCCTATATCATCAACACATCACTTCAATATCAGGATGACAGCGGACTTACCATCAATTTTGCCTACAACATCTTCGGCAAGCGAATTGTTTATGTTGGTAATAATATTTTCCCGACTGTATTCGAAATGCCCCGACATTCTCTTGACCTGACTATTTCGAAAGAATTCAGCAAAAGATTTACGCTCAAATTCGGCATCAGCGATGTGCTCAACTACAAACACCAGTTGTGGCAGGACACTAACAAAGACAATAAAATTGATTACAAAAAAGAGAGAACAGATCAGCAGTTGCTGGAGTACAGACGCGGCCAGCTTTTCAGTTTAAGCTTTTCATACAAAATACTCTGAGACGAATAAAAAATTAAATTGTCTTCACTTATTTTCCGGGTTGGTTTTTTTTGTTTCATATTTACCGGTAATATTCTGTTGAATTAATGAAGTTTACTTTTTTACTTTATCATTTCAATGTGATGTGCTATTAAAGAAGCGTATAAATTAATTTGCATTGCGTATAAAATACTACGCGTCCAAAAAAAAATACTTTTTTTTAAAAAAAAATAAAAAACATATGTTGTGAGCATATATTTTTGCAGTGACAAGAATTTACACGCTCAATCATAAATGGACAAGAAACGAAGAATAGTTGATTACAGTAACGTACCGGATGAAATCTTAAACAGGCTGGGTGAGTTATACCCTAACGGCTAC
>CAZRKA010000304.1:0-2006 GCA_964600345.1 uncultured Chitinophaga sp. | reverse complement strand
AAACTGATCCTGCCGGCTATGAAAAAGAAGCTGCCTCTGTTGACGGAGGCAGCTTTGATTTTTTTATAACTATTGGAGGTTTAAGGTTTCAAATCTTTGCGTTTCAGTGAATATTAGTGCAAAAAGCTCCAAGTTCGCAAATCACACTGCCTGATACAAAATATTTGTAACAGACAAAATGTCTTTCGTTACTCATCTTCATCAACAAGTAACCAGAATTTTTTTAACGGTAGTTCTGCTTTAAAGTCCTCTGAAAACTTATCGTAATATTTGAAAATGTTTTCCAAAATGTCATCTGCTGTCCACATACGAATAAAGAAAAATTTTTCTTTTGCTTCTGAAATAACTGCTCTGTTGAAACCACTCCACGAAACTATTAAACCATACTCTGCATTTACGTTTTTCATTACACCCTGAAGTTCACGAAGTACTTTTACATCAACTTGCGCTGTAGTAGATTTTACCTGCACACAAATCCTGGGTTGCTCAAATCCTAAAACGCCGGATGATGCAAGAATGTCCATTCCTCCGTCAGCACCAGGAGGAGAAAGCTGTGTTGTGTAGCCTTGTGCTTTTAAAATTTGTTCAACAAGTTTTGCAAAATCGTGCCCCTTAAACTTGCGGACGATCAATTTTGAAATCTGGTCTTTCGCAATCCCCTCAATATCGTATTCCTCTTCTGTTTCCTCTATTGTTGCCGATGTCTGTATATCTGAAATTATTCCGCCAAGTTCGACTTCTGTCTGTTTGGAATTTGCAAGAGCTAAAACTCTTTCTGCAGCATTCTCCCGTGACACCTTGGAAACTGTCAGTAGTGAGCCAAAGGAATAAAGAATGTCCTGGTCAAACGATGCCCGTGGAATTGTCCTTAACCACCTTACTGACCTGTAATGTACTATGCCGTCAATTCTGCTGTCATATTGATACTCGCCAATTACTTTACCTATATGAATTACGGGTTGAAACTTTGAAGGAAGTGCAACAATGTCGCCAGTTGCAATTTCATTTGCAAACTTCCAAATTTGTCCTGCACGAATACCTGCTTTTACATTATTATCTTTTGTGTAAATTTTTTGATAGTATCCCATTAGGTCGTCTCGTGTTGTAAATTTCTTCAAGTCAGGCATGTCGTCCCAGCCAATAGTAATTACAGAATTGTCAATGCAGATTTGCTCCTTCTCACCGTGTCTTCCTGCCCTAACTGTCCAAAGCTTCATTTTATTTTTGTTTATTGTTATACGTAACTTTCGTTTTTCTTCCCAGACGAGTCTAATCCCGCAATTCAAAATCTGTCAACTCTAAAAATCTAGGGAGAGACCCGTCGTTCATAACTGCGACAGCTCCTTTTTATACTTCTCAGCAGTAATTGTATTAAGTCAGAAAAGGAGACTGGTCTGAGAAAAAATTGAACCTTTTATAAGTCTTCTCCATTTGCTCTATTAAACTCATTGTCATAAAACATTGTGATATAATATTTCCCATAAAGTTCGCTAATCATAAACCAAACAACTTTCTTTGAAAATCTATCAAGCATAAATAGAAGTCCCTCTTTTATAATACTTTCACGAATTTCTTCAGTTGGATTAGAAATCTGTTCTTCCGTATATTTTTTCAATAATACTTCATGAAATTCATTTTTGAAATTTGTTGAGTCTGCTTCATTTGTTGGCAGTTGATAATACACCGCTTGGTATCTTTTGTTTTTTACCGATAATTCATATGATATATCCTCATCCTCTGGTATTGTATAATCAGAGTCAGATAAAGAAGCTGATATATACTTTTTATTGTTCTGAAATTGTTGGCATAGTTTGTTGAATCTAATTTTAATATCCCCTTCATCTACTGGAATTGCATCATAAACCATAATTCTACATACCTTATTATTATTTGTTGCGATGTGAATATTTACTTTTATTCCATTGAATTCACCAACCAAAACATCTTTATCGGATGAACTTATAGAGTATCCTTTAGCTTTTAATTTCTTAATCATTTCAGACTTA
>CAZRKA010000303.1:614-2027 GCA_964600345.1 uncultured Chitinophaga sp. | reverse complement strand
CTCTTACGATTGTAATCCGCATCAATCTCCCCCAAAATTTGAGCATGAGTTTTTGCAGCCTGGAATGCTTCGGCGAACGATCGGTCTTGAACCTGCTTACGGTATTCTATTACCTGGTCTATCTGTGCTTTGACAATTTCCAGTTCGGCTTTCTGGTTCAGGTTCATCTTCAGGGGATCCGTGGATAGTAGATTGCCTTGTTTCACTTCAAGCTCCTGCAGGAAGTCCTCCTGAGATTTCAATTCCATGCCGTATCTCTTTTTGGCTGCCTCTGTACCAAATTGCAGGCGGTAATTCTCGAAATCCTCGTATAATTTAGCTTGTTTGCCTAACTGATCTTTCAGTCTGTCATTAGAGGCTTTATATTGGATGTCATCAATGGCATCCTGCATATTCTTGGTTAAACCGGAGCCGTCAACCTTAATCTTGTTGTCTTTGTTTTTGTTAAACCTATCAACCTCCTTGGTAATTTCCTGAAACTTGAAACGAACAGCCTCTATCTCCGAATCCTCCCTATTTAGTTGCTTTCTGGAATATTCAGCATTAATTGCATCAACTTTTTTCTGTAGGGTTAATGCGCGGTTTGCAGCAGATTCAGCGGCACGTTGAGCTTTTTCATCTGTTTTGTCTCCACCCAATATGCCGGTTATGTCAACCGGGTCGTCTTTTTTAACCGGTTTCATTTTATCGCGGGCCTTTACATACTCATCAGCGTAATATTTCGTAGTTTGAGCCATGGATTTTACCAGATTGTCAAACTTCTTAAGTTGTTTTCCTTCTGAATCAAGTTGTAGCCCGGAATTTTTATCTTTTATAAATTTGTTACGTGAATTTTGAGCTTCAATATATGCCTCATTCGTATCTGATAATAACTTCTTTAATTTATCTGCAGTGTAATTTGATTCTTTATTGGCTTCGTCCTTTAGCATCCAATCCAAATCAAATAATTTTTTATAACTGTCAGCGGATGAATTTGCCGCGTCGAAGCCGCTAGCATTTGCTCCGGGGGTAATCCTGGTAAAGAATTCTGTCCACGATCTGCTCGTTACGATATTTCCGAAACCCGTTATCATATCGTCAATGCCATCAACAATCGCTTTAAAGAAAGCAGATACCGGCCCGGATTTAAAGGCATTAGCAATCCTGTTACCCAACTTATCTATACTTCCGGCAAGGTTGTCATTCTTTAACGCGAACTGTTCAGCGGATAAACTCGCTTCATCGTAATCAATTGATGATTGCTTAATGTGCTCGTTTAAATCTTCCTGATGTAATGCCAGTGCAGATATTGCCTGTCCTGCCCGGGCAGCATCCATACCAACAGATTTCATTAAATCCAAGAACTGGGTAGTATTCGAGCCACCTTTTTTCAGACCGTTAAAAAATAACTGTAATGCCTTCTGAGTATCGGTA
>CAZRKA010000303.1:0-604 GCA_964600345.1 uncultured Chitinophaga sp. | reverse complement strand
GTCAAACTCGCATCAGCAATCTGAGCAACAGCAAGGAACTTTTCACGCTTGGTAGCGATAGAGCCAATTAGTTTTTTAAATGCAGTACCCGCAACCTCAGCACTTACACCGTTTTCCTGTAGAACAGCTCCGTAAGAAAGCAATACTGGCAATGATAGTTTTGCCTGGGCGGCAACGCCTCCCACTCGTTCTCCAAAGTCAGAGAGGAAATCACCTGTCGCAAGACCTGACTGGCCTAATCCTAATATTGTAGATCCTATCCGATTAAATGCCTTCTCAACATCTCCCCCTTCTTTCTTGGCAATGCCAAACACATTGTTCAGAACGCCTAAACGCTTTGCAACTTCTTCCGGCCCGCCCTGTAGCTCACCCTTCAGCGAAACAGACAATTGATCAACAGCTTTCGTAAATCCGCCTAACTGATCTTTTGCAATACCGAGCTGCCCTCCAATAATTGCGATATCAAACAGGCCTTTTAACGAGGTACGGGTATCAATCTTTTTTAACTGCTCAGATAGGTTTTCAACTTCTTTAGCAGTCAATCCAGCAGTACGCTGAACATCAGAATAACTATCTGAGAGTTCGGCATTACCTCTGACTACAG
>CAZRKA010000302.1:0-2039 GCA_964600345.1 uncultured Chitinophaga sp. | reverse complement strand
CATCTCTGGCAAATGCCGCTGATTGAATCTGCAACTGAGTTGCATGAAACTGATATTCTGATCTGCATGGAAAAGGAGCTCTTGTACAATCCTGTATATGAAACAGGCGGCAGAAAAACAGTCAAGCATGTATTGACACATCAGGATATTTATGCTGTTTTTACCGAAATTAAACTCAAGCGTGAACCGACTTTCAGGACTGGCGAATATGTGCAGGTAACTAAGGATGAGGTCTTAAATTATCCCGTGCCTGTTTTGATAGAGAAATTTTTATTATCTTTGTGACTTTCACACAAAAAAGTCTGTATTGAATGGTTAACAAGGTATTTTTATTGGGAAGGTTAGGCAAGGACCCCGAAGTTCGCTATCTTGATCACAACAGGGCTGTTGCAAACTTTACCCTTGCAACCAATGAAGTGTTTATCGATAAATCGGGAAATAAGGTAGAGCAAACAGACTGGCACCATATCGAAATGTGGGATGCCCTGGCCAGAAATGCCGAAAAAGTGCTTAGAAAGGGCAGGACTGTATTCATTGAAGGAAAAATTAAAAACGAAACCTGGACAGATAAGGATGGCAATAAACGAAGCGCAGTCAGAATTCGCGCCCTCCAGTTTCAGGTAGTGTCGGCTTCTCAGAACGCCGAAAACCCTCAGATGCATGAAAAGAATGGGAATACAATGGACGAACAGCCCGATCACGGAGATTCAATTCCTTTTTAATTCCAGATTATAATGGTATCAGACGACCCTTACCCTTCGGCAATTCTACAGATTAACAATATCCTTAATCCGGATCTGGCAGGTGAAAGTTATCTCTACCTTATCGGAACGTTTCTCTTTTTGATTCTGATGATTTTCTTCTCCAGCCTGTTTTCAGCATCAGAAAACGCGCTTTTCTCTTTGTCTGTGCAGGATAAGGAGAATATGAAAGCCCTCGACAGCCCCTCAGGGAATGCTGTGCTCAAACTACTAAGTCAGCCTAAAAAATTGCTGGCTACTATTCTGGTTGGCAATAATTTTGTCAATGTCACTTTCGTTATTGTCAGTTCTGTGTGGCTGGAAACAATTCTGCACCCACAGATGAATCCTTATCTTGATTTTGCCATCAAAGTAATACTTGTAACACTGGTCCTGCTTATGTTCGGTGAGGTTATCCCAAAGGTATATGCAACCAAACGCAATGTGAGTATTGCTAAATTTATGGCATTCCCGCTATTGTTCTGTCAGAAACTATTTGGATTTCTGGTTTACCCAATGGTAAGATTTACTAAAGTGATAGACCGCAGGGTAAGGATACACGAACATACGGTGTCTGCCGACGAATTAACACATGCCATAGACATCACTTCCGACATTACAACCGGACAACAGGAAAAAGAAATACTGAAAGGAATTGTGAGCTTTGGCAGCAAAACTGTAAGACAGATAATGAAAAGCAGGGTTGATGTTGCTGCACTGGATATTAATATGCCTTTCGGTGAGATGCTCAAAAAAGTAAACGAAATTGGTTACAGTCGCTTCCCTGTTTACGACGATACATTTGACAATATTTCGGGTATTCTCTACATCAAGGAAATCTTGCCTCATCTCTATCAGACGCCGGATTTCGACTGGAAAACTCTTTTAAAACCGGCCTTTTTTGTACCCGATAATAAAAGAATAGACCTTCTGCTTTCAGATTTTCAGGAAGAGAGAATGCATATGGCTATTGTTGTCGACGAATATGGCGGTAAGCTCGGAATTGTGACCATGGAAGATATTCTCGAAGAGATTTTCGGTGAAATAAATGACGAATTTGACGAGGAGCCATTGTCATACAGTAAGCTTGACAATAACAAATACGTCATTGAAGGGAAAATGCTGATAAACGATTTCTGCAAGATCAGCAATATAGACGATGATATTTTCGACCAGATCAAGGGCGATTCTGAAACCATGGCAGGTATGATACTGGAACTTAACGGAAAAATTCCCGCCAGGAACGAAACAATAAAATACAGGCAATTCAGTTTTACTATCGAATCTGTAGATAACAGA
>CAZRKA010000301.1:0-2057 GCA_964600345.1 uncultured Chitinophaga sp. | reverse complement strand
CTCATGTGTATTGATAATGGATATCAGGCCTGTATGATGGCGCCGACTGAAATTCTGGCCACTCAGCATTTTCTGACACTTAAAGAACAACTTGATCAGCTACCTGTAAATGTAGAGTTGCTGACAGGAAGCACTGCCAGAAAAAAGCGCCCGGAAATTCTGTCGCGCTTAAAAAGCGGTGAAATCAACATACTGATAGGCACCCATGCATTAATTGAGGATGATGTAGAGTTTAAAGCACCCGGACTGGCAATAATAGACGAACAACACAGATTTGGGGTAGCACAGAGAGCCGGATTGTGGAATAAGTACAAATTCAGACCTCATGTTTTGGTGATGACAGCTACACCAATACCTAGAACTCTGGCAATGACCATTCACGGTGAGCTTGATGTATCGGTAATAGACGAGATGCCCAAAGACCGCAAGCCTGTAAAGACGCTTCAAAGACCGGAAAAATCAAGGGCTGAGGTGATGGAATTTATTAAGAATCAGATTTCGAAAGGAAGACAGGCCTATATTGTTTATCCGTTAATTGAGGAATCCGGAAAACTCGACTTGAAGGATCTGATGAACGGTTACGATGTAGTCTGTTCGTATTTTCCGGTTCCGGTATATCAGATCAGCTTACTTCACGGAAGAATGAAGCCTGAAGTAAAGGCCATGGAAATGAAGCGGTTTAAAGATGGCATCACTCAGATAATGATATCAACTACTGTCATTGAAGTTGGCGTTAATGTGCCCAATGCCTCCGTTATGGTAATAGAAGATGCACAGCGTTTTGGTTTATCCCAGTTGCATCAGTTGAGAGGAAGGGTAGGACGCGGGGCAGATCAGAGTTATTGCATACTGATGACCGGTGAGGGACTCAATTATCAGTCGGCAAAAAGGTTAAATACAATGTGCCGCACAAATAATGGATTTGAAATTGCCCAGGTGGATCTGGAACTTCGCGGACCCGGAGATGTACTTGGAACCAGACAGAGCGGATTACCTGATTTTAAACTGCTTGATCTGGTAAAAGATGCTGAAATTATTGACATGGCCAAAAGAGCGGCGGCATATATCCTAAAGCAGGATCCGGAATTAAATAAAGAAGAAAATAAAATTCTGCTCGAATATCTCAAGCAGCATCAGCAAGACCATTTCTGGAGTCAGGTAAGCTAGTATCATTGGTATCGCTTGTTTTCTGAAGCTTTATCCGGGGCTCAGGTATGTAACTTTTCCTGTTTTCAAATCTTCATTCAAACTTTTGTTCTAATCCGATAAATCCATATCTTTGCGCCCCCAATACGTTCATAAATGTTATCGCGCAGGAATATCCGCATCAAAGTTCTTCAACAGTTATACGCTTTTCAGCAGCAGGATGCCGCTTCGGTTCCGGTCTTCAAGAAGACACTGGAAAAACAATTTAACGATTACTATAAATTTTACTATTTCAATCTTCAGTTTTTAAACGATTTCAATGGTTTTCTTGAAAGTGAAAGGGAAATCGAGCTCGAGAAGTACTTTCCAAATAAAAGCCATGTCAGGAATACTGAAGTTTTAAAAAGACTTGATTTTTTCACAGCCCTTAATACCAGCCCCCAGTTTACTGAATTAAGCACCAAGCTGCCATACGACTGGAAACAGCACGGTGATCTTTTCAACAGAATTTTTATCGACATTGTCCAGTACGATTTTTTCATCGATTTCAACGTGTTTGATGAGGCAAGCCCCGAAATGCAAAAAGATTTCCTCACCAATTTTTATGAATTCCTGTTCAATGAATTTGAGCTTTTCGGTCAGTCGATGGAAGACGAGTATATATTCTGGGATGACGACTCGGCAGACATACTCAAAGCCCTCATAGGTACCATTAATACTTTTTACGACAGGCAAAAGCTGAAACTGGAAACCATGAATGATAAACAAAGGGAAGATATTCAGTTTGGTTTGTCACTGTTTGAAAATTGCATTGTAAACAAAGAGTTGCTCGACAACCTTATCCATGAAAATACTTCCAACTGGGATTCGGAACGACTTACGGTCAACGATATGATAATGTTGAGAATGGC
>CAZRKA010000300.1:0-2071 GCA_964600345.1 uncultured Chitinophaga sp. | reverse complement strand
GATAATGTCAGAGATATACTGCCCGAGTTTCTGATGCTGTTGCATGGTGTTATTGACTCTCCCGATATTCCGTTGAACGTTTCGAGGAGCAGTCTGCAAAGCGATGCAAATGTCAAGAAAATAACCTCGCATATCAGCAAAAAGGTAGCCGATAAGCTTTCCGAAATATTCAAAAATGACCGCAAGGATTTTGAGCAGAAATGGCCGAATATTGATTTGTTTGTGAAATACGGCATGCTGAGCGACGAGAAATTTGCCGAAAAAGCAAAAGAGTATTGTCTCCTGCAAAATACCTCAAACGAATATCACACAATATCAGAGTTCACCGATATAGTTAAACCGGCTCAAACCGATAAGGACGGGAATCTGATATTTCTGTACACCAATCACAGCGATGAACAGCATTCTTATATCAGCGCAGCAGAAGGAAGAGGATATCAGGTATTGAAAATGGAAGGTCCGCTCGACAGCCATTTTACCGCTTATCTCGAACAACATCAGGAAAAACTCCAGTGCAAGCGGGTTGATGCAGATGCACTCGATAAACTGATAAGCAGCGAAAGCAGCAATATTGCCCTCTTGAATGAGGAAGAAGCAGGAAAATTGCTCAGTATCTTCGAGGCTGCCAACAGACAGAGTGATATCAAATTTAAAACCGAAGCCCTTTCTCCGGAAGAAGCACTTTTAACCATAACTGAAAGCGAATATGACAGGCGTATGAGGGAAATGAGCAAAATGAACGGATTTAATATGTTCGGCAATTTGCCTCTCAACTACCAGACCATATTAAATACCAATCACCCCAAGGCTAAAAAACTGGTCGCCTGCAGTGGAGAAGAAGCAAATGCAATTGCTGAAAAAGCTCTTAATCTGGCGATGTTGTCAAAGGGATTGCTCAAAGGAGAGAAACTTACTGGCTATATTAATGCAGAGTTTGAAAAATTATAAACATGCAAAGTACCTATAAGTTAATCAGTAAAATTGATGTTGGCTTTCGGGATGTGGATTTTAAATTTGCATCATTAAATATTAATAGTTTTTTTTTGAATTTCATTTCTTTAGTAAATAATAAATAACATGGCAAAACATTTCACAGATTCAAGTTGGGAAAAAGATGTACTGGGTTCCGACAAACCGGTATTGGTAGATTTTTGGGCAGAGTGGTGCGGACCTTGCCGCATGATCGGACCTTTGGTTGAAGAACTTTCAAGTGAGTACGAGGGAAAAGCCCTGGTAGGTAAGCTGAATGTTGACGAAAATCCGGGAGTTGCAACCAAATACGGCATCCGCAGTATTCCAACACTGTTAGTTTTCAAAGGCGGTGAAGTGGTTGACAAAATTGTGGGTGCTGTTCCAAAGAACATGCTTGCCCAGAAAATTGAAGCGCAGCTGAACTGATTTTTCGGTTTATAATTAATTAGATTTTTTAGGGGGATACCGCGAGTATCCCCCTTTTTTGTCAGAAAGGAATTTTATAAAATCTTTATATCTTAAGGTCTAAATTTGTATGCTTAGATAAGTGGTTTGATTAATCCTGACATTAAAAGAAGCAATCCTTTCTTAATCAGTCTGATATCAGTTTTGATTCTGGCTTTGGTTTCTGCGGCGGTATCAAGATTGCTGGGATACCGTGAAGCGGCTTTGGTTATGCTTATGCTCGTTTCGCTTCAGGCCATGATATTTGATTTTATCAGCGTTCTGATAACTGCTGTTGTTTCTGCCCTGGTCTGGAATTTTTTTCTGATACCGCCAACCATGACTTTTCATATCAGCAATGCAGAAGACGCTATGCTTTTCTTTATGTATTTCCTCATAGCACTGATTAATGCCGTATTGACCAACAGAATAAGAAAAGCGGAAAAACACCTTGCCGAAAAAGAAGAACGCAGCAACGCTGTAAGGTTGTACAACACTGTGTTCAGTTCACTGTCACATGAATTGAAAACTCCGGTATCGGCCATGATGACGGCGATTGATACCCTTAAAGAAGGAAATAATACCATTAGTGAAGTTCAGAAGAATGAAATACTCACAGAAATGGATATTTCACTCGACAGGCTGAATCACCAGA
>CAZRKA010000299.1:0-2101 GCA_964600345.1 uncultured Chitinophaga sp. | reverse complement strand
TTTACCGGAGGTATTATTGAACCCTTCGTTGTTGAAATTCCAGGAATGATTTGTTGCACCCGGCGTGGTAGATTCAAATTCGAGGGGGTTATTTATGCAAGGCAGGCCTTTTACCTTGAACATACACTGAGCAGTGCATTCAAGCGAATACATCAGAAACAGAAAAATTATGGTACGCGTAATTCTGATATCCAAATATATAACTATTTACCAAATAGACGTCAATAAGAGTTAAAAAGTGTCCTGAATCCGACAAAACTATCCGGTGAAAAAAATTAACTCTGAAATTATATTTCAGAATTCACTCAGAGCAGATTGTTTTCATTCAGGTATTCTGCAATCTGAATGGCATTGGTAGCAGCACCTTTTCGCAAATTATCTGAAACTATCCAGCAATTCATTGTATTTGGCTGAGTTTCGTCTCTTCTGATTCTGCCAACAAAAACCTCATCGCGGTTATGAGCGTTAAGCGGCATTGGATATTCCTTGTTTGCCACATCATTCTGAACAATGATACCTTTAGCTGAAGAAAGCAAGGCAATCACTTCGTTGAGTTCAAAGTCATTATGAAATTCTATATTGACGCTTTCGCTGTGTCCTCCCATAACCGGCACCCTGACAGCAGTTGCCGTAACCTGTATGCTATCGTCACCAATTATCTTCTTCGTTTCATTTACCATTTTCATCTCCTCCTTGGTGTAGAAATTATCGAGAAAAACATCAATTTGTGGAATCAGATTTAAATCAATCGGATAAGCATAAGCCATTTCGCCTTTGATACCCCGGCGTTCATTCATCAGCTGGTCGACCGCCTTTTTACCGGTTCCTGTAACACTTTGATAGGTACTGACAACTATGCGTTTGATTTTGTATTTATCGTGCAGAGGCTTAAGTGCAACTACCATTTGAATTGTGGAACAATTGGGATTTGCTATTATTTTATCGTTTTTTGACAATACAGATGCATTTACTTCCGGTACAACAAGTTTTTTTCCGGGATCCATACGCCAGGCAGAAGAATTATCGATTACTGTAACACCTGCATCCGCAAATGCCGGTGCCCATTCAAGGCTGGTAGAACCTCCTGCAGAAAACAATGCTATATCCGGTTTCATGGAAATTGCTGTCTGAACGGAAACCACTTTATATGCCTTTCCCTTAAACGGTACTGTTAAACCTACTGATTTTTCGGATGCTACCGGAATAAGTTCGCTCACAGGAAAATTCCTTTCGGCAAGCACTTCCAGCATTTTTGTACCAACGAGCCCGGTGGCTCCAACGACAGCGATTTTCATGTCGCAAATCTAAATAATAATGTTGAATGAAGGCATTTAAAAGGGTCTATTTCAGTCAAAAAGGTGAGAATATGTGGATAATTTAAATCTTTTATTAAAACAAAGCGCTTCAAAATAAAATAAGTTTGTGTTAACAAACCTTAAAATAATAAAATATATGAACAGCAAAACAATTATCGGAACCATTGCCGGGGGCGTCACATTCTTTTTATTGGGATGGCTGCTTTACGGCATGTTAATGATGGATTACATGTCTAAAAACACCAATTCTGCCATCTGGCGGGACATGGAATCCATGATCTGGTGGGCATTGATTCTCAGCAATTTTATCTGGGCTTACTTTATTGCATTAGTATTGGAATGGACTAACACCAGCGGATTTGCACAGGGAATGCAGAAAGGACTGCTGCTCGGACTGATAACAGGACTTGCAACTGATATCGGACTTTATGCCAATACCACATTTTTTAATTCACTTACCCCTGTTTTTGCCGATGTGGCCATGATCTGTATCATGAGCAGCATAGTAGGTGGTGTCATCGGAATGATACGTGCAGGTGGAGCTAAAAAAGCCGAATCGTGAACTATTGAATACTTAATAAAGAAAGCCGGTTTGAGTTCCGGCTTTTTTTTATTTGTTTTGTTTCGTGAAACGCGCATCCCGATTAATTTTCATATTTATTTTATTGACAACGGCAGCCTGTAACAATCAGGCCGGCACTGATGATACAAAAGACATTAATCACTATTACGCCGGAGATACAACCTATCCCAAAATTTCGGGCGTTTACAATTACTATATGTTT
>CAZRKA010000298.1:0-2117 GCA_964600345.1 uncultured Chitinophaga sp. | reverse complement strand
ATTTGTTTTGACAATTCAAGCAATTATGTCTATTACACCACACAATATGATGGATTCTTCAAGATAAATATAAATACTCTTAAAACTGAGAAAGTAAAGAATACTTGTTCATCAAAAACGTATTCAATTATTTCTATATCAAATGATGATAAATATATTATTGCTGAAAGGATTGATAATTATATAATTGAATGGAAAGGAATGATATCATATTATGATTTGGCTATAATGGATATTGATGGAGAGAATGAAAGAAAGGTATTTAAATAATGACATTAGTTGATCTAGATTTTTAACATTTATTTAATGCATTTTGAATTCAAAGGTAAAAAAATGAAACTGGATTCATTATTTATTTTCCTGTTTTTCTGATTTAACATTCAAAATTCAGATGTTGTAATATGTTATCATAAAAATTCAACTGTAACATTCAGCCTTTTTTATCGTTGTTATAGCAATACAATTCAGTATGGCGGTATTCGGCATTTACCGTATATTTGAAAACTTTTTACAGAGCCCGAATTTAATGAAACAATTCCTCATAGTATTTTTCCTGCTGCCATTTATTGTTTTTTCTCAAAACAGTCCCAAGCCTAAAGCGCCTGCCGCAAAGAAACCTGCTGCAACCACAACAACAAAGAAACCTGCCGGTACTGCAACTAAAAAACCTGCTACTACCACCAAGAAACCGGTTTCAACAGCACCCAAGAAACCCAATCCGCAGGTCGTAAAACTGACAGAAAAAGCATATGCCTTTTACAGGGATTCCAAAGATGTGGAATGCGAAAAAGTGATTAAACAGATACTGGCTCTGGATCCTAAAAACAAGGATGCCTATTTGCTAAGGGCCAATATCGCCATGTTCAACGGCAAATACGAGGACATGTGGAAGAATCTTGATAAAATCTACAAGTTTTATCCATCCGAACCGGAGGTATACGCCAAATTTGCGGTTACCCACCTCAATTACATGTTTCTCAGCGACAGCTTTAAGCGTGTGCTTTGCCGTAAGAGCATCAAACTCGCCAGCCGAAATGCCGACGGTTATGCCAATCTGGGCATGGTAGCCATGTCCGGGGGCTTTTATCAGGATGCCATCAGTTGCTTCGATATCAGTTTTAACAAATACTGGAAAGATACCCTGAACCGGGTATATCTGAATTTATTTTACGCCCGCTGTTTGTACGGAGTAGGCGATACCCTGGGTGCCATTAAGCGTCTCGACGCCATCATACCAAGAATAGGTGGAAACGACAAGTATACATCTATTTTCCTACGCACAAAATACAAGCTCGATGTAAAACAAACAGACGTTCAGGTCGACCTGGATACTCTGAACAGTTATGCGCCCGACCAGCCTGATGTCTGGATTCTGAATTCCAAATACCTGAGTATAACAGGGCGCAAAGACTCAGCCTGTCTGTTGGCTAAGAAAGTAAGAATGAGCGAGGGTGGTGAAGCATTTGACCTGAGTGAATACTGCGACGACCTGATTAAAAGCATTGATCTGGGAAAATACCGCAAGCTGACTTATTTCCTGGGAGATGCCGATTTTATCGTTACACTCAATCAGTTCAATTACAGCGGTGGTATTCAGTTCGGATGGGCAAGAGGCAAGAGCTTTAATCCTTCGGGTATGGTTAACGGCAAGGTTTTTATAGCTTCCACAGCACTTGATTCCGCTTTGTCCATGACGGTTGATTTTTCGGCTGATGCAGATATCAGCCTCGACAAAAACATTACACTCTGGTTGAGCCGTTTACAGTACAGAGAACTGAAGGAAAACTCGCAAACCCGCATAGGTATTGGCAGCGGACCTTTAGCCATGTACAGAATTTTAGGTCACGAGCAGGTTGAAATATTTAATGAACTGAACAAGGAAATACTGGTTGATTGTATCGTCATAAGCGATGGAACCAACAAATTGTCTTATCTGAACGATCCCGAAAACCCGATGCTAATCAGGATAGAAAGCGAGACTTACAGTCTGCTTTTGACGAAATTTGAATAAATTTCGTTGGGAAAAGCAACATTTAGCGGGTTTTTGATGTTATATTCGTAGTGCAATATGGATTCGATGACCGAATTGAAATACCGATTCAGATATGCGTCTCCGG
>CAZRKA010000297.1:0-2133 GCA_964600345.1 uncultured Chitinophaga sp. | reverse complement strand
GGGACAGGAGGCGCCGGTGAACGAGGCGCTCTTTTCACGGTGTATCAGCGTGGAGGTCTCTTTTATTGCCTTTTCTATCTCATCCTTTCCCATGTAATCAAAGACAGGATCAGCCGCCTGACTGAATTGAGCATCCTGTGGATTGTACAATGCAGTTTCCTCAATAATTCTGGCATCTGCAACGGTAGTTTGTTGTAAAATCTGATCCCTTGATTTCAATACAGAAGTTGGTGTAATACCGTGTTTGGTATTGTACGCTATCTGCTTCTCACGTCTTCTCTCTGTTTCTTCAATGGTTTTTTTCATGCTGTCCGTTATGCGGTCGGCATACATAATTACTTTTCCATTTTCATTTCTCGCCGCTCTTCCTATAGTCTGAACCAGGCTGGTAACGCTTCTCAGAAACCCTTCCTTATCGGCATCCAGTATGGCTACAAAACTTACCTCCGGTAAATCCAATCCTTCTCTCAAGAGGTTAATGCCAATCAGCACATCAATAACACCCAGTCTCAAATTTCTCAGTATTTCAACCCTGTCGAGAGTTTTCACTTCGCTGTGGATATACTGACATTTGATGCCCAGCTTGCTCATGTATTTGGCAAGTTCCTCACTCATACGTTTGGTCAGAGTAGTAACCAATACCCTTTCTCCCCTCTTTACGCGCTCGTCTACCTCATCAAGCAGGTCATCAACCTGATTGATACAAGGCCTGACTTCAATTACGGGATCCAGCAATCCTGTTGGTCTTATCAATTGCTCCACAACTACTCCGTCCGATTCTCTGATTTCAAAATCACTTGGAGTGGCGCTCACATAGATGACCTGATTAATCATAGACATAAATTCCTCCCATTTCAATGGTCTGTTGTCCATTGCTGCCGGAAGTCTGAACCCGTATTCTACCAGATTTATTTTTCTTGCCCTGTCACCGCCGTACATGGCTTTTATCTGAGGCATACTGACATGACTCTCATCCACAACAAGCAGAAAATCTTCAGGAAAATAATCCAGTAGGCAAAATGGTCTTTCACCCGCCTGTCTTCTGTCCATATACCTGCTGTAATTTTCTATGCCGCTGCAGTACCCGAGCTCTCTCATCATTTCCAGGTCGAAATTAACGCGTTCTTCCAGACGCCTTGCTTCCATATTTTTTCCCTGGTCTTCAAAAAACTTCACCTGAGCAACCAGATCATCCTGTATTTCATAAATCGCCTGCTGCAGCCTTTCTTTCGGAGAAACATATATATTGGCAGGGTATATGGCGGCATCGGTCATTTCATTGATGATATGTCCGCTACCGGGTTCAAATGTCTGGATTTCTTCTATCTCATTGCCAAAAAATGAAACCCTGTATGCAAAGTCATTATATGCCAGAAAAATATCAACTACATCACCCTTAACCCTGAAATTCCCCCTTTTGAACTCATCCGTAGTCCGGCTGTACAGGCTATTGACAAGCTGATGTAAAAAAGCATTTCGCGCAATCACCTGACCTTTGTGAATTCTGATAATGCTGTTTTCATAATCTGCAGGATTACCGGCACCATATATACAACTTACGGATGCCACAATGATGACATCTCTTCGTCCGCTGAGCAAAGTGGAAATGGTCTTAAGACGCATTTTCTCTATCTCTTCATTGATACTTAAATCCTTTTCTATATATGTTCCGGTTGTAGGAATAAAGGCTTCCGGCTGATAGTAATCGTAATAGCTGACAAAGTATTCAACGGCATTATCGGGAAAAAACTGACGAAATTCTCCGTAAAGCTGGGCTACAAGTGTTTTGTTATGACTTAATACCAGAACCGGCCTTTTTACTTCATTAATTACATTTGCAATCGTAAATGTTTTACCGCTTCCAGTTACCCCTAACAAGGTTTGAGCAGGTGCACCCTGTTCCAGTCCCTTAATCAGAAGTTTAATGGCTTCGGGCTGATCACCGGTTGGCTTAAATGGAGCGGAAAGTCTGAATTCTGACATTTAATTGCGAATATAATTTATCGGAACTTAATAGAACTGGTCACAAAAATAACCTTTTAGTCAATCGTATTTAATTTAATTTATACCATAAGCTACGTCTTTTGCATTCATACTTTGTTGAATTCCTTGAACGCCCCAGTAATAAAGTTC
>CAZRKA010000296.1:0-2187 GCA_964600345.1 uncultured Chitinophaga sp. | reverse complement strand
ATCCCAGGTCATATTGGTACCGGCAGCAGCGCGGGCATAGGTGCCGGAATCGTAAGCCTGAACAATTTTCTGACCTGAAACAACAAGGTGGGAACGTGTCACGGTGATCTGAGCACTAAGTGCTGCCGATGTCACCAGTAAAAATAATAGTATTGAATTTTTCATGTGTTTGGAATATATAATTACAAAATTACCTATTAGTCGTGTTTTAGGTCCGATTTGTTACATCAATCAGACAAATATTACAATTCTTAGACGAATTTTTTTCAGACAGCTTTCCGCGAACATCTTTTATCTCTGATTTTCAGTGTTTTTTCAATGATTAAACTTCATATTTTCAGTACATTGTATTTCATTATATAAATTCCAATAGATTTGTTCTGAAATGAGTAATATCGCATTTTTTCAAAGTGTTGTAAACAATTTAGATGATGTAGACACTTTACCGCATTTTGAAGTTGTATCTTTCAGATATAAGAAAAAAATATTTGCCACACTTAATGCAGCTGCAAACAGAGCTTGTGTGCGATTGTCCGAAATTGATCAGTCTGCATTTTGCGCCTACCGCAAAGATGTGATGTTTCCGGTACCCAATAAATGAGGCAAATTAGGCTGGACGAATATCAATCTCGATAAGATTCCCGAGGAAATGCTTAAAGATGCCATAGAGACAGCTTATTTACACCTTAAATCGGGTAAAAAGAAGGCATAAAAAAAGCCTGCCGTTTAAGCAGGCTTGATTGAATAATATTGGTTTAACCGTTGAGGGCAGCTGCACCTCCCACGATTTCAGAGATTTCGTTGGTAATTGCTGCCTGACGACCGCGGTTGTAAATCAGTTTAAGCTGTTTCAGAATTTCACCCGCATTATCTGTTGCCTTGTCCATCGAAATCATTCTTGCGCCGTGTTCACTGGCAAATGAATCCAGAAAACTTCTGTACAAATGTGTTTTGATTGAACGCGGAATGAGTTCTTCGAGTATTTCTGTCTTACCGGGTTCGAATATATAATCTTTGGCACCTGTTTTAGCTGCAGCAGATTTAACAGAAACGGGCAGAAGTATATCATTGCTCACTATCTGGGTGGCGGCATTCTTGAATTTGTTGTATACCACTTCAACTCTGTTGTATTTTCCTGAAAGGAAACTTTCGAGTACAAAATCACCGACGGCAAATCCGTTCTCAGCATTCAGAGCGGTAAATGTACCCATGAACTCGGTATTGCAGTTGTAATCAAATTTTCTGAAATACTCGAATGCTTTTTTTCCTACAAAAAGGAGGTCGACATTCTTTTTGGCAGACTGTGCGGCATATTCAACTTCGAGCAGTGCTCTGGTGCGTTTAATCACGTTGGCATTAAAACCGCCGCATAAACCCCTGTCGCTGGTAACAACAACCAGAAGAACTTTTTCGACGGTCTGCTCTTTGAAAAACTTCATCAGTTTCTCGTCGTCGGCCGACTCTCCGAGATTTTTCAGGATACCGTTCAGTTTATCGGCATAAGGACGCATCTGCATGATAGCCGATTGCGCTTTCCTCAGTTTTGTAGCCGATACCAGTTTCATCGCTTTGGTGATCTGCTGCGTTGAAATGGTGGAACTGATCCTGTTTCTGACTTCTTTTAAATTTCCCATTAGGCGGAATTAAAATGGTTTAGGCTTTATAATTTGCGCTTACCTGTTTGGCAACTTCTTCAAGTTTAGCAGTGATAGCGTCATCGATTTTTCCGGCAGCAAGACTGTCGAGTATATCTTTATGCTTGCTTTCCAGAACTTCGAGGTATTCTGCTTCAAATGCTCTGACTTTATTGACAGGCACATTGTTGACAGCACCTTTGGTACCGAGGTAGATGATGGCTACCTGCTGTTCTACTCTCAATGGTGAGTATTGACCCTGTTTAAGGATTTCCACGTTTCGTGAACCTTTTTCAAGTACAGATTTGGTGGCGGCATCAAGATCGGAACCGAATTTCGCGAAAGCTTCCAGTTCGCGGTACTGAGCCTGATCGAGTTTCAGGGTACCGGCAACTTTTTTCATTGATTTGATCTGAGCAGAACCACCCACACGCGATACAGAGATACCCACGTTGATTGCAGGACGAACACCGCTGTTGAATAGGTTTGACTCAAGGAATATCTGACCATCAGTGATAGAGATAACGTTGGTCGGGATATAGGCAGAAACGTC
>CAZRKA010000295.1:0-2238 GCA_964600345.1 uncultured Chitinophaga sp. | reverse complement strand
TTTGTAAATTACGAAACCGACAATAATACAGACTATTGCAGTACCCTTGACGGGCCAGGTCAGAACGAAGGAAGAAATATCCCGGCCTCCATCCGTATCATTGGTTTTCTGGCAGAATACGAAGCAGATTATTTCAGCAGGCCTGTTATAAATGCCGTTATAGAGCCCTTATGGGATTTGAGTGCTTTAAACAGCATACAAACCGGTTCGGAAAGAATTTCCGTTTATCCGAATCCCGCACGCGATTTAGCGATTGTAAAATTCAATGTTAAACAGGCGTCCCCGGTTTCAATTCAGGTATTTAACAGTTTCGGACAATTGGTTTATACTGAAGATCAGGACGTGTTAAGCCAGGGAGAAAATTATTTCTTTATTAATTCTGCAACATTCGCACCAGGCATTTATACAATAAGGCTTATAAATGCCGGTGAAATTTCATCAGTTAATCTGGTCATTGCAGAGTAGTTGCAATGAAATTTGTTCTTCTTAGGGTTCATTTTCTGTGTACAATTGGTATATAAGACAGCCGTTTAAAAGTCTACCTTTGCAGTTTTATGCAAAACAGCAGAAAACCCATTAGTTCAGCACTGATATCGGTATACTACAAAGACAATCTTGAGCCTGTTGTCAGGCTTTTGAATCAACATGGTGTTACCATGTATTCAACCGGAGGGACCTTGAAATTTATAAGGGATCTGGGATTGCCGGCAGAATCAGTGGAAGATTATACCGGATTTCCTGAGATTCTGGACGGCAGGGTTAAAACACTGCACCCGAATATTTTTGGGGGAATTCTGGCCCGGAGAAATAACGAGAAAGACATCAGGGAATTACAGCAACACGGCATAAAAACCCTGGACCTGGTTTTGGTAGATCTTTATCCATTCGAAGAAACTGTAAGAAACAGCAATGATGAAGCTGAAATAATCGAGAAAATTGATATTGGCGGCATTTCTCTGATAAGAGCTGCTGCTAAAAATTACAACGACTCGCTTATTGTTTCCGGACGGGAACAATATTCAGATTTGCTCAGTTTGCTCGAAACCAAAGGAGCGGCATCAGATATCGAAGACCGTAAATTGTTTTCAGCCAAAGCATTTATGAATACTTCACATTACGACACTGCCATATTCAACTATTTCAATTCCGGTCTTAATTTACCGGTTTTTAAAAAGAGCTTCACCGAATCGAAAGTATTGCGCTATGGGGAGAATCCGCATCAGTCGGCCAGGTATTTTGGGAATCTGGATGCGATGTTTGAATTGCTCAACGGAAGAGAACTTTCATACAACAATCTGGTTGATGTTGATGCTTCATTGAATCTGCTTGCAGAATTTGAAGAGCCTACCTGCGCCATCATTAAACATACCAATTCATGCGGTCTTGCAAGCAGAAATACAATTGCCGAAGCTTATCTGGCAGCTTATGCCTGCGATACCACTTCTGCATTCGGTGGTGTAATTGCCTGTAACCGCGAAATTGATGTCGAAACAGCTACGGCAATGAATGCCCTGTTCTTCGAAGTAATAACTGCACCTTCTTATACGGCCGAAGCGCTTGGTATTCTCAGGCAAAAGAAAAACAGAATCATTTTAAAGCTAAGGCAGGAAATAAATAATAAAACTATTTTCAAAAGCCTTCTGAATGGTGTACTTGAACAGGATATTGACAACAGTTCCGAAAAAGGCAGCGATTTTAAAGTGCTTACAAATATCAAACCCGGACCTGAGCAAATCAGTGACCTTGAATTTGCAATAAAAGCAGTCAAGCATCTGAAGTCTAATGGAATAGCCCTTGTAAAAAACAAGCAGTTAATTGGTATGGGCTGTGGACAAACCTCAAGAATAGACGCGCTCGAATCGGCAGTGAAAAAGGCAACATCGTTTGGATTTGATACAAAGGGTTCTGTAATGGCATCCGAAGCGTTTTTTCCATTTCCTGATTGTGTGAATATTTCTCATGAAGCCGGAATTGTAGCCATTGCTCAACCTGGTGGCAGTATCAAGGATCAGGAAAGTATTGATGCCGCCAATAACAATGCTCAGGCAATGGTATTTACTGGTATCAGGCACTTTAAACACTAAATGAGAACGCTTGTATTTCTTCATGGGGCACTTGGTTGCAGCTCGCACTGGCGCTCTGTAACTGAATTGCTTTCAGGTGATTTTGAAATACATTGTCCCGACTTTCCCGCGCACGGAAACGGCAAAGTACATACCGGATCTTACACACTTTCCG
>CAZRKA010000294.1:0-2279 GCA_964600345.1 uncultured Chitinophaga sp. | reverse complement strand
GATGGTCGATATGAAATACTTCGACCCCAAATACGGTGCCGGTCAGTATCTCGTTAAACTATCAGATAATTCGAGCGGATGCCCGGTTGCCGACAGTATTGAAATACAGGTAAACGGTTTACCAATCATACAGATAAATGTTCCTGATACCGTATGTTCGAGTTCTTCACCATTTACTCTGAACAATATACTGCCTTCGGGTAATGTCGGCAAATGGTCCGGAAATGGTGTTACCAACCGTGAATTCGATCCGGGAATCAGCAGCAAATCCAGTCAGTACGAAGGACCTGTTAAGGTGAAATTCGAATATACCAACCCAATCACAGGTTGTACTTCATCAGATTCACAAAACCTTCTGATACAATCACAACCCGAAATAAGCATAGACAATAACGATCCTTATCAGCAATGTGAGGGTCAAACATTCGACCTTAAAGCTCAGATTAAGTGGGCGGCTAAAAGCATCTGGACCGGCAACGGCGATGGTGTTTTCTCCACTCCTTCTCTCCTGAGTTCATTATATACTCACGGATTGAACGACACTGCTCTTAATGCCCTTGCAGGTAAAGTAAAACTTGAGATTCGCACCATAAAAGAAGGTGTTTGTCCCGTGGCTAAAGATGAAATTAATTTATTAATAGAGCCGTATCCTCAGTTTAACTTCCACGCCGATCCGGAAATACAATGCGAACCGGCCATCATTAATTTCTTCAGTACAGTTAGGAAACCCGAACTTACAAGTAATCTCAGATATTCCTGGAACTTCGGCAACGGAGAAACTCTGGACAAGTCTTTAATTGCTGCGCCGCAAAATATTGAATACGATACGGCCAAACGCAACTGGTACGATGTCAGTCTTGTTATAGACAATCAATGGGGACAAAACGCAGATGAAGCCTGCAGTATCAGAAAAGACTCTCTGCAGTATATCAAAGTGCTTCCGCAACCTGTCTCAGGATTCAGCAGCGATCCGGGCTATTACACCACTGTTGCCTTCCCTAAGTTCCGCTTCTTCAATGAAACCAAAGTAAGATGGAGCAATCCGGGCAGAATGGAATACATCTGGCATTTCGGTTCTACCGATGCAGAGGATACCAGCAGTGAAATAAATCCTGTTCACTTCTATCCGGCGGATACAGCCAAATACCGGGTGCACCTCAGTTCTACCTACGCCATCGAGTACAAAGACCTCACCCATACCTGTACAGATACCATCAGTCAGGTAAGGAAGATTGAACCGGATGTAACGGTTTTTGTACCTACTGCATTCAGTCCTGAAGGAACCGGACCAAAAGCCAACAATACATTCCGCGCAATAGTCAACGGCGAAAAAACCTTCCATATACAGGTGCTTAACCGCTGGGGTGAATTGCTCTGGACTACCACAGACAAATACGCATCCTGGGATGGTGTTGTCCGCGGAGAAGACGCAATGCAGGATGTCTATATCTGGGTGATTAAGGTGACTGCTTTCGACGGTGAAGTATATACTTACGAAGGAACGGTTACCTTGCTGAGATAAGCCATACCTAAATATCACTTCAGCCTTCCTGAGCTGAAACTATAGAATGGTATATGCAATGCACGGCAGCATTGGATATTTGAAAATCTGAATAAATGAAACGGATATGCCTTGTTGCCTTCCTTTTATGCACTCTTGTTTCCTGCTGGGTTTCAGTTAAATCGTTTTCAAAAAACATTACTGTTGAATGCGGTTCCATTCCCGAAGACTTTGGTGCAGACGAATCGGGTATTCTGATCGTAAAGGAAGGCATACCCAAATACGACCAAAAACTGATTAAGGGCTTTGAAGAAAACTACTTCGGTGAGTATACTTTCATCACCAAAGGTGCATTGAAGAAAATTGATGATACTTCATCTGTATATTCTGACACAAGCCAGTACAGGTATATTTTTAAACGCGACAAACTCAATAAAGGCCGCAGCGACAGAGACGTGAATGCTATTTCAACATTTTACATTACTGACCGCAAGACGCAAAAAAAGTATCACGCCTGTATTTCATCAGGTCATTTCGCCAACCTGATCAAAGCCTATGCGATCAATCTGGAGAAGCAAAGGCAGAAAGCCCGCAGCGAATCAGAATGATTTTGCGATATCGATAAAGTCTCTCGAAGCGAGAGCTGCCCCACCTATCAATGCGCCATCGATATCCGACATGGCAAACAGTGATTTCGCATTATCCGGTTTGACGCTACCTCCACATAATATTGAAATTCCCTGTGCAAGGTCTGAACTAAACATATCTGATAGTACTT
>CAZRKA010000293.1:0-2280 GCA_964600345.1 uncultured Chitinophaga sp. | reverse complement strand
CTGCGATTGTGATTCCCATACTTCTGGCGGTACCTGCAACCATGTTCATGGCTGATTCTACCTTGAAGCAGTTTAGATCCGGCATTTTTTCTTCTGCGATTTTTCTTACCTGATCCCAGGTGAGTTCTGCAACTCTTTTCCTGTTTGGTTCGGCAGAACCTTTCGCAGCTTTGGTGGCCTCTAATATCTGAGTGGCTACCGGAGGGGTTTTGATAATGAATTCGAACGATTTATCCGAATACACAGTCAGAACTACCGGTAATACCTTACCCATTCTGTCTTGTGTACGCGCGTTAAACTGTTTACAAAATTCCATGATGTTTACACCTTTTGAGCCCAGAGCAGGTCCAATGGGAGGTGCGGGATTTGCTTGTCCGCCTTTTACTTGTAATTTTACGTATCCTGTTATTTCTTTTGCCATAATATAGCTGGTTTATTCTTTTTCTACTTGGTTATAATTCAGTTCCAGCGGAGTTCTTCTTCCAAAGATCTTCACCATCACCTTTAATTTTTTCTTTTCTTCGTTCACTTCTTCGATCACACCGCTGAAACCGCTGAAAGGACCATCGGTAACTTTGATTGGTTCTCCCACTATGAATGGTTCGGTGCTGTCGGTATCTATACCGCCGTTTTCGTCGGCGTTGCCCAGAATTCTGTTTACTTCAGCCTGTCTGAGCGGAACAGGATGATCTTTTGAGCCCAGGAAACCAACTACACCGTTAATTCCTTTTATTGTTGCGGCCACTTCACCGTGAAACCTGGCCTGAATCAGTATATAACCCGGAAAGTAATTCCTTTCCTTGGCTATTTTCTTTCCGTTTTTTATCTGGTATACTTTTTCCATCGGAATCAGTATTTGCGGAACGAATTCAGTCAGTTTAGCCTTTATCAGTTCACTCTCGAGATTGGCTTTTACTTTTTTCTCCTGACCGGAAACCGCTCTCACCACATACCATTGCAAATCAGTAGCTTCCATTGTCATTATTTAAACAAGCTATAAAAAAAGTCAAGTCCGTTACCCAGTGAGTAATCCAGCATCCAAACCAGTAGTGCAAAAATCAGAGAGGCAACAAGAACGATGATGGCACTTTCGCGCAATTCGTCCCACGTTGGCCAGGTTACTTTGTTAAGCAACTCATCAACTGAATGATTCCACATGTTTCTTAATTTTTCCATTTCTTTTGTTCTTTTGCACGAGAGGAGAGATTCGAACTCCCATCAAAGGTTTTGGAGACCTCTATTCTACCCTTGAACTACTCTCGTAAAAACGTTAGTCACCCTGATTCACGACCAGGGTGACTAACATCTTTATAATGAATACATTAGTCTAATATTTCAGTTACCTGTCCGGCACCGATTGTTCTGCCACCTTCACGGATAGCGAAACGCAGTGATTTTTCCATAGCAATTGGAGCAATCAGCTGAACGGTGATGGTGATGTTGTCGCCAGGCATACACATTTCAACACCTTCAGGTAGGGTAACCTCACCGGTGATGTCTGTTGTACGGAAGTAGAACTGAGGGCGGTATTTGTTGAAGAACGGAGTGTGACGTCCACCTTCTTCTTTGCTCAATACGTAAACCTCAGCTTTGAATTTAGCGTGTGGAGTAACTGAACCCGGTTTGCAAATAACCATACCTCTTTTGATCTGGGTTTTGTCGATACCGCGGAGCAGTAATCCTGCGTTGTCTCCTGCCTCACCTCTGTCAAGCAATTTGCGGAACATTTCAACACCTGTGATGGTAGAAGAAAGTTTCTCGTCGCCAAGACCGATGATATCTACAGCGTCACCAACGTTGGTAACACCTCTTTCGATACGACCTGTAGCAACTGTTCCACGACCTGTAATTGAGAACACGTCCTCAACAGGCATCAGGAATGGCTGGTCAACCAGACGTGGAGGAATTGGAATCCAGGTATCAACTGCATTCATCAGTTCCATGATTTTTTCAACCCAAACCGGCTCACCGTTAAGTCCGCCCAAAGCAGAACCACGGATTACAGGAGTGTTATCACCGTCGAAATTGTAGAAGCTTAAAAGTTCACGTACTTCCATTTCAACAAGGTCTAACAATTCAGGATCGTCAACCATATCGCATTTATTCATAAATACCACAAGACGAGGTACACCAACCTGACGGGCAAGTAGGATGTGTTCGCGGGTTTGTGGCATTGGTCCGTCTGTAGCAGCAACAACCAGGATAGCACCGTCCATCTGAGCAGCACCAGTTACCATGTTTTTAACATAGTCGGCGTGTCCCGGACAGTCAACGTGTGCG
>CAZRKA010000292.1:0-2283 GCA_964600345.1 uncultured Chitinophaga sp. | reverse complement strand
ACAGGCGATACACTTTGTGATGAGAAACACCCAATAGTATTGGAATCTATGGTATTCCCAGAACCGGTTATCGGTTTGGCAATCGAGCCTAAAACACAGGCCGACGTTGACAGACTTGGTGTTGGTCTTGGAAAACTCGCTGAAGAAGATCCAACCTTCAGGGTTAAAACCGACGAAGAAACCGGTCAGACCATTATCTCCGGTATGGGCGAGCTTCACCTAGAAATCATCGTTGACAGGCTGAAACGCGAATTCAAAGTAGAAGTTAACCAGGGTGCGCCTCAGGTTGCATATAAAGAATCTATCAAAGGTTCTGTTACGCACAGAGAAACATTCAAGAAACAAACAGGTGGTAGAGGTAAGTTTGCGGATATTCAGTTCGAAATCGGACCGGCCGACGAAACTTTCGTTGGAGAGGGACTGCAGTTTGTAAATGAAGTAGTGGGTGGTTCAATTCCACGTGAATATATTCCTTCAGTTCAGAAAGGTTTTGCCGAGGCCATGAAGAATGGTTGTCTGGCAGGTTATCCAATGGACAGAATGAAGGTAAGATTGTTCGATGGTTCATTCCACGCAGTTGACTCGGATTCACTGTCTTTCGAGATTTGTGCCAAGTCAGCTTTCAGGGAAGCTGCACCTAAAGCAACTCCGATTCTGCTCGAGCCTATCATGAAGCTTGAAGTGCTTACACCTGCAGATTATATGGGAGATGTTCAGGGCGACCTCAACAGAAGACGCGGTATGCTGGAAGGTATTGACGAAAGAGCAGGTTCGCAGGTAATCAAAGCGAAAGTGCCACTATCAGAAATGTTCGGCTATGTAACCAGTCTTCGTACCATTACTTCAGGAAGAGCTTCATCAACAATGGAATTTGACCACTATGAAGAAGTACCGCGCTCAATGGCAGAAGAGGTAATTAAGAAAGTAAAAGGACAAAAAGCAAACGCATAATACAGTCATGGTAACACAAAAAATAAGAATCAAATTGCGTTCACACGATCACAACCTGATTGATAAATCAGCTGAAAAAATTGTGAAATCTGTAAAGGCAACAGGAGCCGTAGTTAGCGGACCAATTCCACTGCCTACCAACAAAAAGATTTTCACAGTTCTGAGATCGCCACACGTTAATAAGAAGGCAAGAGAGCAGTTCCAGCTGTGTTCTTACAAACGCCTGCTGGATATCCACAGTTCGACTGCAAAAACAGTTGAGGCGTTAATGAAATTAGAACTTCCAAGCGGAGTAGACGTTGAAATTAAAGTATAACAGACATCATGGTAGGATTAATTGGTAAAAAAATAGGAATGACCAGCATCATTGATGCTAATGGTGCAAAGATCGGTTGTACTTTGGTGCACGCCGAACCGAATATCATTTCACAGATTAAAACTGTGGAAAAAGAAGGATACAATGCGCTTCAGATTTCAGCCATTGAATTAAAACCAAAGCACAGCAATGCTTCGGCTGCAGGACATTTTAAGAAAGCCGGTTCGGCTCCTATGAAAGTGTCTCACGAATTCAGGGTAGACGAAACTGCAGGCAGCATCGGCGATAAAGTTGATGTAAGCATTTTTTCTGAAGGCGATTTCGTGGATGTAATCGGTACCTCTAAAGGTAAAGGTTTCCAGGGTGTTGTTAAAAGACACAACTTTAACGGTGTTGGTCCTGCTACCCACGGTCAGCACGACAGACAAAGAGCACCGGGTTCTGTTGGTTCCTCTTCGTATCCGTCTAAAGTATTCAAAGGTCTGAGAATGGCCGGCAGAATGGGTGGAAAACGCGTAAAAAATATCAACGCACAGATTTTGAAAGTGATTCCTGAACAGAATCTTTTGGTTATCAAAGGTGCAATCACAGGTCACAACGGTTCAATCGTAGTAATAGAAAAATAAGAAATGGAACTGAAAGTATTATCAAGCAACGGCAGTGAAACAGGTAAAACTGTTAAATTACCAAGTGAAATATTCGGTGCAGCACCAAATGATCATGCTATTTATCTTGATGTGAAGCAGTATCTGGCCAACCAGAGACAGGGCACACACAAGACAAAAGATAAATCTGAAGTGCATTACAGTACCAAGAAGATCAAACGTCAGAAAGGTACAGGCGGTGCGCGTGCAGGTAGTATCAAGTCGGGTGTTTTCGTAGGTGGAGGCCGTATTCACGGTCCGCGCCCGAAAGATTACAATTTCAAGCTGAACAAAAAGCTGAAAAGACTTGCCAGAATTTCTGCATTGTCTTACAAAGCCAGCGGAAACAACATTGTTGTTTTAGACAGTCTG
>CAZRKA010000291.1:0-2289 GCA_964600345.1 uncultured Chitinophaga sp. | reverse complement strand
TACTATTTGCCAGGGAGATTCCTCATATGGAAAAAGCTTACAGGGGATATATATCGATACTTTTCTATCTCAGTTCCGTTGCGATAGCATCAGGCACTTATATCTGACAGTTAACGAACCGAGCTCATCCTACATAAAGAAGTTGTTGTATGATGGTGACAGTTTTGAAGGGTACAGTGAAACGGGAATTTATTCAGACACATTTGTCAATAGCCGGGGATGCGATAGTATAAGGGTTATTGAATTGTACAAGTGCACTTACCATAACATTGAAATTTATGCACCCGACACTGTTTGTACTGAACAAGATTCGATCATACTAAAATCATTAAATAATGATGGAGCAAATGGTGTCTGGAGCGGTAGTTTTGTTCGCGACAGTATTTTTTACGTTAATCAGGTGCCGGATATAAATAACTTTTATGGACCATATACAATTCATTATAAATACACCAATCCTTTGAATCAGTGTGTAACTCTTGATTCACTGTATATAATTGTCCAGAATCAGGAGGAACTGCAATTGATAACAATATCACCTTTAAGTATTTGCGATAATATGGAAGTAGAGCTGGAATGCACTTCAAAATATTCGGGCAATATACTATGGAAGAGCAAAGGTGATGGTTTGTTTTCCGACAGTTCAGGCTTGAAAACTTTATATTTCCACGGATTGAATGACAGTATTAACGGAAACGTATTTTTGGAGTTAAGTAATTTGAATTCCGGGGTATGCCAACCTCAAAGCTTGTCCTTATTGCTTAATATTGAAAAGACTCCTTACTTTAAATTACCTGAACATTTTGAAGTATGCGAACCCGGGGAGATAGATTTTAGTCTGACATTTTCTGATTATTCTGATAATTACAGATTTAACTGGGATTTCGGCAATGGAGAGACACTAATTAATACTGACGATACAGCTCCGTCAAATATCAGATATCCTGCCTCTTCTCAGAATGGGTATAATGTAAAAGTTACTGCGTTTAACCGCTGGGGAAACGGTGCGCAGGAAGTTTGCACCTACAATCTTGATTCAATGGCTTACGTCATGGTTCATCCTGTTCCGGAAGCTGATTTTACAACAGATCCACAATATCAATCTACAGTGGCTTTTACCAAGTTCAGTATGATCAATAACAGCAGAATTTCATATGGTCCTGTATATTATAAATGGGATTTCGGTGAAACCGGAAATTCTGATACCTCAGCTTTTGAAAATCCTGTCCATATCTACCCACCGGATACAGGAAACTTTACGATAAGTTTGATGGTATTTTACAGGTATTACTACAAATCGAAGTTTCATTATTGCTCAGACATCATTTTCAAAACAGTATATATAGGTCCCGATGTAACAGTTTTTATTCCAAATGCAATTAGTCCTGAAAGCGGAATTCCTCATAATGCAGGTTTCTTTCCTGTTGTAAATGGTGAGAAGTATTTTGAAATGCAGATATTTAACCGCTGGGGAGAAATATTATTTCAAACCAATGATAAAACTAAAGGATGGAACGGCACTTACAAAAATGAGAATTGTCAGCAGGACGTTTACGTTTTTCTGATTAAAGTGACCGGATTCAATGATATTGTCTATGAATATAAAGGAACACTTACTCTGCTCAGATGATCTCCCACCTTTTTTGACAATAAATATCAATGTTTGAACTGTATTAGCTAAACAGATTATTTATTTTTGAGAATTCAGATTGCTGTCTCTATTTTTGAAATCAAGGTATCTCTATTTTGAAGCTCTCAGAAAAGTACTTGAAATACAAGCAGGATTTGGATTTCATAATTGCCGTCATAGCTGTTATGGCAGTTTTGGCTTTGCTATATCCACTGCTTGCGGCAAATGCGGATTATCCTTTCGCTCTCTTTATGGACGAAAGAATCACTTTCGAACCGATAAGGGAAGCCATTAAAGGAGGTCTGACTGAGAAACTCGCTTTTATATTTGATGGCAATGACAATCGCTATGGCAGATTGCTCTGGAATCTTAACTTCTTATTTTCATGGTTTCCTGCTTCGCTTTCAGGAGATAGCGCTCAGATCATCTGCACCCGTATCCTGCAATCACTTTTGCTGCTAACCGGATACATGCTGTTGCTGAATAGTTTGATCAAACCTTTGCTGTTGCGTTTGTGCGCATTTGTCATTCTGGTACTTCTGCCCACTTCTTTTTATTATTTCGCCATGCCAAAACCCGAGCCGGAAATTGTGTTATTGCTCGGAATGATATTTAACTTTTATGAGAAAAAAACCTGGAAACCGGCAATGATTGCAATT
>CAZRKA010000290.1:0-2307 GCA_964600345.1 uncultured Chitinophaga sp. | reverse complement strand
CGCGCCGCCTTGCCGAAATTCGGCGCAGTGCCCGATATCAGCAGATGCCCGCCCATGATTCAACTTTTGCCGTCTTCGCTTCCCGGGATTTCATAGTTTTAGTTTAAAATTCTTCTTTTTTGCTTTTTGTAATCGTGGTCGACAGAAGCAGCTGAGCGTTATTTACGCCCAGTACTGCCATTTCTGCCGGTTTTTTCATCGCTTTAGTTTTAAATATCATTTCAGGTGTTTGAATGAGAAGAACGTTTGCCTCAAATTGACCCTTTAAGGCAAAACGTTCAATCATCTCATCCAATACACAAATACCTAAATGCCGAAAAGAAACGTGAATACAGGAACTAAAAGCAGGAATGCAATCAAAGACATTAATAGTATGCCTTAATATTGATTTAAATCTTGCTTTAGTTTCAATTTTTAAACGTTTCATTTAATCTGTTTCAAACCATTTATTGAGTTTGATATCACAAATTTGGAAACTTAAAAATGATAAAGCAAGTACCATTTAACAAACGGTCAGTTTATTTAATAAACGGTCACTTTTTCTTATAAACGGTCTAAAATTGTCACACAAAAAACCATTTAGGGCATTTTTTTGACCTAAAAACGGCGTTTAAATCGACCAAAGAGGGGGCGTTTTTGACTCAAAAAAGCAATTTTCGCTGATATGCCAGAAAAAATCAGCAAAATTATTTGCAGTTTCGATGTCGTGCGTCGAAAGTATAATGGTTTTGTTTTGAGAGAAACAATATTCCTTTAAATCCCTGAACAGGCGGATTCTGGAAGGATAATCGAGAAAAGCACTTGGCTCGTCCATGATGATGACAGGTGTGTCCTGAGCTAAAACTCTTGCAATATTGGCTTTTTGCCATTCACCATCGCTTACTTTATCCAGGTATTTATGCCGTATTTCTTCCAGTCCCATTTCTTTACAGATTGTATCTATACGGTTTTTGGTTTCGTCAGTCTTGCGTGTTTCATCATAAGGAAATCGTCCGAAACTGATCATTTCTTCGAGCGTGATATAATCTTCACTAATTCTTTCAGTTCCTGCAAAAGCAATGAAACGGGATATTTCAGACCGGCTCATCTCACGCAATGATTGCCCGTTTAACATGATATTTCCGCTTAGCAAAGGAATAAAGCCGCAAATGGATTTGAGCAGTGTTGATTTACCGCTGCCATTGCTGCCGCTTAAAACTATTAGCCCCTTGCAGCCAACCGAGGCGCTGAAAACATTTATCAGGGGTTTGTCCCTGCCAATTATGCAATTGTTAAGTTCCAGCAGTTTATTCATCCGTGTCTTTTTTTGAGCAATACATATAATATAAATGGACCGCCTAATAATGCCGTACAGACGTTTACGGGAATCTGAAAACTAAAGATTTCGGACGATGAAATTATATCGCTAATCAGAGCCATAGAAGCTCCCATTAAGGCATTAGCCAGTAACAAAGCCCTGAAATCTGAAGTTTTAAATAAAAGTCTGCAGACATTTGGTATTGCCATACCTATAAATGCAATTGGTCCGCAGTAGGCTGTTGCAACACCGCTCAGTATGCCGGTACAGCACATTAATAATAAAGAAGTGTTTCGTGTGTTGACGCCCAGAGACATTGCTACATCATCGCCCAGTATCATAACAGAAAGTCCGGGCATCAGATAATAAGCCCAAACGCTACCCGCTATCGCCGATGCAGATAGTATAATCAGGTCATTCCCAAGCACCTGGCTAAAAGACCCGAGCGTCCAGAGGGTAAAATACTTGAGATCACCCGGCATTGCCAGATAGTTGAGCAGACCCTGGAGTGCTCCGCTGATTTGCCCGATAATCACACCGAACAAAAGTATGATTGCGCCGTATCCGTATCGGGCTGAAACAGATAATACAAGTAGCAGAATAAGCATGGCACCCGCAAATCCGGCCAGAGGTATTCCTGTTTCACGTATACCTTCAGGCAGGAATTGTGCCCCTATTATTAAGGCTGCAACTGCAAGAGAAGCACCCGAGCTTACACCGAGAATGTAAGGACCCGCAAGGTTGTTTCTGAACAATTGCTGGAGTATGAACCCCGAAATAGCCAGTGAAACTCCGGTAAATAATGCGGTAAAGGTTTTGGGTAAGCGGAATTGAAAAAGTAAATCTTTGCCAATACCTTCAACTGATAGTGGATTTATAAATTCAGGATTGCATAAAGCGCTTATAAACAACAATATAAGCGTTAATAATACAAGATATGCCAGCTTTCTGTTCACTATACAGGGTTTCTCCTCAAAATAAATGCATCTTCACAGATTTTTTTAGGGTAG
>CAZRKA010000289.1:0-2329 GCA_964600345.1 uncultured Chitinophaga sp. | reverse complement strand
TGAATGCAAAATACTTGCTTTTGACTTAAAATCCTATTTTTGAGACCAGTTATAGTTAAATGTTCATCAGGCTCTCTTCAAGAGAAGCAATAAAAAAAAGCGTCCCATAACCGGGGCGCTTTTTTATTGGAGTTAAATATGTTTCTTGTTATGCAATCCTGCTTTTTGACTCAGTTAAGCGGGTGTTTATTCGCTGAGCATAACGCCGTCATCGGACACTTAGACTTTCTTGTTTTGATGTTTTAGACTCATTATCAGGAAATATGTTCAATCAGAAAATGGAAAGACTAGGCTGGAATGTTCGAGGACAAGGCTTGCGAAAGCGAATAAAATTGAAGTTTACTGGTGTAAATGATGATTTTATTCGCTGAGCATAACGCCGTCATCGGACATTACAGACAGTCAACTACTTGCTGATTTTAGATATTAAATCTACAATGCGATTGCTGTAACCCGCTTCGTTGTCGTACCAGCCCACAAGTTTAACGGAATTTCCAAGTACCATGGTGAGTTCACTGTCGAAAATGCAGGAATGAGCATTGCCAACGATGTCGATAGACACGATTGGGTCGGTATTGTATTCGAGTATGCCTTTCAGGCTGCCTTCAGAAGCGGCTTTGAATGCGGCATTGATTTCTTCTTTGGTTTTAACGTTGCGTACATTGCAGACAAAGTCTGTTACAGATCCGTCCGGCACAGGCACACGCAGTGAATTTCCGTTCAGTTTTCCGTTGAGGTGTGGCAACACAAGACCTACTGCTTTAGCGGCACCGGTGCTGGTTGGCACAATGCTGTAAGCAGCTGCACGGGCGCGGCGCAAATCTTTATGCGGAGCATCCTGCAGGTTCTGGTCTGCAGTATAAGCGTGAATAGTATTCATGAATCCGCTTTCAATACCGCAGAGTTCATCAAGCACCTTAACCATTGGGGCCAGGCAGTTGGTAGTACATGAAGCATTGGAGAGGATGGTTTCGCTGCCATCGAGGGTATTGTCGTTGACACCCATTACAATGGTTTTCATTTCGCCTGTTGCAGGAGCGCTGATAACCACTTTGCGGGCGCCAGCAGCAATATGAAGGCCTGCTTTTTCTTTATCGGTAAAGCGACCGGTAGATTCGAGCACTACGTCTACGTTCATGGCTTTCCATGGAAGGGCAGAAGGGTCTTTTTCGGCGAGACCTGCGATAGATTTACCGTTAACGATAATGGTAGTATCGGTATAATCGACAGTACCGTTAAATTTACCGTGCACTGAGTCGTACTTAAGGAGGTGAGCGAGGGTTTTGTTGTCGGTAAGGTCGTTAATGGCGACCACTTCGATGTCATTTCTCTGACTCATCACCCTGAAGGCTAGTCTTCCGATGCGGCCGAAACCGTTGATTGCTACGCGTATCATGTTGTAATTTGGTTTATTAAATTGGGCTGCAAAGGTAACTTTTATATTTTTTTAAAAGAAGTATTTGCGATTTAATTTTTTTTCTTATTTTTGCACTCCCAAAAACAAGAGAGGTTTCAACAGTTCGCTTGTTTAAGGGGCCGGAGTAAAGTAATTGGAGTTAATCCAATGCGGAAGCTTCGGAACAATGAAGTGGAAACGAGGAGAGGTTCTCCTTCGCTGAAGCTTCGGAGAACAAGGTCCGTTCGTCTATCGGTTAGGACTTCAGGTTTTCATCCTGGCAAGAGGGGTTCGACTCCCCTACGGACTACGAAATAACTAACCATTATTACTTAGAACCCCTGATTTTCAGGGGTTTTTCTTTTATTGAATATTTGTATTTATTCATAAATAGTCATATTTTTGATACTCATTTGATACCTTTTTATGAATTTAGCAAATTTCAAACTCATCTACGATCGCAAAAAATTAGCATCAGCTAACAAACAAGGCTTAATCCAAATTGAATGTTATCGGAAGGGCGGTGATAGGATTTGGGTTTCTACCGGAATTAAAGTATTTCCAAATCAATGGAATGAAAAAAAGAAGCTAATCAATGAAAAACACACCAATGCATTTGATTTGAACAAAACACTCAAGAAAATGACTGACGATTTTCTGGAGCATGAAACTAAACAGTATCAAAAGGGTATCACAGTTCCATTGGATTTCTATAAAAAATTCCTGGCCAGTGAATCCGGGCATACCAGTTTCCTGGAATTTTACGAGAATGAATTCAAGGACAATCCAAGCTTTACCCCTAACACCAAGAAAAATTACCGATCCGGATTAAATCACCTCAAGACCTTTAAAGGGATCAAATATTTCTCTGACCTTAATTATACCAATATTGAAGCACTGAACCGCTATTATGTACGTCAGAAATTACACCCG
>CAZRKA010000288.1:0-2360 GCA_964600345.1 uncultured Chitinophaga sp. | reverse complement strand
ATTTTTCAATACTAAAATCTGGTCGAGCAACAAGAATGTTCTGGAATACTGGAAAGGGTTCTCTAAAAAATTCATTTTGAAAAGCAAGGCATAACCCAAAGTTTTCTCATTTTCCTGAGCAAGAAATGCCACCGTATTTTCTTTATTCAAGGTGACCTTAAAAAAGCTCATAACTGCTTCTTTGTCGTATGGCTTAAATATTTTCGGCTGTATTTCATGATGAAAGTTTTGAACTTCCTCATTCAATTCTGCCAGCAACCTGTAATCTTTTGAATCAATAACTTTTATCATTATTCACAAATTTCTTTCAATTTCTCCAGCGCTTTCGGGTAGTGTTCGTTCATGTAATCCAGAAACTCTTCGGTAGTATCCAGATCTACAGTTACCGTGGTGCTGCCGTTATTTTCCTCGAAGCTGTAATTTTCGTAGCCATTGGCCCATTTTTCAAACTCAGGTCCTTCCGTAATTTCCACATTAGCCTGAACAAGTCCGTAATGCCTGATGGAAACAAAACGGTTTGGAACCAGGTCGGCTATTTCGGAAACCATGCCGCCTTTATCCCCTTTTTCATCCGTACCTACAAACAGCATCTTACTGCCTTTAGTCCACGTTCCTTCGTAGCTTGAAGTAGGATTAAACATGGAAGTCCATTGTTCGTAGGTGGATTTACTGCCAATGCCCAGCATCAGGTCATATACTTTGTTTGCAGGGGCATTGATGTTAACTTTGAATTGTAATTTCTTCATGATGATTTATTGTTTGTTTCAAAATAACTGTGTTTAGAGTGTATCGTAAAGGATTTATTGTATGTCGTTGAACGCTTATTCTAATTCGATGGCGACATTGGTTACTTCTCCGGATATTTGAAAGACAATACTGGCAATTAAATCGTTCATTTGAAATTGTTCAGAATAAAAAGTCCTTATCTTTATTGCTTCCAATTTTTGGATTAATTTCTTCTTCTGATTTATCTAATTCAGGTGTTGCCATAACTCTGGAAATAAAATGAATTGTTCCTTTTTCCTTCCAATGTTTATTAGCCCATACAATTCCTACAAGCAGCCCTGCAACTGCCACAATAATACCAATTATTAGTCTGTTGGTATTGGGCCCGGTAAAATACACTATTGCTCCGATGATTAGTCCGATTAAGAACGGGGATAACACAATCTGTATGTACCCATACACTTCTGTGATGAACCCGAACACGCGAACAATTCCATCGGCGGATTTTTGCTTTTTTCTCATATCTTTAGACTGCGCAGCTTGTTTCGTCAAAATCCAGATTAGTTACTAAAACTGGTCTCAGAATTAACATTTTTGTCAATAGTATTTGATTTTAAAAAATTGATATGCTGCGTCTTTTGAATTAAAATCCTGTTTCTGAGAACTGTAATAGAATTATTTAGTTAATTTATAGCCTAAGAAACTGCCAAGAAATTTTGCTGTATTGGCAATGGCAAAAATTAAGATAAAGTCAGACCATTTCACGTTTGCTGCTGTTATTATAACAATGTCCATCAGCAAATAAATGAGTGGGAAAAGAATAGCTAATTTAAATCCATTTGGGTATCCCTTTTTCTTCCAATATCGTGCAATGATGAAGAACACGATAAAACCGAAAATTCCTGAAATATAGGGTGCAGTAGAGTTGGCATGTGCTTCATATATACTCTGGTCTTGTCCGGGATTTATGAAGTAAGAATAAACTGTTACTTCAAGAACCGAAATGATAACCAGGGTAATCATTGTCAGTATTGCCAATCCGATTAATTTAAAAATCACGTATTTTTTCATAAGCTATTTCATAAAATTATGTTTCATAAAAATTAAATATGATTTGTCTTCAAAATAAAAAATGTACTGTGTAAGTATCATTGAAGTACTAAGTTTATACATTGACACCAAATATATAACCAACCAGGGCAGACAAGCCCATAGCAATTGTGCCCCAGATGACAATTCTTATTACTGCTTTACCCACTCCCGAACCGCCTGTTCTTGCAGAAACCGCTCCCAGAATAATGAGTGAAAAAATTGTAAACCCATATAAGGTGTATTCCATTCCCGTAACAGGAGCAAAAAGTGTCACCAGAAGCGGCAACAGTCCACCAACAGTAAATGCAGCCCCTGAGGCAAAAGCTGCCTGTATGGGATTTGCCTTGCTGATTTCATTGATTCCCAATTCGTCACGGATATGCGTTCCCAAAGCGTCTGATGCTGTTAATTCTATAGCCACCTGCATGGCTGTTTCTTTTTTAAGTCCGCGTTTTTCATAAATCTCTGACAGTATTTTTAACTCTTCTTCGGGCATTTTCTGAAGCTCCAGTTTTTCTCTTTCGATGTCGGCTTTTTCAATG
>CAZRKA010000287.1:0-2384 GCA_964600345.1 uncultured Chitinophaga sp. | reverse complement strand
AGCGCATAAAGGTGGAAATTAATGAATAAGTTATCGGTATTACTCATACTCCTTCTGGCATCATGTGGCAATGAGGCATATACGCCCAGGCCGCATGCATATCCCCGGGAGTATTATCCGCCACGCGCATACCAGCTATTCGACACCAATGCGCCTTTCAAATTCCTCATCCCGAAATATTCTGTGATACAAAATTACCGCGATGATGACAGCAATAAACACCCATTCTGGTACAATATCCATTACCTGCCGTTTAATGCGACTCTGCATATCAGCTACCACGAATTTGCCAACAGATCCGAATTTGATAAACTGTTTGACGATACCCGCCGCCTGGCATACAAGCACGATATTAAAGCCGAGGAAATAGAGGAAATAGAATTGCAAAATCCCTCCACCCATTCCAGCGGGATAATATACGAGCTCAAGGGCAATACGGCTACAAACCTCAATTTTTATATCAGCGACGGGCAGAAACACTTTCTGAGAGGGGCCTTGTATTTCAATTCAAGAACTGAGATAGACAGCATACAACCGGTTTTTGATTTTATCAAACAGGATGTCATCAAAATGATTGAGACCACTTCCTGGAAATAGCAGAATTTCTTTCCGGTATTAAACTGTATTAACTTTCCCCCTGTTTTTTTATTTAACTTTGTTTAATGGTAAGACTATTTCTGTTCTACTTCTTTTTATTACATTTAAACCTGAATGCTCAGGTGAGGGGATGCCGTGACAAACTGGCAAATAATTACAATTCCAATGCTGAATTAAACGACGGTTCATGCACATATTCGGCAACTGCTGTAAGCCCTTCGCTTATTTGCAGCAAACTCAGCGACAGCATTAGCGAAACCAGCGGACTGATAAACTATCTGGGCTTGTTCTGGACTGTTAACGACAGTGACAATCCTCCATGTATTTACGCATTCGATAGTATCAATGGAAAAATCTTGCATCAAACATATATCTACAATCAAGTTAATATAGATTGGGAAGAGTTGACGCACGATTCATTGTTTATTTACATTGGAGAATTCGGAAATAACAGGGGTTCAAGAAAAGACTTAAGAGTTCTGAAAATCAGAAAATCGGATATTGATTTTGGAAGTTTTAATGACACTGTTAAGGCCGACGTTATTCGATTTGAGATGAGCGATCAAACCAATTTTAATAATACCGGACAGAATCACGACTATGATATGGAAGCGTTTTGTGTGATAGGAGATAGTTTACATCTGTTCAGCAAGAATTGGGTGGATTATAAAACACGACATTATGTCTGCCCGATTGATTCAGGCTTTTATTCTTTGATGCCTCAGGAGACTCTGGATGTGGGTGGTCAGGTTACCGGTGCCTGTAGGGGTGATAACGGTGTCATGGTACTATGCGGCTACAATAAAGGCAACTATGGCAGTTTTATTTATCTGATGTGGGATTACAGCCAAAACCGTTTTTTAAACGGTAACCGCAGGAGAATAGAGGTGGGTAATCTGCTCAGTCCGGGCCAGAATGAAGCTGTAGCTTTCAATAATGGAGTGTTGTATATGAGCAACGAGAAACAGATAAGCCAGGCCCAACTGCACAGAATATACACCAATGGCTGGACGGGCTCCTCCTGGTCTGCAGGTATAAATAACAAGCCCTTATCGGATATTAGTTTTATCATTTCCGGAAACCAGTTGCTCTATTCACATGAAGGGCGCTACCTCAATCAGACGCTAAGGTTTTACGACTATACAGGTAAGCAGGTGTATACCTATTCAGTTAAAGAAAACAAGGGCAGTATTGATATCAGTATGTGGAACAGTGGTATTTATCTTGTTTATGCCGGCAATATACTGCTGACTGAAATTCAGGTTCGCTGAACATTGGTGTCTGTTTAGCGTAAAATGAAACTGAATTAACATCTAAAATTAATTATCATTCTATAATCAATTTTTAATTTATGGAACTTTAATTTTAATTAATTCATATAAAGAGTCACCTTTTTAAGTTAATATTCGTCTTTATTGAAAACAAACATTACAGTAATGAAACCTACCGCCAGAATTTTTGCATTTATTGCTATGCTTATATGCAACGTTACCCTCGTTAATGCGTCGCATCTGATTGGTGCCGAAATCAGTTATACTTATATTTCAAACAATAAATATAATGTAATTTATAAGATTTACCGGGATTGCAAGGAATTGCCACTGGCGGCTCCGGATTTTAAGGTGAGCTGCGACAATGGCAATCAAACCACCTCACTTTCGGCAACAAGAACAGCCATTAACGACTTATCTGTAGTTTGCAGTTCGGCTTCTTTGCCGTGCAATCCGGCCAATACAACAACAAGTACCGGTCTTGAACAACATATTTATGAGGTGGTAGTCGATTTC
>CAZRKA010000286.1:0-2404 GCA_964600345.1 uncultured Chitinophaga sp. | reverse complement strand
ACTTCCGGTATGGGTTTCTTCGAGTGCCTCGTCTAAATGAAAAATATTTGAAAATCCACAAAAATCTACTTTTGAGATAGCTTCTATTAAATCCTTAGAATCCCTAAAATAAATACAAAACCGGAAGCGACTTCTGAAGGTAAATAAGTCGCTACAAAAAAAACCGGTGCATTCAACTGAGAATGCACCGGAATAAGTAACAGTACTTTAAGCTGCTTTAATGAATTGCGCGTTGACGGCAATTTTGACTTCGTCTGAAACAACAACGCCACCGGCTTCGGTGATGGCAGACCAGTTGAGGCCGAAATCCTTGCGGTTTACTTTACCGCTGATTTCAAAACCGTGTTTTTCGTTGCCATAGGGATCAGTCATGCTGCCGGCATATTCTACCTGCAGTTTAACAGGTTTGCTTACGCCACGCATGCTTAAGTGGCCTTCCAGCTCGTAGGCGGTATCATCTTTTTTGCGGATGGCAGTAGAAACGAACTGCATCTTGGGATGTTGGGCAGCATCAAAGAAATCAGCGCTTTTGAGGTGTTCGTCGCGCTGGGTGTTATTGGTGCTGATGCTGTCTATATCTGCTTCGAAACTGATTTTTGCATCAGAAAAGTCGTTGCTTTCTGATTGCATGGAAGCATCAAAACTTGAGAATTGACCGGTAACAGTCGAAATCATCAGATGCTTTACTTTAAAGGCCACTTCAGAGTGGCTGGGATCTAATTTAAAATGTGCCATAATTAAATGATATTTATGGGTACAAAATTCGCCTGTATCCGGTGGCATTGCCTTGATGCAGATTAATAAATGGTCTTAAACCAGATTAAGATTTATTGTTTTCTGCTCTGAATACACGCATTTCAACTGATAGTTTTCAGTTTTTGTGAAAAAATAAGACCGGGATGTCGTTCATCAATTGAAAATGATTATTCTTGTAAGACCAAATCATAAACTTATGCCAAATATATTCGACCAGACAGAGAAACTCATTCACGAATTCGGCGAAATAAGAGACCATAACGCCGCTTTCAAAACTTTATATACCGAGTTGTGCAGCGACGATCTGCTCAGGCATTACAAAGTTTTTACAGGCGATAACAAAGCGAATATTCTCCGCGAACTGGATAAAATCGAATCAGCGATAAAAACAATCGGAGAGAACATGAGTTCGCACAGGGCTGATACCAAAAACTAATGGCATTCAATTGAAGCCGGTCCGGTAAACCTGTCAATCTTTTTTGGCAAGCTGGTGTCTGATTTTGCTCAGAAATTCGGGGGTAATACCGAGGTAAGCTGCAATCTGCACCTGAGGTAATCGCTGTAAAAGTTGCGGGTATTTCTTGCTGAAATTGAGATAGCGGTCTGTAGCCGGTAAACTCATATTGTCGAGCAACCTGTTCTGGGCACTTACAAATCCATTTTCGGTAATGATGCGAAAGTATTTTTCAAATTTCGGACAGCTGTTAAACAGTTTAAGCTGATCGTCGCGTGTGATGATCAGCATCTCTGTATCTTCAAGAGCTTCTATGTTCAGCTTACCCGGTTTTTGAGTGGTGAAACTCATCATGTCGGTTATCCACCAGTCTTCAATGGCAAATTGCAGATTGTGCTCAAAGCCGTTGGCATCTATAAAAAATGAACGCAAACAACCGCTCAGTACAAATGCCGAATATTTACTTACCTCGTCTTCCTGGGTCAGGAATTGTTTTCTCCTCAGCTTTTTTGTGTGTACAACCGACATCAGCAATTCGATGTCTTCGCTGCTCAGGCTGATGTGTTTTCTGATATTGTCGAGTAATAGGTTGCTCATTTTATATGAACGAGTCTCAAAAATAACCTTTTAGTCAAAAGTGTCAAATTTTAATTATGATTAAGCTGCGTCTTTTGCATTCATACTTTGTTGAATTCCTTGAACGCCCCAGTAATAAAGTTCCTCATTTAATCGTAACATATTACGGGGCAGCCCTATACCGTATCGACTAAAAGGAGATTCTGGTATATGGGCGTATCGCCTTCTGATATGCTCTGCGGAATTCGCCTCGTCTGAATGAAAAAGACTTGCTTTTGACTTAAAATCCTATTTTTGAGACCAGTTCCGGCAAAGTAAGGTAAATTTTTTCCCGGATTTTAAATTAAAATAAAGACAAATATTAGACTGTCTTAATTAGTGCAAATAATTATATCTGTAAATGGTTTTTTTTCGGCCCTTTTCTTTTATTACACATTTGATGGGTCTGCCATCCTGATTATAAAAATATCTGTAGATTGTTTCCCTTGTATTATCTTTCTCCAAGGCGTAATATTTTGACTCAATTAGTTTGCCGTTCTTATCAAAAAAAAACTGTTCGTCAGAAATTGGAATACCTAAGAATACCATGTAGGTTCTGATTATTTTACCACTGTCATA
>CAZRKA010000285.1:0-2415 GCA_964600345.1 uncultured Chitinophaga sp. | reverse complement strand
AAAAACATTGGTTTTAGAAGTGCCTAATAGTAAGCAATGATAGTTGAAACTTGGTCGGACCTCGGGTAGTCGAGGTCGTAGAGTTCGAATTTGAGTCCAAATCGGGTTCAAAGGTCAAAAAAACATTGTTTTGATAAATCATACTATATAACCATTGATGATTGAAAATTCGTCGAATCCCTGGTAATCATGGTTGGAGAATCGAAAAACACGGTTACATATTCAAAATTATGAAGTTGGTGTTTTTACTAAAATCTGGATATTTATTTTAAAACTAACGATTTTGCATAAAACTTGATCAAACTGAAACGAGAACGAAGAATTTGAATCAGTTAATAAATTGTCAGAAATTAAAATTAAATTTTGTGAAATTATACAGAAATTTTTCTGTACAATACGCGAAGTAAGTATCTATCGAATAAAACTGGAGCTTCCCTGTTATATTGATAATAATTAATCTAATGAAATTTCTCTTTTCATGAACGGAAATGTCGATTATAATAGTGGAATACACTAGAATGATCTTATACAATAACAAAAAAAATCAATGAAGATCATGTTTACTCTATACTGTGCAGCGTCCTCTGTATTATATAGCGTAGGACGCAAGGACGCTATTCATCAATAAGAGAACATATTATTGAAGGTCATGTTTCACTCTATACTATGCAGCGTCCTGGCGTCCTACAGTATATAACAGAGAGGACGCTAGGACGCTATTCATCTATAAGAGAATATATTATTGAAGACCATATTTTTCTCTATACCATACAGCGTCCTAGCGTCCTCTGTGTTACGTAATGATTGAGAGAGCAGGTAAAAGACATGAATATTCTTAAGAGAATGCTTCTTAGGATGGTAAAATTATTTTAAAAAAAGATGTCAACATAATTAAAACGATGACGAAATTAAAGATGAAATCAACAAATGTTTAATGTAAAAAAGTCATTACATTTCGACTCAAATTGTTCCATAAACAATAAATTCGAATGACATGTGTCAAAAATTTTCGAGACACCTGTAGACTAAACAAAAGAATGTCTGGGCATGATAACTGTCACTGGTTAATGATTTTACGGCAATAAATAAAGTATACAATTGATAATTCGAATACCATCACTATCATCACTATCATCCATCATAGATTTGAAGAAATGGATAGACTAAATAATTACTTCAAAAGTTACGTATCATCAATGTCATTGATCATAAGTTAAACGTAAAAAGTAGACTAAATTAGCGAAATTTTGGATATCATCACTGTCATCCATCGAAAGATCTAAGAGAAAAAATGATAGACTAAACAGTAGAAAAATGACCTAATGATCGAACAATACTGGAGTATAAATAGCGATGCATTTTCTATATTTGTTCATTCGACGAAGTTTCCCTTTCTCCGTGATATTGTTCTCATGAACTTTTTTTTCTACGATTATCTTCAATACGGTTCCCTATATGTTTGTTTAATTCATGCTTCTCACTTTACAAGTTATGGACAATATTCTTCAATTTCAAATGATCTGATTTAACGATGTAATTTAAACTCTGAAGAAGTTTGTATTGCTCTCTATCTCCGCTATGGAGTCTGATCCGTTATGGAACCCGATCCGTTGTGGAACCCGATCCGTTGTGGAACCTTTTTTTGATTTTTGTAAAAAATAACTAACACAGAATGAATGGAATTACTTCTAAAAATGCAAGTGCTTTGTATCTTAATTGCACGAATTAGAAAAATATTCATTAAGTTAGACAATTTGAAGCGTAAATAGGTTCATTTACATACAAAAAATTGATCTCACTTTTTCACTTAGTAATTTAGAAAACACGTAAGGGTAAGAAATCATAAGTTTTGCATGTGATTATTTGAGAAAAACTATATTCTTTTTTCTATTTTTGAGAAACACGAAAAAAATTATTTGAAACTGATCGATCGTTGCAATGAGTCATCTATCGAGAAGAAAAAAAATTGTTCAGTTCGTATTGAGCATTGACCAATTGGATAATGAGAAGATGAGAACGAAAAAAATTGTTTAATGAGTCATTTAATTTCGTTCCAACTCTTTGAGTGTTTTGTGAAAGAAGAAAAGAGTTAGTCGAAAGAAATAGAAAGAAAAAACACTAGAAAAGGCACGTCTTATCGTAACTATTTGATGGTACCGACAGGATGATATTATCTTAAATAATCAAAAGATAGAGAGAACCGGATGTTCATGAGTCATTATGGAAACAATACTTGATATTGAACGCACTATCTCCGAGTATAAATACTCGGCGCATTCGTGCAGTTGATCATTCGATATTTTTGTTCGCTACTGTTACTATCGATCATGTTTCTCTTACAATGAAATCATTTGCCATATAACTCGCGGTATTATTATTCAAAAAAGGGAGGAAAACGGTCAACGAATTGTTTTA
>CAZRKA010000284.1:0-2430 GCA_964600345.1 uncultured Chitinophaga sp. | reverse complement strand
GTCGTCTAGCAGAGAAAGCAATGCTTTTATTTGTGCGGCATCAGTCATGCGGTAACAGATAAAACTTATTTTTTACTCTTCGCCTTGGCTTTACTTTTGGCCTTTGCTTTAGCTTTAGCCTTTGGTTTTGCTTCAGTTTCAGATTTTCCGCCTTTTTTATCTCCGGCCTTACTCTGACTTTTAATAATCTCCATTACCTCTGCATAACTGAGTTTTTCAGGATTGGCGTCTTTAGGTAATTTGTAATTCGATTTTTTGTAGGCGATATAAGGGCCCCAGCGACCTTTTAAAATTTCAAGTCCTTCTTCTTCCGGGAAACTTCTGATCAGTTTTTCCGCTTCAGATTTTATTTTGGCTTCTATAATCTGTATGGCATCTTCCATATTTATTTCGAAGATGTCCTTGTCTTTGGGGATGGAAGCAAACAAGTTTCCGAATTTAATGTAAGGTCCGAATCGGCCAATTGCAGCAGTCACTTTCTGATCCTTGTATTCACCAATGAGTCTTGGCAGTTTAAACAACTCAAGCGCCTGTTCAAGAGTGATAGTCTCTAAACTTTGACCGGCTCTAAGGCTGGCAAATTTTTTATCTTCATCTTCGGCATCTCCGATCTGAACCAATGGTCCGTAACGGCCTATCCGGCCACTTATAGGCTTGCCCGTTTCAGGATCGGTGCCAATTATCCTTTCGCCTTTTACACGTTCGGCATTGGCCAGGGTTTTGTCTACATCTTTGTGAAATGGCACGTAAAACCCGTTAATCATTTTAGTCCAGCTTATCATGCCCTGGGCTATTTCGTCAAACTCTTTTTCTACGTTTGCCGTAAAACTGTAATCCATGATATCGCCGAAATGCTCGTTCAGGAAATCTGTCACCAGTGTTCCTATATCGGTAGGGAATAATTTGCTTTTTTCAACACCGGTATTTTCTGTTGCCGTTTTAACTTTTATTTCACCGTTAATTAGCGTAGCGGTCTGATAATTGCGCGGAACGCCTTCGCGGTTGTCTTTAATGACATAGCCGCGTTTCTGAATAGTAGAAATAGTAGGCGCGTATGTTGAAGGACGGCCAATGCCAAGTTCTTCAAGTTTTTTTACCAGACTGGCTTCAGTATATCTTGGTGCGGCCCTGCTGAATTTCTGTTCGGATAGCATTTGTATCAGATCCAGCGATTCACCTTTTTCAAGCGGTGGCAACAGGCCCGCATTATCTTCGTCTTCGTCATCGTCTTTGCTCTCAAGATAAACTTTCAGAAATCCGTCAAATTTAATTATTTCACCCTCGGCCTTCATGTTTTTACCGGCCTTGCTTACCAATATATCTACTATTGTGCGTTCAAGTTCAGCATTTGCCATCTGACTGGCAATAGCGCGCTTCCAGATCAATTCGTAAAGTCTCACTTCCTGTGCTTCTGCTCCGGCAGTGTGATTTTCAAAATAAGTTGGTCGTATAGCTTCGTGAGCTTCCTGGGCGCTTGCACTCTTGGTGGTGTAATTTCTCGGCGCGCTGTATTCTTTGCCAAACGATTTGGTAATTTCTGCTGCCGCACCATTAATAGCAGTCTGAGACAAATTCACTGAATCCGTTCTCATGTAGGTGATATGTCCTGCCTCATATAGCTTTTGAGCAAGCAACATTGTTTTAGCAACCGGGTAACCCAGTTTTCTGCTGGCTTCCTGCTGCAGTGTGCTGGTTGTAAATGGGGCAGCAGCTTTTCTCTGTGCAGGTTTTACCTCTATGTTACTGATACTGAACTGACTTTCGGCAGCTGCTTTGAGGAAATCCAGCGCTTCTTTTTCTGTTTTATATCGCTGCGGTAATTCAGCCTTAATAATCTTCTTTTGTCCCTTCTTGGTAAATTCGGCAACTATACGGTAATCACTTTCTGATTGAAAATTATTGATTTCGCGCTCTCTCTCAACAATCAGTCTCACTGCCACAGACTGCACTCTTCCTGCAGACAATGAAGGTTTAACTTTTTTCCAAAGTACGGGTGAAAGTTCAAAACCTACCAGTCTGTCCAGTATGCGTCGGGCCTGCTGAGCATCAACAAGAGCTTTGTCAATTTTTCTTGGATTGCGGATGGCATTTTCGATGGCAGGTTTAGTTATTTCATGAAAAACAATTCTTTTTGTATTTTCATCTTTAAGACCTAAAACTTCATATAAGTGCCATGAAATAGCTTCTCCTTCGCGGTCCTCATCCGATGCCAGCCAAACCATTTCGCTTTCTTTCGCCAGTTTTTTAAGCTCGGAAACTACTTTGGTTTTATCAGGGGATACAATGTAATTGGGTTTGAATCCGTTTTTTATGTCAATTGCATCATCTCCTTTATCAAGGTCTCTGATATGCCCGAAGCTAGACCTTACCGTGAAGTCCTTTCCGAGGAATTTTTCGATGGTCTTTGCTTTGGCGGGAGACTCAACAATT
>CAZRKA010000283.1:0-2468 GCA_964600345.1 uncultured Chitinophaga sp. | reverse complement strand
CAAGTACCGCTGAATCCTTATTGGTTTTAATCCTGCCCAGTTCCCGGTGGGCGCCATTGAAATCGCCGTTCTCATCGCTGAGTTCGGCAATGAAGTAATTCGAAGTATCATAATCGCCTATCTTCCTGTATGGCACACGGATGGTATCGCCCGCGCAGTAAGGACCTTTACTAACTTCCCCGCGGATAATCGCGTTGTCGGAGAGTTTGATTGCAAAGGCATCGTAACCTTTTGCCGTATCGATGAAATTTCCAAATTGCAGTTGATCATAGAATCCTCCGCATAAGTATACCCCCTTTTCCAGAATGGCATCAATTGAATTAGTTTTTGAATTTACTCCCCCTTCTACCGCCCACATTACATTACCCATTAAATCAAGCTTCATGATTAAATTTGATAAATTATAACCATTTCGATAAGTTTTATCATTTATAATTACCCTATCAATCAGCCACGCAGAATAATAAATAAACTGATTATGGAACTTAGAAGCATGTAAATAACCTGATCCCTGATTGATAGCACTATCCGGCATTGCTACTTTTGGTGCATAAAACCATCGGTGATTTAAATCCTGGTCAATTGAAGCCATAAAAAAATGTTCTCTGAAAGATTCTTTATATCCGGTGCGTTTTACTTTTCCTCCCCATATAATGCTGTCTGAAAAAATTCCGCCTATAAATAAATCTTTTCCATCGGTTTCAATGGTTTCAATTCCTCTATTTATATCAGAACAGGCTACAGACATCTGACTTAAATAATTGCCTGCAGAGTCGGTCTTTATGACAAAACCACCTCTTAAAAAAGTATCACCCTGAATAACAAGCCCAAAATTACCGGGGGGTGCAGCATTCTTCCCGGCCAGATAAAATTTATTTTTTACAACACATATATCTGATAATGTGAAATGATAATTGGATTGATTGTTATAAATAAAATTAGACCATAAAACACTACCATCAGACGGATCAATTTGTCCAAAAATAAAAGCATTAACATTGTTATATAAAAATTGATCAATCAATGTATTACCTTGTATGCTTCCTATGAATAAGAGTTTACCGGAGCGCATTATGATTCTTACCGGTCTGCTTAAGTTATTTCCAGTCTGAAAAACCCATTGAAGTTCAAAGTCTTTATTATACTTTAAGATGAGAATATTTCCATTCTGTTTTTTTACCTTTTTATTTTCAATATATATTGAATCTTGATTTACAAATCTTGCACATATATAAATATAACCGCTGTCATCTCTGCACATATCAACCGCATCAAACGCACCAAGATTCTTAACATTAAGTACCTTACCAAGTTTATTCAGTCTGTATATGCAACTGTATACACCGGGGTATGTAATGTTCGGACTAAAAGGAAATTTAAGTACTAAAGAATCCATTTGTATGGAATCATTAAAATTATTCCACCCTGTTTGGTGCGAAAGAAGGTAAATTGAACTGCCATCGGGTTCGGCACATACCCTTACATTTTCCTGAGGCAAATAATTGCCATCACCTCTCAACCATTCAAAATTCTGAGCAGGTAATTTGAAAAGTACAAAAACCGAAGCAAATAAGTATAAGAATAGTCTTTTCAATCAGTTATCAGTTTTGCTAATTCAAATATATATCATTTATTCTAGCATTATTGAATAAAAAAGCCTTCCCTATTCAGGAAGGCTTTCTAAAAACATTTATTTCTATTTAAGCCAGAATTACAATCCGGTTATCTACTACTTCAACGATACCTCCGTTTACAGGAAACTCGTGCTTTTCGCTGCCGTTACTTACTACCACTTTGCCTTTACTCAGTGCCGAAATCATCGGAGCGTGCATGTTCATGATCTGAAAACTGCCGTTAATGCCCGGCAGGGTAACGATTGTTGCATCGCCTGAAAACAATGTGGTATCCGGTGTTAATATATCGACCTGCATCTGGATTATTTATTAGCTTCGGCCATTAATTTCTTACCTTTTTCGATTGCATCTTCGATGGTACCTACCAGGTTGAATGCAGCCTCAGGATATTCATCTACTTCACCATCCATGATCATATTGAATCCTTTGATGGTATCTTTGATATCAACAAGTGTACCTTTGAGTCCGGTGAACTGCTCGGCAACGTGGAAAGGCTGAGAAAGGAAACGCTGTACACGTCTTGCGCGTGATACTACCAGTTTATCTTCTTCGCTCAATTCGTCCATACCGAGGATGGCGATGATATCCTGAAGTTCTTTATAACGCTGAAGAATTTGTTTAACTCTTTGAGCAGTATTGTAATGTTCCGCTCCGAGAATGTCAGGGGATAGAATCCTTGAAGTAGAATCCAATGGATCCACCGCAGGATAAATTCCCAACTCAGCAATTTTACGGCTTAATACTGTGGTAGCATCAAGGTGCGAAAAGGTCGTAGCCGGAGCCGGGTCAGTCAAGTCATCCGCAGGTACATAAACCGCCTGAACTGATGTAATG
>CAZRKA010000282.1:0-2493 GCA_964600345.1 uncultured Chitinophaga sp. | reverse complement strand
CCTGCACTGATCTATTTTAAGAAGAACTGATTTTCTTGAAAATAGCACATCCTTGGCACGGTGTTTCTGAAGGAGATGAGTTCCCCTTAAAGGTAAACGCCTATATTGAACTGACACCTTTCGACACAGTTAAATACGAACTGGACAAGCCCAGCGGCATCCTGAAAATTGACAGACCTCAGCAATACAGCAATCTTTGTCCGGTGTTATACGGATTTGTTCCGAGAACATATTGCGGTAAAGGAATAGGCAAACTCAGCACTCCTGAAGGTGAGCCGGAGATTAAGGGCGATGGCGATCCGCTGGATATTTGTGTTCTGAGCGAACGACCAATTCAACACAACAATATTTTACTGAAGTGCATTCCTATAGGCGGTTTCAGAATGATCGACAATAATGAAGCCGACGATAAAATTATTGCTGTTTTGAAAGACGACCCCATTTACGGCAAAATGAAAGAACTTTCTGAATTACCAGATGCCGTTCTGAACAGAATTCTCCACTATTTCAAAACTTACAAATTAAATCCCGGCGAAATCAGTAAAATTGTCGAAATCAAACAAATTTACAAGGCCGCTGAAAGTCATATTGTTTTAAAAACAGCAGCCGGTGACTACATAGATGAAATTTCGGGGAAAATATGAGATTACTGATCCTGTATCTGATATTAATCCTTGTTTTATTCGGGTGCAAAGGACATCAGACAACAGTAAAACCCGGCCAAAAGCCTATAAAAACCTTATTCCTGAAAAAGAAAATGAGTCTCAGGAACGGGCTTATCCGATTTAAATATATGTTAAACAAAAAACCGGGAAATAAGGAGCCGTTTAAAAAAGACAGCGGACAATGGGTTCTCACTTTCTCAGACGAATTCGACAGTCTGGACCTAAAGAAATGGAGACCTAATCAGCCCTGGGGCGAAGTTCACCCGGCAAACCCCCATCAATATTACGATGCCGAAGAAGTAAAAGTCAAAAACGGATATTTATATCTCGGAGGTACTTATAAACCTAAAAAAATAAAGGTTAAGGACAGTATTATCGAAGTTCCTTATGCAATAGGACTGGTTAATTCGGATATTTCGTTCAAACAGAAATACGGTTACTTTGAAATCCGTTCAAGGAATCCATCAGGAGCTGCTACCTGGCCGGCATTCTGGCTGACAGGTGCCACACGCTGGCCTCCCGAAATTGATATATTTGAAATGTACGGGAGAAAAAGCGGCAAAAGTATACACAATCAATATTACAGTATACACTGGGGCAAAACTGAATCGCGATCGCGCGGATATCTCACCGGCAAAATTAATCTTCCAAACAATACTGACAGTGTTTTTCATGTATACGGTTGTGAATGGACTCCTTACTTCATTAAATTCTTCACCGATGGTAAACTAACCGGTAGTATAAGGGTAAATAACAGACTAAGGCAATGGCTCGACGATGAAATGGTAATTATCATCAACAACTGTTTTGACGCAAAATATCTGAAATATCTCCCAAAAGACTTCAAGTCAAACGTTTTTATTGTTGACTGGATAAGGGTCTGGAAGAAATCAGAAAACTGATCTTCGGTCAAGTGAAATTTTTCTTTATACCTTATCATTTCAACCTTTAAAACATCATTAATCAGCAAAGTTTGTAATAACTTGTTGAATTCCGGAGTAAGAGAAAGCAAAGTCTCAGGTTTCAAAACGCTAAATTCGCATCATGGTTTATACCCGTATAAATTCTGATCATTATAACGCGCTTACTTCATTGGCGGGCCCTGAAAATTTTTTAAGCGATTCAGACAGTCTGAACAAATACGGGAAAGATTACACCGAAGATCTTTGTTATCCACCCGAACTTGTATTGTTTGCAAACAATAAGCATACAGTATCCGAAATCGCCGCCTACTGTAATGCCAATAAAATAGCGCTGACCTGCAGGGGAGCCGGCACGGGTTTAAGCGGGGCGTGCTTACCAACCGAGGGAGGCGTTGTATTGAGTCTCGAAAAAATGAACCGCATTTTAAAAATTGACACTATCAATTATCAGGCAATAGTAGAACCGGGTGTCATCAATGAAACATTACAGGAAGCTGTGCAGGCACTTGGAATGTTTTACCCTCCCGATCCGGCAAGCAAAGGTAGTTGTACACTGGGAGGTAATATTGCGCACAGCAGTGGAGGTCCGCGCTGTGTAAAGTACGGCACCACCAGAGACTATATCCTCAATCTGGAAGTAGTATTAGCCAATGGAGATATCATTCATACCGGGGCCAATGTTCTCAAAAATTCGACCGGATACAATCTCACCCAACTGATGATAGGGAGCGAAGGTACTCTGGGTATTGTGACCGAAATAACCTTAAAACTGATTCCCTACCCTCCCTTCCGTTCATTGCTGCTGGCCTCTTTTGGCACTGCCAAAAAAGCCTGTGCCTGTGTGCCTGCGATATTTGCTGCAGGAGTGCAGCCTTCGGCAATAGAATTTATGGACAGAACCGGGT
>CAZRKA010000281.1:0-2518 GCA_964600345.1 uncultured Chitinophaga sp. | reverse complement strand
CTGCCTTGCTTGAAAAAGCTGCTCTTTAATTTATTCTGTTAATATCTGGTGCTTAATAAGCCGGAATTTTACTGCTTTTTTGTTCAGCGAATTGGCAAAGGAAATTTCAATACTTGCAGATTATCTGAACAGCAATCTTATTGAAGTGGGTTGCGACGAAGCCGGAAGGGGATGTCTGGCAGGTCCTGTTTTTGCAGCAGCAGTCATAATTCCTAAGGGAGTCAGACTGGAAGGACTTAACGACTCCAAACAATTAAACGAAACAGTCCGCCGAAGGCTGCGCATCGAAATAGAATCTACCTGTCATTGGGCGGTAGCTAAGCTGGGGCCGGATGAAATAGATCGTATCAATATACTAAATGCTTCGATAAAAGCCATGCAACTTGCCCTTGATGCATTGAATCAGCCTTTCGAACATATTCTGGTTGACGGAAACCGCTTTAAAAAATACAGAGACATTCCATATACCACAGTCGTTAAAGGCGATGCTAAACTGAAATCTATTGCTGCGGCTTCCATTCTGGCAAAAACTCACCGAGACGAATACATGGAAAAACTAGCAGTGGATTATCCGGAGTTCCACTGGGACCGCAATAAGGGTTATCCTACCTCAGTTCACCGGACTGCTATCATGCAATTCGGCAGCAATGAGCATCACCGAAAAAGTTTTACACTGCTTCCGGCACAGATTAGCTTGTTTTAAATCTTCAGTCAGAACAGGTTTTATTACAATGAATCAGAATATCATTGTGATACCTCCAAGGATATTAAATCCGTAAACCGGATAATTATACCATCGCTGGTATCTTGTTCCCATCAGGTTATTGGCCTGAACGAAGGCGGAAAGTTTGCTTTTAAAACGGTAGTCGACACCTGCAGAAATATCGTAAAAGGCATCTATTGAATTGGTGCTGTAATTTTTTCCTGTTCCTGATCTTTGTTTCTGAACGCCCATAGCCACGAGATCAAAGTGCGGATAAAGTTTATTGGCTATGTTGAAACGCATATTGACTTTTCCGTCAATATTTGGAAGCTGCCAGGGATAAGGTTCTTCGTTGACCTCATAATTATAGAAATTACCGAGCAGACCGATTCTGACATGTTCACTGAAACTGTAATTAAATGCCGCCATAAATTTGAGCATGTCCACCTGTTTGTAAAAAATTGAAAATGAATTCAGTCTGTCTATACTGGTGTCATTGCTTACAAATAAAGGCATATTGGTAACATTGGCATATGTAATTTCGAAAACAGCATCTGCACTGGAACCCATTTTAGCGTTGAGTCCGAGGTAAGATCTTACATTTTCGTACATATTAGTAAGATCGTACTGAGAGGTATATGGATTGGCATTTATGATGCTGCGCAGACTTTGTTTGTGATAGCGGCCGTCAATTCCTGCATATAAGTTAGCCACATTCGGGAGTAAGGGATAATTAACCTTAATCACCGGATTCAGAAATACCTCGCTTTCGGCTTTGTCTTTGAAGAAAACTGATGTATTAAATCCTGCTGAAATCTGCAAACCGTCGTATGTAAAATCGAATCGCGGATCAAATTGTATGAAGAATCGTTTCAGCGCCGCAAGGGTATCGTTATTGAAAATATTATAATCCACGCCTAATACAGCGCTCACTTTGCAGTTGCTCAGATTGTCGAAATTAGGTACACCTGCATAGAGAAGAGAACTGAAAGCATACTGACTTTCATCCGCATCGTCGATTCCAAACCTGTAAAAATTAAATTGGCTGCGGTGTTTTAATTTTTTCTTCCCCGTTGCTGTACTGTTGTAGTATGCCCTGGCATCAAAAGTACTCATATTTCTTGCAAGCTTGTCCCTGCTCGCTTCCAGTAATGGCGAATCAACTGTATTGTAACCGTAATAAAAGTAATTTTCCTGTTTGTAGTTTAATTCTACGCCCAGTTCCCCATTTTCGGTGTAATTACTGGCGTAGGCTTTGAAATTATGACGACTGAAATCGGCAAAGGAATTATTCAAATCCGAATTCGTTTGTAAAAATCTGTAATGGGCGCCATAACTGTAACGCGTGTTTTGCTTATTGTTGAGGTATATTTCTGCCAGTGGTGTTTTTAAATTGCCGTAACCGAGTTTAACAAAACTGTTTGGGTAAGTATTTTCTGTTTCAGAATTCAGATCAGCTACCGGCATTGGCTTGATTACTTTTTCAGTATTCACCTGATGTGCTTTAATCTGGTAGGTAAATAAAGCCGGTTTTACATACGGTTTATCTATCACAGGCACAGATTCAATTTTCTGCACATTCATAAATTTCGGCTGATAGTCGTAGGTGATTTTGACTTCCCGATTTGTTATGGTATCCTTGTCTCTTTGCGCCAAAGAAACAAAAGGAAGCAGTCCGCAAAGCGAAATTAATGCAGTTCTCAACATATTGCTCTACAAATAACGCATATCATTGGCTGGTATTGTGGTAAAATGTATCCACAGTATGTTTATACCCCAGGCGGAATTCTTTTCATTAATGAATTAATTGATTAT
>CAZRKA010000280.1:0-2555 GCA_964600345.1 uncultured Chitinophaga sp. | reverse complement strand
GCAGGTTTGTACCTGATTGACAAAAAAGGAAAGATAATCAGGGAATTCACTGAAACAGATGTAATTGATGAAATCATTTATGAAACAAGAAAAACACTAAAGAGATAAAATGTATTTATTCCCTGTACTGAACGGCATCTGGCAAGGTTTTTTTATCAGCATACTGCTGTTCGGACCGGCTTTTTTTAAACTCATACACACCAGTATTCAGGAAGGTTTCAGCAAAGGCGTTATGCTGGCATCAGGGGTGTTTCTCAGCGATCTTCTGGTGGCGGTTTTGTGTATACTCGGAGTTGCTGATTTCATGCAGAACCCTGCCTTTCAGAAAATGTACAGTTTATGCGGTGCCGTTGTGCTGATCTTAATGGGTATCAAATATTTCAGGCATCAGTACAAGGCATTTCTTCAGTCATATTCGGCAAGGGTGCCGTCGAGTAAAAGTATGTTTAAAGGATTCTGGTTGAATCTGATCAATCCTTTTACATTCATTCTCTGGTTTAATGTCATGGGTTCAATAAGTCTGAAATATGCCGACGACCCGAATTACAAAACTTTGCTGAGCATTAATCTGATCACTATACTTCTTGTCCTATTTATGATGGATGTTTTAAAAGTTTTCCTATCTCATCTGATAGGCAAGAAACTCAATGCCAGAATATTTTTCACCATCAATAAATATTTTGGAGTGCTATTGATGGGAATAGGCGGATTTTTCCTTGCCAGATTCATCAGCCTCATTATCAAATAAGCTTCTGACCTTTTGAGATGAAGTTTATTATTCTAAAAAAATATTCCCTAATAAATAGAATTATTCAGTACCGGGCTTATTTCCCTCTCTGAGTAATTCGAGCATTCTGTCCCAGTAATGTTCTTTCCAACCCTTTCTCAGGTTTTCGTACGAAGTCTCCGGTACTTCACTTTGTTCGAAATGCATCCTGCAACCCTGTTCATCATTGCTGAACAGGAAAGTACAAATAGAATAATGGTTAGCCGGCCAGTTATCTTCGTCGAAATGCCATGCCTGTACTATTTTACGGCCCTCTTTCAATTCGATATTAAAACCATGGCAGTATCCATCCCAGACTTCAAATTTGCCATCCGTTTTACTGCTCATTCTAACCTTGCCACCCGTTATCAAAGCATGCAGGTTGCCATCCATTAAGAGATTGTAAACCTTTTCCGGTTTTGCCGGAAATCTTAGGTTAAATTCGATTGTGCGTGTTTTCATGTTTAGTTGATTTTAGTACGCAAATCTATTCACTGAAATCTATTTACAAAAAAAATTTCTCAGAAATACCGAAACCACAATCAGTGCTGTCTGTATTAATATGGCGCCGTCTACAAATCCATGGTGATACAATGGCTGTTTTAGTAAACGCTTTGACTTTAAAATTATTAGACTGATAATCCCTGAAAAGAAATAGGCTGATGCCAAATGAAATTCTGCCCGGTTCATATACTTTACAAAGGCAATTAAACTCATTAAACAGATTAATATACAGGCAATTGACAAACCGGTATTTCCTCTGCCAATATGTGCAAATGTCTGTAATCCATTTCTGTAATCAGATTCCCGATCTCTGATATCAAATGGAATACTTAAGGCAAATATGAATATGAATCTAATAATAAATATGTTAAGTGTTTCTAATAAACTGATATCAAGTTCAATTTCGGCAATAGGTAACATGGTGGTAATGCCGGCCCAGATACCTGAAATGAGAAATATTTTAAGATAAGGCAAATCCCTTAATTTATATGTCCGCCCTTTGGTTTTATAAAAGGGTACAGTATAAAACAATGTTAATCCTGCAAATGGGATAAGCATTAAAAGTACCTCTTTTTTGGCATACAATAAGGTCAGAATAAAGCCGGAAACAGAGATTAATACAATCAAAAAAAACAATCGTTTATTTTCCCTCAGCCATTTGTATTTATTTTCCTTTAATGACTCAGGGTAATATATCATTGTATTTAACCGATGTAAATTGTAGTCAAATAAGGTAGCAAAGAATACTAAAAAGAGGTAAGGTTTCAGCGAGAGATCTATGCCGAGTTCTATTTGAGTTTGAAAAGTGAGTCCGCTTGCCGCAATTGCAATAAAAATATTGGAGTGAATTATAAAATTGATAAAATTGCCGGCATATTTCATAAAGCCGTCAATATCGGATGGGTTTGTACATTCGTCTCACAATACTATCCTTTCTCCCTTTAATTACTCCGTAATAAGTAGCGATAGTTGAGTCGCTGCCTTTGAACTTAAATGAAACCCTTTTTGGAAAATCCGATTTAGGGTTGGAGTATTCAAGTGAATTGTCATCCTTGCCCGACAAAGGCATAACAATTTCGGATATTGTCTTTTTCTTGCTTATTGAACGGTAATAAAGTCTGTCCTCAGACCTGTTGATTCTGATGGTTTCTGTAGTGTCTCTGCTGAGTATTTCTATAGTGAAAGCATAAATAAACGAATCGTTCAGCCTTAGCTCAGATTCAGTTAAACTGTCCAGAAACATATAGTAATTGTAAAAGCCCGAAATTTTGGGATAGGTTGTATC
>CAZRKA010000279.1:0-2560 GCA_964600345.1 uncultured Chitinophaga sp. | reverse complement strand
CCCTTCAGCAAGCACTACAGCAGCAGGTTGATAACTTTGAATCCAGCCAACAGGTTTCCAGGTATATTATAAATAAGTCCGTCTTGAAGCAGCTGAAAGAGTTTAAGAATGATGTAGATTTCGAGGATATTACAGAGGGCTTTATTTATAAGTTCTGCGGGTGGCTCACTGTTGAACATAAAAACAATCCCAATAGTATCCGTGAAAAGATGCAGGTGATCGGCAAAGTAATGAAAGTCGCAAAGAAGGCCAAAGTGATTATGGACAATCCCATGGAAGATATGACCTTTGCAAAGCAAAGGGTCATCAAAACCAAGCTTTCGCTGGATGAAATGAAGCTATGGATCGGGACCGAATTTACCGGAATTAAAGCTGAAGTCCGGGATTTTATAACCGCAATGATCCACCTTCGGGGGATAAGAATTGGTGACGCGCTTATGCTCAACACAAAAAATATTGTTGATGGACGTATGGTTTACCGGGAGCAGAAAACCGGGAAAATACACGATATAAAAATAAGGCCCGAATTAAAAGAAATAATTGACCGATGGGCCGGCAAAAACCGGCACGGATATTTATTCAGTTTTATGCATCTTCCACAAAAAAGCCTGACAGACAAATTTATTTTAAAGAAGTTCCTGGATAAAGCCAGATCAAAAGTAAGCAGATTGGTTAAGATTATGGCTGAGGCTATAGGAATAAAGAAAAATGTTACCCCTCACACGATCAGGCATAGCTTCTCAAAGCTCGCAAACCAGGTAATAAAGAATACCAGTATCACAAAGGATTTGGTAGGCCACGAAACACTTTCAGTTCATGAGGGGTATATTTCGGATATCTCGGACAACGAAGAATTAGACGGACATGCTGACAGGGTACTTAACAAGCTGAGGGTAACTAAATAATCATTTCCTGAGCAACATATACCCTCCTGAAACAACGCTACTCCACTGCTTATCTGAGGGGTCATAAACGTACCGCCCGCGAACTTCTACCCTGCCAAGTCCAATCCTTAATTGTGGGCCGGCAGAAAACGTATTGGTTCTGATATTGTATTCAGATACCGCCTGCAGGTCAGCATTAAAGAAAGGTTGCTTAGGTTTTACAGTCAAAGTTCTGGCCCCCTTAATGGTAAACCTTAGATCATTAGAATAAATATCAATATACGGTTTGTTTCCGGTCAGCCAGTTGCCTTTTGTATATTGAGTGGTTATAAGGTCTGCATCGTACCCTGCATCGAATGTAGCGCTTTGCATGCTGTCCTTTGGAACATTTACCGAAAGGCGAAAGTGATCATCGAAATGCGAATAGGTTGTAGCAAGTTCTGAAACTTTTCTTTCGAGCTGTTGGTTTTTAATAACCAGAGAAGTGTTAACCACTATAACCTGCTTTAACTTATCTCTTTCAATGTTTAATGCGGCTACCGTATCGAGTAGATCTGCTTTAACCTTATCTACCGCCGACTGGTCAATTTCCTTTACCATTTTAAGTATTGTGTGCTGCAATCCATGCTTATCCACTTCTTCGGCAATCTTTTTAGCCTCAGTCTGCACCTGTTTCTTTGCAATAGCCTCTATGGGGCTTGCTTCTTTTAATTGACTGGCCTTTTCGTATAGCTTTAAGATGTACCAGATCAAACCTATCAATATCACAGAGAGCGCAATAATAACTTTAGTTGACGTTTTCATTTCTTTCTACTTTTGACAAGCTGTCGATTTTTGCAATTAACTTTTGATTCATCCCGTCTTTCACCATGAGGGATTTTGTGTACCAGTCGTTCTTTTGCCGCTCTTCCTGGTAAGCCTTTTTCCAGTCGTCCGAATCGCAGGCCGGGCGTTTGACTATAATACCTACAAGAACCAGGCAGACGGAAAACAATATTACTACAGTTGCTCCCCACGGATATTTCTGCATTTTTTCTGGTGTCGGTATTCTTGGATTCATTTATTTAAGTATTAAAAATTTATAGACCTACTGTTTTAAGCCAAGACTTTACGTCAAATGATGGGCATGCTTTTGTGACCCCTGGAAAGTCCCTATGGCCAACGATCTTTGCATTTGGAGCAAACGGCAGTAGTTTTTTTATTAATGCAATCTGAGTAGCCTTTTGAGCTTCTGTTCGGTTGTCCACTGGGTTCCCCTTGGCATCAACCCCTCCCTTGTAGCTGATGTGTATGCTATGGGCGTTATAACCCGCTACTCCGTTTGACGGGCTTTCAATAGGATGTATCTTTTCATAACTACCATTCGAATCAATGATGTAGTGATACCCTGGGTTTTTCCATCCTAAAGAATGTTTCCAATAGTTCTGAATTTCAGAAGTTGATTGCTTTTGCGGTCCAGATGTACAATGCAGTACGATATAATCAATGCGTCTCATGGCTTTTCGACTGTTATTTTCTTGGTAGGCTCAACCAAGTTTTTAAGGATATAAGTAATGCCAGCAGACAAACCCGCTTTTACAAAAGGATCAGCTTCCCATCCAGGTATCATTTCCTGAGCTAAGTACAATAACGGCGTACCAATTGCCATAATTAATCCTTTAAACCAATCTCTTGCT
>CAZRKA010000278.1:0-2595 GCA_964600345.1 uncultured Chitinophaga sp. | reverse complement strand
TCCAATCAGATATCCGGTATCCTAGCTAAAAAACCAGGATGTGTTGATGATTTTCATTTCAGGAATAGTGGTCTGAGTCCAGGTTTTACCGCTGTCGGTGCTGATAAGAAAGATGTTAAGGTATTTTCCGACCTGGGTTGTGTCGGGCATGCCGCCGCAGATGATGATAACCGAATCGCCTATGTTTCTGATGTTGTTCAGGTCAACCTTGGTCGGATATTTAAGATTGTCCCATTTATGCCTGCTGATGTGTTTATTCAAAATAAAACCACTGTCGCCAACTGCCCAGCAAAATCCGCCTGGCGTAATACAGACACTGTTCAGTTTTTTGCCAATCGTGATTGTGGTGTCTACAGTCCAGTTTTCGCCTTTGTCATTGCTGCTCACCGCCAGCATGTCTTTGCCAACTGCTATACCGTTTACACCACTGAACTGTATATCGTAGGCATAAGCAGCAGTGCGTACGTATTTCTGAGTCCAGCTATTGCCGCCATTCACAGTTTTTTGTATCCTGGCATTTTCGCCTATCACAAATCCGGTATCTGCCGAAGTAAAGTAAACAGCTCTCAGATTATTGGGTATTGTAAGCACAAGACTCTGCCACGACTTGCCGCTGTCGTCTGAGCGGTAGAGCGCGCTGTTGTGTCCTGCAATATAGGCTCTGCTTCCCAGTATATGCACATCGTACAGGTCTTTGTTGCCGCTTAGGGTAGTTTTTGTCCACTGGGCACTGGAAACAGAAGGTAATAATATCAATAAACAGATGACTTGAATGTTTTTCATTTACAAAACACAAAGGTAGTGAATTTAAGAAAGAATTTGTGCCGGAATCAGGTCTGACTTATTGCAAAAATGCCATACTTTATTACCTTTGCACTGTGAGCCGGGCAGACAAGGAAGCTGATTACTATTTCAATGAGAAAGGTTTGCTGGTATTCACAGAATCCTATCTTCTGAAGCGCGGATATTGTTGCGGTTGCGCCTGCAAACACTGCCCTTACGATCACCTCAATGTTCCCTCTAAATCAAAGAAAACTGAATGGAAGAAAAGCTGAATCCACTTGCTGAAACTATCATTTCAAGACTTGTTTTCGAAGAGAGTTTCGTTTCCATTCTGAGTGAGATCAGAAATGAAAGCGAATTTGCAATCGGCGACGAGTTGAAAACGCTAATCGTTAAAGACTATGTCAAACCCTGTCGCGATCTTGAAAACGACAACAGTTCCGGTTTGCTTTTCGATTCAGATCATTTGAGAGACTACAGCTTCACCCTTACAGGAAAAGGCATTAGCTATCTTTCTGAATTGCAGCAAAAATAAAATAACAATTCTTTCAGTTTCAAACTGCTATGAGTTCAAAATAAAATGTATTATTGCAAGAGATGAAATTCGGAGCAATAGATATCGGATCAAACGGGGTGAGACTTCTGATATCAAGACCCTTGCAGGAAGATAGTCTGAAGCCCGAATGGAAGAAAGTCGAGTTTACGCGACTGCCGATCAGGTTGGGCGACGATGTTTTCGGGACCAAGGAAATAGGAAAGAAAAAAACTGAACTCCTTACTAAAGCAATCAAAGCGTTCAGTTTGCTGATGGATATTTATAATGTTGATTTTTACAGAGCCTGCGCAACAAGTGCAATGCGAGATGCAAAAAACTCCGATAAGATCATTAAGCTGATTAAAAAAGAAACAGGTATTAGCATTGATGTCATCAACGGCAATACCGAAAGCAGACTGATATTAAATGCCTTTATTCACCTGCTTCCTCAAACGGAGACTTTCCTGCACGTGGATGTTGGGGGAGGTAGTACGGAGCTGACACTGATACAGGAGAACAAGGCCCTTGTTTCTAAAAGTTTCAATATTGGAACGGTGAGGGCGCGCGAAAACAAAATTAAACCTGAGGAGTACGACAAACTGCACGCCTGGATAAAAGAGAATGTCACCTGGGTGCCAAAGCTCAAAGGGGTAGGTACCGGAGGCAACATTCACAAGTTTGGCGAACTGGCCGGTGTGGCACAGGGTGCTTATCTGAAACTCAAAAAACTGGAAGAACTGACCGAAGACATAGAAGCTATAGACCTTCACGAAAGAGTATATCATCTTAAGCTGAACCCTGACAGGGCAGAGGTGATTGATGTAGCGGGAAGGATTTATATGGACATATTCAGGCGCACCAATATTTCAGATATCATGACACCCTATCACGGGTTGAAGGATGGGATAATACAGGATCTGTGGGAGCGATACTTCGAGAAACAGAGAGACTGACTGTAATGTCCGATTTCTGCGTTATGCTCATTTCAAAAATGCTCAATTACGCTGGTAAATTCCGCTTTTTTCAATTTCGCAAGCCTTGAAATCAAACATTCTAGCCCAGTCTCTCCTACAATTAACGGAATTCGTATTATTTAAATTTTTGCAGATTGGAAACTGACTATAAAGCCAGGGAAATGATTTGGGGCGGATAAATCCGCAGCCTGGTGCCATCACACAAAGAACGCAAGGAATGCACAAGGATCACGAAGGCTATTCTTAGCGTATTCTAAGACATTTCCAAACTTAATTTGAGAGAACAATAAAGTTCGATTGTCT
>CAZRKA010000277.1:0-2689 GCA_964600345.1 uncultured Chitinophaga sp. | reverse complement strand
ACTACTATTGGGTGAAAAAATGGAACATTTACTCTCCCTTCTGCATTTCTATCAATACCTGTTTTTAAACTTCTTAAAGCATCAGGATTATATTTTCCACTGATATCATTATATGTCCATTTATTAAACGAGCTATAAGTAGTTTTAATTAGTTTCTCATATTCAACAGTAATATGTTGTGTTTCTTTATAAGTTCCTTTGGCTGTAATAAAATAACTTGTACAGCTGGTACAAGTTTGTGTATCCAACTCTCCGGTTTTCGTATTTTTATAAATCCAATAACTTCCGGCATTTGCCCATAAATAGTTTTTGGCTTCCCCAAGTTCAAACCTATAGTATTCAGGTGGACAATTGCCTTTTTCACGACAATCTTTTTTACAGGATGTAAGAATAAAAGTTACCATGAGAAAAGGTATTATTAATTTCATTTTTACTTTACACAGTTATGATGATATCTTCATTTGAACTGAAAATCTTTTCATGTATGAATCCATTTCAAAAACAATTTACAGAAATTAAATTGAATAATCCAAATAAGTCCATGTGCAATTAGCTTTTACAGGGGGTTTCAAGGCCGGCAATTCCTTGAGTTCATCAAAAATTCAGGGTTTAAAATACTGCTTCAGATAAAGTAAAAACTTAAGCAACGGATGCAGCCTGTTTAATGTATACCTGAAATATGATACAGGAAATGCTGAAAATCCCCTGAAATACCTTTCTATCGGTTCTATCATGCTGACATCAAAATCGAGATACTTATAATCTTTGCCATACAGCCTCACACTCTCGCAAATAATATGCGTCATCACTCCCGAATTTTTGAATTCTGGCAGTGTTGATCCCTGGTAATAAACCATTCTGTCCCTGTGAAAAAAATAGATGATACCTGCCACCGGTTTATTTTCCAGATAAGCTATTAAACAAACACTCTTTTTACTTTCATAATAATGAGCAGCGTTTTTGACCAATCCTTCAAAATACTTAGGCAGTATCTGCTTCCTCAAAAATGGTTTAGCTTTCAGGAGAATGTCTGCGACCTGCGCAGGTTTATTTTCAGCTCTTATTTCGAATCCGGCCTCCTTCGATTTTTTTAGTTCCCGCCTCACATGTGAAGCTGATTGTTCAAGAAACGATTCGTATCCGCTGCTGATATCCGCCCAGTACGTATACAATGTTTTCTCCTGCCAGCCCAGCCATTGTAAAGCAAGATGATAACTGAACCCGGGTGCAAAATGACAGGAGATATACTTTAGCGAGCGCGGCAGTGCAGCGTGAATTCCTTCAATTATCTTTTTTTCGAATTCTAATTGCTTATAGACATTCTCCGATTTCCTATCGATGATCATGCCGGTAAATTGAGAAAATGGAGGATGTATGCTGTATCTTATTCCCCATTTCTTTTTTACTTCGAATGGAAAAACCGCCAGTATCTTCCCTTCTTCTTCAGCAATAACAGCCTGCCATTCATTGCAGAGATGACTGATATAAGCGTGATAATGGTAAATAAAGCCATCGGCGGAATTCGATATGAATTCGTCCCATTTGTCTGCGTTAATTTCTGAGTGCTTATAAACTCCGTATGTCATGCTAAGGTCATTTTCAGAGGGGGCATAAACTAATATTGTCTGATTAACGTAAGAAGTCTATTAAAATTATGTTAAGCGCCAGATCGCAATACCCATTATTCATGAATCATCCTTTCTGGGATTTTTTCAGAATCGGAACAAACCCTGACAAGTATGAATTACTAAAGGGATTGAAAACAGAAGAGCGTTATGAACTGCTTAAAGCGGCAGTCGGGGGATTTTATCCCGTTAGCTATATGAGTCTGCTCTCGTTTAAAAAATTTTCGGAACTAACACAATACAAAGACTCAAGAGAGATTGCCGAAAGAATCTACCTCACCGAAAAAGGCGATTTGCCTTTGATTGCCGGCAGTGAATTCGAAGGCATTAAGCATTGCGATCAATTGAAGATCATGTTTGAATCGCTTTTAAACATGAAGTTTGAACTACCACCTCCCGAAAATTACGACCTGGTAAAAGCAGTGGATATTGAACATGCAACTCTGACAAAATCGATGGCCATCTGCGACATCATTGAGAACACAGCACCTTACGTCATACATTTTTACCAGGACCTCCTGGTACAATGTCAGGTAGCCTTTAATATATCCAGCGAAGGCATCAAACGAACCTACCTCGACGAGCACAACTTAACCGAAGGAGCAGCCTGCGAAGAACAGCATATTGAAATGGTAACTAAAATGAAATTACGATATGCAGAACTTGAGAATTCGGAAGAATACGCCACTGCAGGTAAAGATTTCTGTTTGGAGGTAAACAATCATTTTGATGCGTCGCTGGGGAGGATGAATGAGGTGATGAAATAAAACTTTTATCTAAAATTCAGATTGGTTAAATTTAACCCCAAATTTAATGTAAGTACTTATTGATAATCAAATAGTTTGAATTTGTTCTGCTTGCTTTCCCATCCTATATTACCATTCTTAAAATAAAAATAAACCCATTTAAATATTATATCTAAAATTAGTTTTAATTAAATTGATATTATTAGTTAAATTTGAAACTAAATGATGTTAAACATGAAAATTGTTCGCATTTTTTTAATACTTCAAATTATAAGTATTTACAGAAATACATTGTATTGTCAAACGACATTTAACAAT
>CAZRKA010000276.1:0-2699 GCA_964600345.1 uncultured Chitinophaga sp. | reverse complement strand
GTATCCAGTTGCTCAGCAAACTGAATTTCGATTCTACAGACATATTATCATCTGTATAGTCAAACATCTGCCTGACATATTCAATCTGATCAAACTGATAGCGATAGCGCTTCATTCTGGCAAACTGGTAATTGGTCGAGTATGAAAAATTATTGACAGTAAACAAACTCATATTTTTAAGTTTGATGTTTCTGCCGAAACCGAAACCCAAGCCAAAATCCAGGGGACTTGTAAATTTATTTAAAGCGTAATTGTTGCGCAGCTGTTTTCCAAACTGAATGTTCTGAGAACTTGAATACCCCGATAGACTTGCCGGGAATCCGGATGGTAAAGCCCTGTAACCATTGTCAAATCCAAGGTAATCGGTTGGTGAACCAACACTGTTAAAGAAGTGAGAAGTAAATGTTGTGTTTAATCTGAAACCGAGACCAAACTGGTATGAGATGAAATCTTTTTCAAGTTCACTTTTTGTCTGAAGTTTAATAACCCCTCCGGCAAAATCACCGGCAAGATCAGAAGAAGGCGATTTGAAAATGGACATTTTATCCAGCATACTGGACGGAATTAGATCGAATGAAAAAGCCCTTCTGTCAACCTCTGTGCTTGGCGCGTTGATATTGTTAATCTGAACACTGTTGTATCGCTGACTCAGTCCGCGAAGCATGATGAATCTGTTTTCCATCAGCGTTACACCCGGCACCCTTGCCGCAACCTTGGCCGCATCACCATCCTGGGTTTTGGCTATACTTGCACTTGTAACCACGTTACTGACCTGTTCGTTTTTTTTCTGATCCTGTACACCGGCCGCAACTGTTGTCTGAGGTTTTCTGAACCTCACCGTACCGGTTTTAAAAGTTTCAATTTTAACCTGCATGATGATATTGCCGAGATCTACACTTTGACCATTTATAATATGTATGCTGTCTATTGTTCTGGGTATGTAACCGATCATTTTAAATCTTACACTGTACCATCCATCCTTTAGTCCACCGATATGGAATTCTCCTTTGTTTCCGGTAATGGCAGTTTTGCCGGCGGCACTTATGCTGACATTAAGGCCCTGGATAGGCTCTTTTTTAATGCTGTCGCTTACGGTGCCATAGATTGAAGCAGATTGGGAAAACAGAGAGTTGGAGATTAGAAACAATGAGAATAACGTTGCGAATTTGAGAGACAATTTCATACTGCAAAACACGACTGCCAATATTAAGTTTACCTTAATGAATGATGAAAGTTTGGTTAGAATATTTTAACAGGTTCTTAATGAAAATTATACATTAAGCCGGGATTTTCTCAGTATTTACAAGGCGTAGATCAACTGCGCTAAAATTAACATAAACATAACAATGTCTTCTTGACTGCATAAAACTGCACAGCTTATTTTGCTGCAATGAAAAACATTTTCTTATTATTTGTTCTTATAGGAAGCAATCTGATGGCAGGCGACAATACGGCCCTTCAGATTCTGAAGATATATGACAAGAACAACGAAAGTGTGGCAGGTGCAAAAGTGGAATTGCTCGGAACTGATAAAATTTATTACACCAATAGCAAAGGTGAGTGTTATATCCCGGAAAATATCTATAAATCCTGCAATAGTATTAAAGTAGAGTGTATATCTTATAAGTCAACCGTGCTTAACATAAACGAATTAAATTCAAAAATTATCTTGGAATTTAGGTAATTTTTTTCGTATCTTTGTTATTAAATTGTTAAGCCGTCATGAAAAGATTATTAATAACATCCGTTTTTTCCTTGTTTATCTGCTTTGGTATTCAAGCGCAAACATCTGATATACAGATAAATAATCAAGGGAAGTACATCAATTCGGCTGGAGAGTTACTTACAGGTAGTCTGGAGTTTTTCTTTGCCACAGGGCAGCTTGAAAGCGTTTATGAAATCACGGACGGCAATAAAGATGGTCGTCTGACTGTGTACTACATGAATGGAAACACAAGGGAAACCGGTGCTTTTAATGACGGTATGAAAACCGGTGAATGGTATTCTTATAATGAAAACGGCCGTCTTGAGTCAGTGGCCTTTTACAAAAACGACCTTAAACACGGTACATGGAAGGTGTGGGACAGCAACGGGACTCTGCGTTCAGAAATGCACTACCACAATGGCGTCAGAGTCGGTAACTGGAAATCTTACGACGAAAACGGCAAACTGACGGAATCAGTTAACTATTGATCAGATATAAGTTCAGCTATTTTCAAACGGTCTGTTTTTCCTCCGTCATTCCTTGGAAACTCATTTAAGTTTAATATTAATTTAGGAATCGCGTATCTGCTGATTTGAATCAGGAAATCCAGGTCATTTACCTCAGGCTTCTTGGTCCCTTCGCATACCAGAACAAGTTTATTGCCCAGTGCATCGTCTTTTACCGAGCTGATGATTATGTCATAATCAGGATTTAGTTTTTCTTTAATAGCCCGTTCAATTTCTTCCGTTTGTAATTTGATGCCTCCGCTGTTGATGATGAAATCTTTCCGGCCTCTTACCATGAATTCGGCCTTATCATTCAGTCTGATGATGTCATTTGTTTCCAGACCATTTTCGCAAAATGGGGTTTTGATTATGGCGGTATCATCAGTGCTAAGGCTGACTTTGACAGAAGGAAACGGCTTAAACCACTCTGAACTGCCCTGACCTTTTACCGTTCTTAATGCAATATGGGAATAGGTCTCTGTCATGCC
>CAZRKA010000275.1:0-2727 GCA_964600345.1 uncultured Chitinophaga sp. | reverse complement strand
ATTTTCAGAACGTTGTAATTCCCCCGAAGATTGCAGGCATAAAGTCAGTATTGCCTGCCTATATGCTTGCCTGGCAAATTAACAAAAGCTTTGGAATCGAAATGAGCCTGAATCTGGACTGGAACAAAGTCGCATCAAATGGAAAAACAAGTCTTCATCATCACTTTTACTGTTATTTTGAAGACGTGGAACTTAACTGGCACCTGATAGATAATAAAGGAAGTGAAGCCTGGTTTTTCCAAAGCAAACCGATGTTCGATTACCTGCTTGTCTGCAACGGAGAAGATATATACGGCTACTTCGAAAGAGCTGTTGACGCAATTAAAACAAATTCAAAAATTGAACACATATACCCTTTTGATTTTGAAATTTTACCCAAAAAAGAACCTTTTTACAATAACATATTAAGAACAAAATATTTTTTAGAAGACCTTCATGTATAAATCGAATTTCAACCGCACAAAAATAGTTGCAACCATAGGACCGGCAACAGCCTCCCGCGAAATGCTCAAAAGCATCATCAAATCGGGAGTAGATGTTTGCCGCATCAATTCATCTCACGGCACTCAGGAAGATCACATAGAGGTCATCCGCAATGTAAGAAGCATCAATGACGAACTGAACTCGGATGTCTGTATTCTTCAGGATCTACAGGGGCCCAAACTCCGAATCGGCCTGATTGAAAATGATGCCGTTGAACTTATTAAAGGACAAAAACTGATACTGACCTGCAACGAAATGATTGGCAATTCGAGCATGGTCTGCATACGTTATATTGATCTGGCCAAAGATGTAAAACCCGGCGAAATGATACTGATCGATGATGGACGGATTGAATTGCGCATAGATAAAATACTGAATGCCACAGATGTCGAATCAACGGTAATGACGGCAGGTATACTCAAATCCAAAAAAGGATTCAATCTTCCCCATACCGATGTTTCGTTTCCCAGCCTGACAGAAAAAGACATTTCAGACCTGCAGTTCGGAATGGACAACGATGTCGAATGGATAGGATTGTCATTTGTCAGAAAAGCAGCAGATATTATAGATCTCAAAAAAAGAATTGCAGCCGCCGGAAAAGAATGCAAGGTTATTGCAAAGATTGAAAAACCTGAAGCAGTTCTGAACATTGACGAAATAATTGAAGTAACAGATGGCATTATGGTTGCCCGTGGCGATCTGGGTGTCGAAATGCCTCTTCAGGATTTACCGATTATTCAGAAGAACATTATAGAAAAATGCATGAAAGCTGCCAAACCGGTGATTGTGGCAACCCAGATGATGGAATCAATGATACTAAATTCAACGCCTACCAGAGCCGAAGTCAGCGACGTGGCAAATGCGGTGATTGATGGAGCAGATGCGGTCATGCTCAGCGCAGAAACCAGCGTCGGAGAGCATCCTGTCAAAGTGGTTGAAACCATGGAAAAAATTATCAGGGATGTAGAAAAAGACAGAAGGGTATATTACAAAGGTGCCAAACCAACTTCACAAAGCGATACTTTTATTTCAGACGAAATATGTTTTACAGCTGTGCGCATCAGCGATCACCTGAAGGCAAAATCAATAGTCGGAATGACGCGTTCGGGATATTCAGCGCTCGAAATCTCTTCTTACCGTCCGAGAGCCGAAATTTATATTTTCACCAATAATAAAATACTGCTCAAATCCATGAGTCTGGTATGGGGTGTAAGGGGTTTCTTCTACGATAAATACGAAAGCACCGATCAGACTTTTACGGATGTTATTGAAGTGCTGCAATCGAACGGACTTGTAAAAAAGAACGATATAGTCATACATACGGCCAGTATGCCAATTAAGAAAAAATCAATGGCCAACAGCATTAAAATCTCGGTTGTAGATTAAATGTCAAGATTAATATTTATAGCGATACTACTTTTCACAGGCGGAATTGCACTGGCCCAACCACAGGTTTATACCGAAAGGCAGCTCGGCAATCAGCGCGTCTGGAATGCGCGTCTTAGCAGCGATGATATCCTAAAACAGGCTTTTCAGTCTGCAAATCTTCAATATCCGCCTAAATTTGTTTACTGGAGGGTATTCAAAAAAGAAAGGATCATGGAATTATGGGCAGCTGACAGCGCACATCACCGTTATCGCCTTGTTAAATCATATAACATCATGGCCTTATCCGGCTCGCTAGGACCCAAACGAAGCGAGGGAGACTTTCAGGTACCCGAAGGTTACTACCACATCAATCAATACAATCCATACAGCAATTTTTACCTGTCGTATAAGGTTTCGTATCCCAATAAAAGCGACAGCATACTTGGCAAAAAAGGCAATTACGGCGGGCAGATTTTTGTGCATGGCGACAGCGTAACCATTGGCTGTCTGCCTATGAACGACGATATCATCAAAGAACTTTACTGGTGTAATATTCAGGCGCAGAATAACCGCGATACAAATTATCATATACCTATTCATATTTACCCTTGCCGTATGCATTCCGGCAACTGGCAATTCCTCAGGTCATACTATAATTTTGATCCTACAAGACTGGAATTCTGGCGCAATCTGCAGGATGGTTATAACTATTTTGAACTGATGAAATCGCCACCCAGACTCCTGGTAGACGATAAAGGCAAATATTGTGTCAGATACTGATAAATATTTCACTTCAAGACCTCCACAAAACCTTTTTTCAATTCAAATTTTGTAGAATTAAGCTCTATTCGTGTGTATGATATGTTGTAGAAATAC
>CAZRKA010000274.1:0-2731 GCA_964600345.1 uncultured Chitinophaga sp. | reverse complement strand
TTTACAGGGGTCAATTTGGACTGAAAATAGGGGGTCAGTTTGGGTGAATTATGCATGCTTGTAGCCAAAGTAATGAATCATTGACAATAGACATTAGTAAAATTTCTCACAATAAAGACAGCGTATTGACAATCTTTCGCAATATCAATGACAGTGACTATATTCAAATATTGTTTTATCCCGATTGGCAAATTCATGAGTTAATGGAGTATAAAAATGGTACTCTAAATGGAAAATATTTTCGTTGGAGAAAAAATGGAAGACTTTCAATTGAAGGATATAAAATTAATGGAGAATATAACAGGGTTATTAGAGAGGTATATGAAAATGGCAGGACATTTTTTGAAGGAGAAAGAGTTAATGGGGAATTTGATGGAATAAATAATAGATTCTATGAATCTGGGGCAATTAAAGTAAGATGGACGCGAAAAAATGGTAAAGATTTAGGTGAAGTAATTCATTACTATGAGAATGGATTGATAAAAGAAATAGGAGAAAACACATTGACTGGGTATATCAAAACTAATTCTTGGGATGAAAAAGGACAACTAATTGTTAATGACTAATAAAGCAGCCTATAACACACGTTTGACAAGAGCAAGGCGAACATCTCCGAAAGGAACATTTCGTATATTTGTTGGTGAACGTTTTATAATAGGAATTGAGTAAACGATTCCTTGCCCTCGCCAAGCGCCAAAACGTTACAGCTAAGATTTATGCGACGACTAAAACAATTTACGACCCTTTGGTTAATTCTATTTTGTTCCTGTAATAACAATCTGCAAAAAAGTACGACCATGGAAAGCAATAAATTAATAACAATAAGACCACCTACTGCTACAATTGCAGGGCATGAATTAGTAATCATACCGATTGATTCCAAGTATAAGCCTTCGGATGCCCAGATTAAGGCTTCACTCGAATTGCTTCAGATTGAGTATCCAGACTGTGAAATTAGTTCCGAGGTATATGATTCTGTTGAATTTGTAGACCAGGGTCAGAATTTTGAAAAGGTTACATGCAATTTTTGTAGTAGGGAAATGTCTATGGATTTTTGGCAGGAAAAAATGTCGAAATCATATGATAGTACTCACTTCGACGATTTGAATTTTAAAACAGAGTGTTGCGGTAAGATAACAAATCTTAACAAGTTGATTTATGAATCTGATTGTGGATTTGCTTCATATCGCTTATCAATTAACAATGCTCAATACGATACGGCAAAGGTGTTGAAATTAAAGGGAAGTCTTACTAAATGCTTAGAAACTGAAGTTAAAGTATTTTGGAAACATATTTAGTACACGCCACTAACAGCACCTTTGCATGATGCTGGTTTTCAAATTAGGAAAACTAGTTCTCCCCACCTAATTTTGTTCAAGGTCAAAGCTTGTTGGCTCCGGGAGCCGCACCTCACCAAGCTGCGGACCGTTAGCCACAATATTAAAAGACGATGAAACAACTATCAACAGAAATAACCGGATTGCTAAACAAGAAATCTACAATTGACTTCTTAAACGCTGCTCGACAGTTTGTGTCTTTATTGGAAAATAGTGGATTAAATAAAGAGACGTTTTACAAAGACTCTCATAAAGCGTTATCAGAATTATATCGGACAGCATTAGAACTTGAAACGGTTGACTTGATTCATTCAGGTCCTGAAAGTGAATTTGACGAAATTAACAAAGATGAACTTAGAAAAATGAATAAGAATCTGATTTCGAATCTTGGGAAAGACTGTTTTTATTGGAAAGTATTCGACCCGACATACACAGAACTAAACGGGAAACCAGAGCAAGGTTGGAAAATTACAGACAAAGAACCAACTCAAGGTTGGCTTGTAGACGATTTTGCTGACATATACGCTGACCTAAAAGAAGAGTTAACAAAAATTGACCAAATCGGAACAGACGAATCAATTGAAGATGCCTTATGGCAACTGAAATTTGGATTTAATCACCATTGGGGCAATCACTGTGTTGACGCATTGAGAGCTCTTCATTATTTGTGGTATGACGGTAAAGTTGCGATGTAAAATGAGACGAGGAATGAAAAATACTGTGGCTATGCAGACAAAATAATAAAAATGAACTTCTTCTCAGAACTCTTTAAATCCAAATCATCTGAGCATTCAGAAAGCGGAAAAACATTCGGGGAGATTTATTCGGATATGGGAAACTTTGAGTATTTCGACGACGGATTCAGGATGACTGATAAAGAAATAAAAAGTACTATTAAATGGTCGGAGATTGATCAGATTAACGCCTATAAAAAAGATGTGTATGCCTACGACATCGTGTTAATGGAAATTGTTTGCGGAGAAAAAACATTGATCATAAATGAAGAAACTCCCGGATGGTTTTTTTTAGTTCTAAAACTAAAACAGGTTTTTAAAGAAATACCCGAAAATTGGGACATGGAAATCACTCAGCCCGCCTTCAGGGAAAATTATACGGTTATTTACAGTAAAAGATAATTAAACATGTTCAAATCAATGCATTTAACATTATTTTCAATCAATATCATCAAATCAAAATTTATGAAATTGGTTTTTCTCCTGCTCATCTCTGCTGTATTTATTTCCTGTTGCAAAGATCAACGCAATGATATTCCCGGTAAACAATGTGATCCTTCCCCCGATGAGCATTATTTCTATTCATTGGGTGAGTCTAAAGACTATATGTATTTTAAAGAAGGTAGCCTTGTTGTACAATAACGGTTGAAACTATGCATC
>CAZRKA010000273.1:0-2752 GCA_964600345.1 uncultured Chitinophaga sp. | reverse complement strand
TTTTCAGATTTTTAATACGCCTGAGAGCTTCTATTTGCTGAGATGCTGTCTCGGCTTTTTCCTTGTAATACTCAACATTGCTTCTTTTAGCGTCAATTTGTTCACGAGTCCTCGATACAAGGTTGGGGTCCAGATAATCTTCTTTAATTTCAGACAACTGAATAATGGTATCGCCTTTTTTCACAAAATCGCCTTCCCTGACCCACCATCTCAGTATTTTGCCGGGTATTGGAGAATTGATGTCCTGAGGACGCTGCTCCTGCATGCGTGTTGTTATTACCCCATTTGCCCTGATATTCTGAGTCCATGGCAAAAACAATATAACTACTAAAAAAATAATGATAATAGCAAACCAATACCTGATCTGGGAATTCTTTCCCATTTGGTATATCCTTTGAACAGATTGCAGCGCTATCGGATAATCTGAATTATTCATTGATTTTTGTCAATTTTAAATTTCTGTTGTTTATTTCAAGATGATAATCGCATGTATTATCAATAGTCTGGTCATTGCTAACTATGAAAATGGTTGAATGTTGCTTAAGTTTAAATAAATAGTTCAGTATGTTTTCTTTAATTTTATCATCCATTCCGAGCAGGGGTTCGTCCATCAGCAGCAAACGCGGTTCGTTGACCAAAGTCCTTAAGATGAGTATAATTCTTTTCAAGGTGTCGGAAATATTGTTACCCGAGGGGTAAACTTCGGTTTCCAGATTGTCTTTAAACGACTTGAAATAATCATCAAGTCCAAGTTGTTTTATTATGTGGGTCACTTTTTCGTGAGTAACCGAGGTTCTGCCGAGGGCAATGTTTTCCATAATAGTTCCTTTGTACAATTCATCGCGCTGCAGATAAATGCTAATATTTTGTCGTAAGTTTTCCAGATTATACTGTCCTGATGGGTAATGATTGTAGAGCAGTGACCCCTGATGTTTCATATAAAACCCACCCAATATTTTTAAGAAAGTCGATTTTCCTGAACCTGAATGACCGGATATACTTGTTATGGTATTAGCCGGAATTATAAGATTGGCATTTTCAATCAAATTTCTTTCATCGGGGTAATTAAAGCCAAAATCAATTAATTCGATTTCCATTCCCGAATCTCCGTGCACATAGGCTTTATTGCCGTTTTTTCCAAGGGTGTTTCAAGTACCAGAGATAATTTTTCCAGACCTGTTATAACGTCATAAACACTATCGAGATTGATGATTAATTTTTCGACTGCGGTGATTACTGTCAGAATAACGATTTCAGCCGCAATAAACTCTCCTATATTAATCTGTTGCTGTATCAGCAGGTAAGTGCCGACACCCAGCATTCCTGCTGTAATCATTACTTTGAAAACTATCAGTGTCCAGTATTGAAAAAGCAGTACATTGAAATGCCTGGTTCTGGATGTAAGATAGCCAAGCAGCTTTGAATCTGTTTTTTGCAGGTTTAAATGAGTGCCCTGGGTGAATTTAAATGATTTGATATTCAGGGCCATTTCTTCCAGCCAGGATACAACTGCGTATTTGTAAGTGCTTTCTTTTATGCTTGTCCTCAGGCCGTTTTTACCCGTGAGCCTGAGAATAATCCATAAGATGAATAATAACAAAAGACCAAAAATAATAAACAATGGATGGTAAATAGCCAGCAATAAAAGTCCGAAGACAATTTGTATCGAAGCTGTCGGAATATCCAGCAACAACTTGGATATACCTTTTTGAATACCAATGGTGTCGAAAAAGCGATTTACTTTTTCGGGTAAAGAGGCGGATCCCTGAGAAAGTAAATCAGTTCTTGGGATGGTTTCTGCAAAAGCGAAAGTATATCGCGTGAAAATCTTCTGCTGAATTTTTTCGATTATCTGCATCTGTTTGATTTGCATTATTCCTACAACCAATACTGCCATTACAATTACTACAATAAGTACATAAATGGAAGTTACCATAGAGGCGCCCATTACAAATCCGACAATGGCCTGTATGCCCAGTGGTATTGCAAGCTGCACCAATCCATTTAAAAATGCGTAGAAATAAATGGGAATGATTTCTTTTTTTTCGCTCACCAGTAAACTCCACAATCGTTGTATGTAAGAAACTTGCATAGATGCTTTAAGCCCACAAAGATATAAATACTCTTCAATATAGTAGTAATACTATTATAATTTATAGCTATGCTATTATAAATAGAATTATCTGCCGGTTTATAATGGTGTATATATTTTCGCGGATTCATTATGAATTTTAATGTTTCATTTAAAGTCAACAGCAGTATCTATTTACGAGACCCTGAAAGCAGCGAATTGGGCAGAAAAATTGTTAAATGTTCGATAGATTTAATATATAAGCTTGGCTTTGAACACTTTACTTTTAAGAAACTGGCAGCTGAAGTTCAAACAACAGAAGCTACTGTTTACAGGTATTTTGAGAATAAGCATCGGGTTTTATTGTACATACTTAACTGGTACTGGTCATATCTTGAGTTTTCCGTTATATTTAAACTACAGAATATGAAGGCAAGTAAAACAAAACTGAAAGCAATTGTTCATCTTTTGACTCATAATTTACCTGAAAACGAAGGAAACATTATTTATAACAATGAGTACCTGAGCCAGATAGTTATTGCCGAAAGCAGTAAAGTATACTTAGTTAAGGAAATTAAAGAGATTAACAGACATGAGGCATTCAAACCCTATAAAGACTTATGTGCCAAAATTGCCGAAGTAATAAGCGATTACAATCCGGATTACCGGTACCCCAGATCT
>CAZRKA010000272.1:0-2761 GCA_964600345.1 uncultured Chitinophaga sp. | reverse complement strand
CCAAGTGCTGCAGCAGTATTTCGGGCATTTCAATCGGGTTCAGTTCTTATTCAGAGCAGCCTGCAGAAGATTGCTGCAAAAAGCTGAATCCTGTACGCAAGAAGTCCTGCTGTTCTGACCTTGTATTTCAAACTGTCATTAACCCCGTTTTAGGACTCGAAAAAACCACTCAAACGGTATTTAAAGCCGGAGAGCAAAAGATATTTTCTTATACTGCACAGCAAATAGTATTCAGTTTACCTGCTGTTCAGCCGGATTCTGATTTTGATGAATTCGATCACCATTACCCTGTTCCGATTTTACTTCAGAAGCGCGTATTGCGCATTTGATGCCCTAATAACATAGAGATATGTCAAAAGGAAACATACGTGTTTTCAAAGCACAGGAATAATTTCGTCCTGTCATGGAACATTGCGGAATTCAGTTTGTCTGCAACTGAAAATGCGGGCATCAAACAAAAACATTAAATAAATAATATCATGAAAAAGAAAGTAATTTTATTGGCATCATTTGCCATCATAGCAGGTAGCGGCGTCCTTTATGCCATCAACAGCGGTTCAAAAACAACTGAATCATGCTGTTCAGCTAATTCATCCTGCAGTACCGAACAAACCTGTGGCAGCGATTGCAGTTGCGGCAGTGAATGCGACGGCAGCGGATGCGAATGCGGATGCAGCTGCTGCGAATAATCCGATTTAACTTTAAATGCCTCATCGAAAGATGAGGCATTTTTTTAAAATTTTTATAACTTCAAAAAAGACAATTAAAATGACAAAATATTTATCAGTAATAATGGCACTGGTTTTTCTGACGGCGTGCAAAAAGGAAACCACAGATGACAATACTAAAAAACAGCCGGAAGCGGGAAATCTGAGTATAACAATCAGGAACATGGCTGGAGCGGATGACCTGGTTTTTTCGGATATGAGATTTACCAATGCAGCGGGTAATATGTATAGCATTACAATGCTGAAATACTATATAAGCAATATCAGGCTTCACAAAAAAGACGGTACGGTCAAATCAGTAAATGTATACAAACTGATTGATGCCAAAGTAAGCGCTTCATGTGTGATAGATGCCGGAACAATTGATGCCGGCGAATACGACAGCCTGAGCTTTTATGTTGGCATAGATCCTACCCGCAATCACACAGGAGCCCAGGACGGCGATCTGGATGTGTCAAAAGGCATGTTCTGGACCTGGAACACCGGATACATATTCTATAAGCACGAAGGTCAGTATAAGAACAGTGCCGATCAGGTCAAATCACTTGTTTTGCATCTTGGAACTGACAATGCCTACTCGAAGGTGAGCTTGCCAATTTCTCTGAATGTTGATGGCAACAGAAAGATGGAAATCAAGATGGATCTCAAAAGTGTTTATGCCTCTCCGGTAAACATCGATTTCAATACTGACAACAGCAGGCAATCAACTTCTGCCGCTGATGCAAGCTGGATTGCTAATATGAAATCAAATTTTGCCGACGCCTTCAGTTTCATAAAATCGGAGTAAAATTATGAAACATATAGCATTAAAATTTCTGTGTGTAATATGCACAGTTGTGGTGTTGTATGCCTGCCGAAAGGATGAGAATGTCACCGACATTCAGACAGGCCCTACACCATACCAGCTTGTTATCCCCGCCGGCTTTCCTCCAATGCCTTTGCCGGCAGATAATCCTATGACAGTGGAAGGGATAGCATTGGGGAAAATGCTTTTCAACGATCCGATACTTTCGGGAGACAATACACAATCCTGTGCAAGCTGTCATATTCAGAAGTTTGCTTTTTCGGATAGCAGCAACAGGTTCAGTAAGGGCATAGACGGATTGTTCGGCAACAGAAATTCGATGCCGATATTCAATCTTGGCTGGGCCGGCGAATTTTTCTGGGACGGCGGGGCGGCCAACCTGGAGTCGCAGGTGGTAGGTCCGATTCAAAACCCGCTGGAAATGCATCAGGATCTGGCTCTTGCCATAGAAGAATTAAATGCGCATGCCGAATACCCTGCATTATTTAAGAAGGTTTTCGGGGGCGATCGCATTGTTACCTCTATGTTGATGAAGGCCATTGCGCAATACGAAAGAACCCTGATTTCAGGCAATTCGAAGTATGACCGTTATCTGCGTGGGCAGGCTGTATTAAGCAGCAGTGAAACGAGGGGCATGAATTTATATGTGGATATGAATAAGGGTGATTGCAGTCATTGCCATGTACTTGGATCGACCTTTAGTGATTTTGAATACCGCAATACCGGACTTGATAGTCTGGCCATAGATTCTGGTAGAGAAAGAATAACGCTAAAACCTTCTGACAGGGGTAAATTCAAGACGCCAACATTGCGCAATATTGCAGTCACCGGACCGTATATGCACGACGGGAGATTTAACACGCTGGAGGAATGTGTGCAGCACTACAATACCGGTTTCAGGTATACTGCCAATCTGGATCCAATTATAGAAAATACTGTAAAAGGCAGACTAAACCAGTCTGAAATCAATGATATCGTAGCATTCCTGCATACCCTGACGGATGATGAATTTTTGTACGGACCATAATTAAAAATGATTGTTTTGACGGCGACTTAACTCTCCACAGACTGAAGTCGGTGCTTAAACGTCAGCTTAGATCAATCAAGCTGCGACAATAGCATTTCCATTCGAATCCCCGTATCAGAGCCTCCTTCGTCGGTACGATACGGGGCAGGCCCTTCTTCAATTTTCTATCTTCTACTCTTCTACTCTTCTACTCCTCCTCAT
>CAZRKA010000271.1:0-2810 GCA_964600345.1 uncultured Chitinophaga sp. | reverse complement strand
GGCGTGGTTTCTGAATTAAGGGTAAGTGCATAAGGGGCACGATTTGAGCAAATTATTCAAACTAAAAGAATGGTTGACTGTTCCTGATACCGCGAAGCATCTTTCTGTTGTGTTCGGCGAAGATGTTACAGAAGCTGATGTGTTGCGCCTAGCTCTGGATGGACATTTAAAGCTTTCCATTTATTTTGTAAATATTAAAACGGCACAAGTTGGAAAGATCGTTACTTGGGATGAAACAGAATGGTTTTGTGCGCCTCCCTTAAACGAGGCAAATAAGACGGAAACAGAATTTTTTATATTAGGTAAAGTCGATCCTGAAAAATTTAAAATATATCCTTCGAAGCTACAGAAACTATGGAATAAATTTTCAGATGAAGAGAGAAAAAGGCTAACTTTCTTTTTGAGGGACACTGTTATTGATAATGAGCGATTTCTTAATCTAAGCGATGAAATTATGCACATTGATGGTGGCGTATGGGATTTGCCATTATTTGGAAGTGAACGTTTAGATATTATGCAGAAATATCAAATGATAACCGATGGGCATGATGTAACAGATGTAAGTTTGGAAGGTGTTTTCATTGAGGAACCAAATAGTCAAAAAATGTGCCGATTACAGAATGATGAAACTGGTTATCCTGCTGGTGGACTTCCACAAGACAGTGTTTTGGTTGTGCGAACTGCTGCATTAAGAGAATTTGAACAAAGAATTGCTGAGTCAGATGAGAAAAATACCAGAAGTGTTAAAGAATCAACTCGAAAAACAGAAAATTTACTTCGCGCACTGGCATCAATTGCCATTGATGCATATAACTATAATCCTAACGACACAAAGTCGCTAGCTCCTCAAGATATAGTTGTTGCAATGAATCGGCATGGCGCTAGTTTTTGTTCCAAGACAATCCGGAACTGGCTTAAAGAAGGTGCGTCTCTACTTGAAATCAATTTGAAAAAAGATTAAAACAAACGGAAATTTCCGTTTTCAATCAGGATATTTCCGTACAATCTAAAAAGCTTTTTTTATGATCCTTCCTGTGATTAACAAACACAGTGAGGTATTAAATGAAAGCAATTCAAGCTTCGATTCCTGAAGCACTTCAAAACTTCGATCAGCTCCCCAATACTGCCAATGTCAGGCAACCGGTCGTTCAAGCGTTATACGCTTGTTCTGCTGCAAGTGTCTGGCGGGGCGTTAAAGATGGCCGAATACCCAAACCGCGCAAATTATCACCGCGTACTACCTGTTGGAACGTTGGCGACCTTCGAAAAGCTTTAGCAACAAACGAAAGTGGGGAGGTATAAAAATGACAAAAAAAATACCGCCCCATAAAGAGGCGGCTTTTCAAGAAATCAATCGAAAGTTTACCGGCGATTCCGCCAAAAAGCAATGTATACGGCTATTGCAGGCTTTAAGGGTGTTCAGCATTAACACATACGAAGCCAGTCGTGGATTGGGTGTTTATCATCCGCCTGCACGAATACTGCAACTGCGTAAACAAGGTTACGATATTGTGACAGTCTGGCAAACCATAGAAGCCGAAAACAGCGATAAACATCGCGTTGGTTGCTATCTGCTACGCAGCGGGGTAAGTCATGAATCATGATCATGACACCTGGTTGGAAAGTTTGGAAATGCTGATAATCCGCTATTCTCATTTAGGTATAGGCGCGGATGTTGCCGCATTGAGTTTTATTGAGCTGTGGTATCTTTATTTGTACCTGTCAAGGTTAATGGATGGTTAAGCGATGGCGGGCAGTCACTTTTTCCGAATGGGCAAGGTGAAAGGTAAAAATGGGATTCTGAACGCTGCAAAACACAATAAACGCGCATTACAGGCCGAACGTGGTGGCGCAGGTGCGAATATTGATGCGTTCAGAACACCATTGAACTATTCACTGACTGACCCTACAACAGCAGAACAGGTCGACCGTACTGCAAAAGTACAAATGGTGCAGACAGGTATAGACAAACCGCGTGCCAATCAAGTGATGGCATTAGAAATCGTTTTCAGTCTGCCTGCTAATTGGCATGAACAAGATACCCAGCCATTTTTTCAGGATTGTATGACATGGACAAGAAATAATATGCCGGGTGTGTTGTTATCATTTGACGTTCATCTGGATGAAAGCGCACCACATGCGCACGCGCTTATTCTGCCTTTAGTCAATGGCAGAATGAAAGGCAATGAAATCATGGGCGGCATGGGTAAGCTAATGTACTGGATTAATCTATTTTATTCCGAAGTGGCCATAAACTACGGTTTCAACAGAAACCAGAACAGATACCTTGCTGGCAAGCAAAAGGAAGCGATTGATAAACAAGTTTTATCCCGTCTGATAGCTGATCCGATCATGAAATCAACGGTATGGCCATGTGTGCGCGATGCGATTCGTAAAGACCCGTTGCCCTATGCGCAGATACTCGGTATTGAGTATCAACAAAAGACAGATAAAAAAAGAAAGTCATTCACGCAGATCATGACATCGAAGGGCAAAGGAAAATCGATAAACACTATATAGTGTTACAGCGCCGAAAAACAACAAACACTATCCTGTGTATAGTGTTTCAATAATCATTTTAGATTATTTAGAAGCTTGTTTGCTCGTATGTTCCGTCTTAATGGCAGTTCATGATTGATGCACTGTATTTGCGTAGTATGATATCGGTCAAAACCAGTCAGTCACTACTTTTAATAAACCTCCGATGATATGGCCAAATAATATGAGACAGCATGTACTGTCATGATCTTTAGAACTGTAAATCGTTTGATTTATGATTTACTCCAGTTAGCAAACCTGGCAGGAATGGC
>CAZRKA010000270.1:0-2812 GCA_964600345.1 uncultured Chitinophaga sp. | reverse complement strand
GTGTTTGAAAGATGATTTGTATAAAGCTTATCACGACAATGAATGGGGACGACCGTCCAGAGACGATGCCCATCTGTTTGAAATGATGATTCTTGAATCCTTTCAGGCCGGATTGAGCTGGTATACTATACTCAGCAAACGCGAAAATTTCAGGAAAGCATTTGCCGGTTTTGATGTTAAAAAAGTAGCGTCATTTAATAATGAAAAAATCGAATCTTTAATGAACGATTCAGGTATAATCAGAAACCGTTTAAAAATTCTCGCAGCGGTCAACAATGCGCTGAGATTTATGGAAATTCAGAAATCACACGGCAGTTTTTCCAATTATCTGTGGTCATTTACCGATCATAAAGTGATTGATAACAAGCCTGCAGTATTGAGTGAAATTCCTGCAAGAACCGAATTGAGCGATGCAATGGCGGCCGACCTCAAGAAGAAAGGTTTCAAATTCATGGGCAGCACAGTATGCTATGCCAAAATGCAAAGTATAGGCATGGTCAACGATCATTTGATGTCTTGTCATTGCCGGAAATAAGACATAATGTCTTAAAATAGTCTGACTTTCAATTTGATTTAATCATAATTCGGTCATAATGTCTTGTTTCTTCCTTTGGAATTGGCTTTGAGACAATACTTATCATAACAATCAATAGAATATTATGGTACTTATCAAATCAAAACCCGAAACATTATTTAATGATTCATTTTTCCCCGGATCATTCAACTCAGTTTTAAGAACTTTTTTTGACGAAGGAAGACAGGAAACTCAGGCCTTCGACTTTATGCCGGCGGCAGACATTGTTGATCACAGCGATTCTTTCGAGATCAGAATGTCATTGCCCGGAATCAAAAAAGAGGAAGTCAAAATATCACTGGATGGCGATCGCTTAACGATTGAAGGCGAGCGCAGGGAAGAACAAAAATCGGAGACTTCCAAATTCCTTAAAAAGGAGATTCGCTATGGAAAGTTCAGCAGGACCTTTGTTGTAGGAAAAGCTGATGCCAATGGCGTGGAAGCTGTTTTCGAAAATGGTTTGCTCTCAGTAAGCATTAAAAAGAAAGCAGAAGAAAAGGCTGCTCTCATCAACATTAAGTAATTAATGTGAAATAGTATGCCAGGCATACTATCATCTAAAGAATTTGTGTATTTGTGTATAGTAAACGTCCCTCGGGGTATTTTTCCCAGAGGGGCGTTTTAATGTTATAAAGCGTTTTCTTTAAGGCAGGAGCTTGTATAGGTGATTGAATTAATCTTAAATCATCGTAAAATTTAAATTAATTTAGTAATTTTCTTTTTTTAACCAAATTAACTGACTACCTTTGTACCATACTGAAGGGTTGTTCCTCGGTACGATATAATTTTAAAAGACAAATGAACATTTACGTAGGTAATCTTAGCTTCCGTGCGAGCGAGCAAGATGTACAAGACCTTTTCACCCAGTATGGTGAAGTTAGCTCAGCAAGAATCATTAAAGACAAGTTCACAGGCCGTTCACGCGGATTCGCCATCGTTGAAATGAACGATGACTCATCAGCTAACACAGCGATCAGTGCACTTCACGAAAAAAATTTCATGGACAGAAACCTTGTGGTTAACGAAGCCAGGCCAAGAGAAAACAGTGGCAACGGTGGAGGAAACTTTAACCGCGGTGGTGGAAACAACAGAAGATATTAATTTTTCGGATCTCTCTTAAGAAGGCCCTGTAGTAATTCACTACAGGGCTTTTTTATTGCAGCACAAGGCTTTGAGCCCTTTAAGAACACATGTTAAAAAATCTTGAACGAATTAACTTTTTAATCAATAAAAACCCTTACTTTTGCAGCAAATTTTAAAACCCTTATTATTCAATGGCAAATACCGGAAAAATATCTCAAGTAATCGGACCAGTTGTCGACGTCAATTTTAGTGGCGAAGGTTCTGTGCTTCCAAAGATTCTCGACGCCTTAAGCGTGAGCAAACCAGACGGAACTGTTGTAGTTCTCGAAGTTCAGCAGCACCTTGGAGAGAAAACTGTAAGAGCAATCGCAATGGACAGCACCGACGGACTTGTGCGCGGATCTGTGGTAACAGACAGCGGCAAACCGATTTCAATGCCGGTAGGCGACGAGATCAAAGGTCGTCTGATGAATGTGGTAGGAGAAGCTATCGACGGAATCAGTGTACTCGAAAATAAAACCAGTCGTGCCATTCACGCTGCAGCTCCTACTTTCGATAACCTTTCAACCAGTACTGAACCGCTTTATACCGGTATTAAAGTAATTGACCTGCTCGAGCCTTATGCAAAGGGAGGAAAGATTGGTTTGTTCGGTGGTGCAGGCGTTGGAAAAACAGTTTTGATTATGGAACTGATCAACAACATCGCAAAAGCATACGAAGGTATGTCTGTATTTGCCGGTGTTGGTGAACGTACACGTGAAGGAAATGACCTTCTCCGTGAGATGATTGAATCAGGCGTTATAAAATACGGAAAAGAATTTGCCCATAGCATGGAAGAAGGCGGTTGGGACTTGAGCAAAGTTGATAAAGAAGAACTTAAAAAATCGCAGGCCACGCTGGTTTTCGGTCAGATGAACGAACCTCCGGGAGCTCGTGCAAGGGTGGCCCTTTCAGGTCTAACAGTTGCCGAATATTTCCGCGACGGAGACGGACAAGGTCAGGGTAAAGACATACTGTTCTTTATCGACAACATCTTCCGTTTCACTCAGGCCGGTTCTGAGGTATCTGCACTTTTGGGACGTATGCCGTCAGCGGTTGGTTATCAACCTACGCTTGCTACCGAAATGGGTGTGATGCAGGAACGTATTACTTCAA
>CAZRKA010000269.1:0-2815 GCA_964600345.1 uncultured Chitinophaga sp. | reverse complement strand
GCCCCAGTGGGTCCCCGGTTTTTTTCGCACTCCGTCACCATACCTGATACCGCCCATGACGGTACTAAGTATTATCCATAAACATTACAATATTCGTAAGTCGTCTCTTAATTTGAAATTCGTAAAGATATGACTATTTGCTTCTGATAGCTTCAACAGGCACCAGTCTGCTGGCGTTCCAGGCGGGGATTACACCGGCCAGCAAGCCTATCAGAGAGGCAAAGAATATTCCCGAAGTAAAATTACCGAAACTCATGACAAGTCTGAAAGCTGTATCTGTTCCGGAGAGGTAAAGGTTGATGGCAGCCGAAACTCCCCAGGTCATCAGTATGCCGAACAATCCACCCAGTATGCTGAGAACAACGGCTTCTGTAAGGAAGTGAAAAAGTATGAATTCGTTGCGCGCACCAAGCGCTTTTTGAATGCCTATGACATTAGTGCGTTCCTTGACAGAAACAAACATGATGTTGGCAACACCGAATCCTCCCACAAGCAATGAAAATAATCCGATAATCAGTCCAAACATATTGACACTTTTAAAGAACTCGCCAATGGTGTCGCTGAGAAATGAAATCTTGTTCAGTGAAAAGTTGTCTTCTTCCATAGGTTTCAGTCTGCGTATGCTGCGCATACTGCCTCTCAGTTCCTCGTATATGGCATCTTCGCCTATGTTTTCTTTAGCCTTGACGATGATATTGGCCTGATTGGATTCGTTGTTGACATACTGAAGAAACTTATAGGGAACAACAATCTTATCATCAAAATCAATATTAATAAGATTATCTCCCTGATTCTTGAAAACGCCGATTATTTCAACCTGTTTTCCGTAGATACTGAATTTTTTTCCGGTAATTCCTCTTGTTTTGTCGTACAGCCCGTTGGCAACATTATGACCGATAATGGCAACAGCTTTGCCGTTGATATCTTCAAATTCGTTGAAAAAGCGCCCTTCGCTGATCTCCAGCGATTCAATTCTGGTAAAGTCGAAGGTATGACCGTCTATTGTGGTGTTCTCGGCTGTTTTATCGCCGGCTCTGACAGTGGTATTACTCGAGCTGGTAAATGAAATAGCTTCAGCAAGTGCGTAAACCGGTTGTTCTTTCAAGGCCTTGACTTCACTTATTCTTGCATCGGGCCGGTTGATATATTTCCACCATGGGTAATCGTTGTCTCCGCCTACCCACTGCCATTTGTCTATGTATATCACATTTTTTCCAAGCGACTGTACACTGCTTTTGATATTCGTTTCGAGCGAATCGACCAGAGTAAATACCAGGACTATTGAGAATATACCTATGGTGATCCCGAGTACCGAAAGCAATGAGCGCAGTTTATTGCTGATAAGCGACTGAAAGGCCATGCTCAGACTTTCGTAAAACAATCGTATGTAGATACGGGTTTTCAAATCAGCATCAATGTTAAGGGCAAATTTTCTCTGATGCAAAGAAAATCGATGACTTTAGCTCAAATCAGCACTAATTTACTTTTTTCTTCGGAAACATCAGACTTAGCAATATACTGCCCGACAATATACTGAGTATGATCATTAATGAAATCAGATTGTTGAATCCAATAGCCGCAAACCAGTGTTCGAACAGCATTTTTACACCGATAAAAGTAAGCAGAACTCCCAGTCCGTATTTCAGGTAAGCAAAAAGATGCATGATGTTGCTAAGCAGGAAAAACAGGCTTCGCAGCCCCATAATTGCAAATATATTTGAGAAGAATACAATGTAAGGGTCTTTGGTGACAGAAAAAATTGCCGGAACACTGTCGACCGCAAAAACCAGATCGCTGAATTCGACCACGAGTAAAACAATGAACAGTGGCGTCAAATGGCGGATACCGTTTTCCTTGTGTATGAATTTGTTGCGAACATAATCCGGCCAAACCGAAAAGTATTTGGATGCAAATCTTACCACAGGATGTTTTTCGATATCCATTTTTTCGTCTTTGTCTTTGCTCAGGAGTATCTTTAAACCTGAGAAAACCAGGAAGGCACCGAAAAGGTAAAGTATCCAGTGAAATTTCTCTATCAGTATTGAACCCGAGAAAATAAACAGCATGCGGAGAACTATGGCTCCGAGTACTCCCCAGAACAGTACTTTTTTGTAGTATATTTCGGGCACTGCAAAAGAGTTGAAAATAAGCAGTATCACGAAAAGGTTGTCGACAGACAGCGAATATTCAATCAGATAACCCGTCAGATAGTCGAGAGAAATCCGGTCCTGATAGCGGTAAATATTGTCTTCAAAATTGCTTCCGAAAACCATGTCCGGCTGATATTTTCCGGTAATTTCAATCAGTTTGTCATTGTTATTGATGCCGTGAATCAGGCTGCCATATTGCTTGAGAAATAGAAAGAAGATGATACTGAAAGAAATCCAGACGCTGGTCCATGCAAATGCATTCTTGAATGATACAGGTTTATTTGCCTTGGAAAACACACCGAGGTCGAGTGCCAGTATGATACAAATAAATCCAATAAAAACTGAAAAGAATACAATTTCCTGACTCATGATTGAAGCCGCAAGATTAGTGAAATTACTTAGCTTTTAATCAACTTCCACACGAATATTTCTCCACCGCAGCGCATTCTCAGGAAATAAATTCCCGGACTCAGGTTTGCAGTTTCTATGCGCATTCCTGTTTGCCCCTCACTTAAAATTACCTCATAAACAATTCGGCCATCAATGCCCGTAAGATTCAGATATGTGTCTGATTGAGGCTTATTGAACTGTATATTCAATTCTCCGGCAAATGGATTTGGATACAGTATTGGCCATTCGCCGCGGTTCATGGTGTTAATACCCGA
>CAZRKA010000268.1:0-2838 GCA_964600345.1 uncultured Chitinophaga sp. | reverse complement strand
GCTGTATGTACTTTGTGCAGTATCGTTAAACGTCCAGTCTATGTCTACCGAATTAATGGTATTCTGACCAAAGTTTTTAAGTACAACTCTTATGTTTTGTGTATCGGGAAGGAAAGGTGTTTTCGGGTTGTTTATTTCAAGTATTCCGGCGTCGAGAGCAGGTGGGGTGAATTCATCAGCACCGATATCCCTTGTGGCGGTGTCGCGAAGCTCTCCTTCAAAATCGACTATGATTTTAGGGTATAGCACCGCAGCGGCATTCAGATCAATCTGTTTGCTGTGCAAATCTTCTGATGAAACAAACATCGGATCGACAATTAATGAATTGGCATCTCTGCTGCTGCCTGCTCTGTATGCTGTCAGATTTGTGTAGTTGTTGCTGTTCCATCTGATAAGTAATACTCCCTTTGTCCTGAAATTATTGTAATCAGATTTTGAAAGACCTCCCGGATTGGGTGCCTGAAAGGCATAACCGGCTCCGGTGTTTTCAAATATGTTATTGAACAAGTTGCAGTTGCTGCCATTATCGTAATAAAAACAGCTTCCCGAAGAGGTAGTTCCACTGCCTAATCTTATTGTATTGTGAACATAGTGTACATTGTAGTTATAGTAGGCATATATGCCGATAGCGTTGGATGTGCCACCGATATTGACCACATTGTTTGCCACCAGTATAGTATCAGAATATCCGTATAATTCGTATAAATAGATACCGTAGAAACCATTGTTGCTTCTCAGTATTCTATTTGACGTTATTGAACTTTTATTCTCAATATAGTTGGCATAAATTCCGTAGTAAGACGTATATGAGGAATTACTTGTAATCAGGTTGTTATGTACTAACAAATTCTGCTGATAACGAACATACATGCCCATGTAATATTGGTTCTTCAAGGTATTGCCGCTAATCACAACTTCGCGCTCACGGTATTGCGGCTGACCGTTGCCGTATAAATACAAACCGAAGCTTCCGTTTTCAATCACATTGTTTACAAACTGGTTGTATTCGTCGGCATAAGTACTGTTGTAAGAGGCAAGAACTGACATATTGCTTGAGGTGCCTGAAGTGCTTACACCTTTTAGAATATTATTACTGAATATGATTCTGTTGGCTCCCTCTTCCATCAATATAACAGTACCGTAATTGCTGTTCATTGAACTGATGGTCATGTGCCTGAAGGTGATACCGTCGGCTCCTCTCAGGAATACAACGTAATTGGAATCTGAGAATGTGGAATTATATCTTAGAATAACCAGGCTGCTATCCAGACTTTCGCTTTCGAAAATGACACTGTTGAGTGCGCCGGCGCCGTTGATTGGCGTAATTCTGAGCTGTTCGGTATAGGTGCCGGTTCTCACCCTGAATCTGACCTGTCCTGAAATGCCTGCGTTATACATGGCTGCAAGTGCCGACTTGAAACTTACAAAATCCGGGCTGCTGCCACCGATTGTATAAACTCCGCTCATAGCAGTTTTGCGGTTGGTGATTCTGAAACTGTCGTTTTTGAATTTCTGATCAGTGCCGTTATTGGGATCGTAAGTCCATGCAAGCAGATTGTTGACACTGTCGCGTTCAAATACATATGAACCTATCACTGCATGCATACTGTCTCCTGACAAGAGTGTGTCGTTAATGGTGACCGATGCAAGTGTGTCACCGTTGATGATGCATCTTACCTTAACACTGAATAGCGTATCAACTCCGAAGTTGGTGATAGCTACTTTGATAGGCATTGTGTCGGCATCTATCATATCTCCGGGACTGATAAAGGCGATTACCCCGGCATCCCTTTGTTTTGGAGTGAATTCGTCGGATCCGATATCAGGACTGATACTGTCTCTTGTTTCACCGTCAATGTCAATTTTCAGAAAGTGAAGTTTTTTGCCTTTGGCATTCAGGGCTGCAGCCTGTACATGTAAATCAGTATTGCTCTCAAATCCGGGATCTGAATTAATTGAATTCATCTCTCTTCCGGCAGCTTGCATGGCGGCCAGGCTGGCGTAATTCGTAAAATTGACATAAGTCAGGTTACTGCCGCTTCCGATGAAGTTGTTGTAATCCGGTAAGGTCTGCGATAAGGAATAAAATTCGACTGCAAGGGCGGTACCTGAGTTGTTGCTGTTCTCTATGAAATTGTTGTTATATACTTTGCAATTGTAGAGATAGCGAATTCTTGCAGCATAAAGACTGCCGCTGTATGTGCCGTAGTAATGAAAATTATTATTATTTATATAAGTGTTTTCAGCATCGTAAAGATAAAATGCCTGCTGGGCATTGTTGCCGCCAACACTGATGTTGTTGTTGAAAATGTAACAGGTGTCTGCGCTTGAATTGGCAGGGATGTAATAAATATACATACCTGTATATTCTGATTTGTTTGGTCCGGTGATGGTGTTGCCTGAAATGTAATTGGTGCCGTACAGATAATAAATATAAGCACCATAATATCCGCTATAAGCAGAATTGCTGGTAGTTCTGTTATTGCTGTAATCGAGTTTGTCTGTCTGATAGAGATAAACACCCATGTAATAAGCATTTTCAAAATGGTTGTTTCTGACAGTTAAGCGGATTACATAGTCGGAATAAATTGCAGAAGCACCATTCTTGAAATATGAATTGCGAATCTGAATATCCGATTCCTGATTGGAAACATATATCAGTGCATCATAGTAATTATCTGTACTGTTTACCGCATTGCTTTCAAGCCGGCAATTACTTATTTCGATGAATGATGAACCTCCGGTAATGGCTATACATCTTCTTGGAGATGCACTACCTGTATTTTTGAAACTCATATACCTGAAACTGATGTACTGAGCTTGTCCCAGAGAAACGAT
>CAZRKA010000267.1:0-2904 GCA_964600345.1 uncultured Chitinophaga sp. | reverse complement strand
AAAAATGTGAACATCACATTTTAATTTGTACTATAGGAAAAACTAAAATATTTTCCTCGTCCAGTAAAACAATGAGAAAGAAATAAAGATAGACAGAAAAAAAAGTTTAACACATTATTTAAGTGAATATTCTAAGAACTGTTGCCGCACTCATTTATTTTCATGGAAGAGTTTTACAAAGTCTTAAGTAAATATATTGAATCTTTGAATGAGAAATTTCGAGAAAAATTTTGCATCAAACAAGCGTTATATGATGATCTTATTTTGGTTTTACGAGATGGTTGGGGTGATCCCCAGTTAAAATTTTGGACTATAAAAAATTTCAAATTAGTGAAAATTGGTGATCAAAATGTTGTATACGATATCAAACGTAATCTTCCTATCGTAACATATGAAAATTTATATCAGAGGATAAAAGAATGCCACGAAAGAGTTGGTCATCATGGTCGAGATAAAACTTGGGTTGAAGTAGAAATTCGAATGATTATAACATAATCGCATTTGATAGTTTTAGGTGAAAGATCAATATGCATGGGTACCTTTTCAAAGTGTCAAGATTTTCATATCGCACTGCAATGTGTGTTCAAATAGAAGACCTTTTCCGAAAACAGTTGCTGGTATGACTAAAGCAATTTAAATGAAAATGAAGCAAAATTTCTCTTATATTTAAGAAAAACCAATCATATCAATTGGATATCTAACTCGACTTCAAATGGATTTAATTGATATGCGAAGTATGCGTGATGAACAATATCAGTGGATCCTTCATACAAAGAACCACTTTTCGAAATTCTCTTGGTCTTATCCTCTTTGTACTAAAGAGGCAGAAGCTGTGGCCGAAAAGCTGCTGCAACAGTTTTATCTGTTCGGTGTGCCACGTATTCTGCAAAGTGACAATGGTAAAGAATTCGTTGCCAAAGTCATAAAAGTAGTAGTTTTCCTTATGCACCATCTTGTGGCATTGTCTTCTCTATTACATAGGATCTTAAAAATGTCTGGCCTGAACTTGTAATAATCAATGGTCGTCCCCGCCATCCACAGACTCAAGGGTTAGTTGAAAGAGGAAATCAAACTCTTGAACTAGCCCTTGGGAAGTGGATGGAAGGGAACAACCGAAAAGACTGGTCAAACGGTAAATAATCTTATAAATTATTAAGTTCTATTGAAAGACTGTTGAATTTAGGTTTGTCTCATGTGACATTCTGTATGAATACAAGTTTTGCTGATACTACAAAAAAGAGTCCATACGAAATTGTATTTGGCCAAAAAGCCAGGCCAAATAACGAAATGTGGGCAGTTTTAAATAACCAAGGAGTCGTCGATGAAGAAAATCTTCCTGTTGAATTAATTCAACAGATTAATGAACATGGAGATTTAACAGATAATAACGATACAGATATATCAACAAACAATGAAAATGAAACATCAATTTTTCGCATTGAAGACGATCCATTATTAGTCACATTAACAATTCCGGATCAGGAAGGTTCAACATTAGTCTCTTTACCGGTTTCGCATCAAGAAAATTTATCGTCAGTCAATTTATCTGGTCCTAGTAAAGAAACTCCATCGCTAGTCTTTTTATCTGGTTCTAGTGAAGAAACTCCATCGTTAGTCAGTTCATCTGGTTCTAGTGAAGAAACTCCATCGTCAGTCAGTTCATCTGGTCCTAATGAAGAAACTCCATCGTTAGTCAGTTCATCTGGTCCTAGTGAAGAAACTCCATCGTCAGTCAGTTCATCTGGTCCTAGTGAAGAAACTCCATTGTCAGTCAATTTATTTCGTCGTAGTGAAGAAGACCCAACAATATTATTCTCACCTGTTCGAGTTGCACAATTTGCATCAACATTACTCTCACCGGTTTACCCAACACCTCCAACAAATAAACGGCAACGAACTCGACTAGTTTCAAAAGGTAAAGCTAACACAAAAACATTTCGAAAAATGTACGATACCTTTTGGACCGATTCGCCTGTGTGTCAAACTAAGTGTATAGTTGGATAGATCTCGACGAGCTCTGTCGAATGCATACCGTATTTGTAAATTTACAATGTTGTAATGTCGCAAAAAATCTTAATTGCTGCTAATTCTTTTTAATTTATTAAGTGTTACTAAATATTAATAGTAAAATTGTTAACAGTTCAACAAACTACATATTTGGATAGATCTCGTTCAGAGCTATCGATTAGACATCTAACTTATCAATTTTCGCTTTATCACAATCGAGAAGTGACTGAAACATAACCAAGCATTCTTCCCATAGGAAATCGTGATCTATAAAAATTAATCATTGGTTCGTCTTCGTAAACCAATAGATAATCGAATTACCTGTTCATTGTTTTTTTTCTTTCAAATCAAGACTAATGAGTTTTAAAATGATCGACTGATGATTGGTCGACCTTTGTTTCTCTGTCCAATAAGGGAACAAGGAGTTCATTTTTCAAAACTGTCTATGAAAACTCGCGAATGCCTATTTTTTCTACGAAACTCGTGTTTGACATTAATTTCCTCTGAAGACAAATTCTCAATATTATTAGTAACGTCTACTAGTACATATTATATTACTGGAATTTTTTTTTCGAAATTTTTCAGAAAATTTTAGAGAAAGCTTTTCGACAATGAAGTGAAATTTTAAGTGACCTCTTACTATTAACAGTAGTAAGATTTACTAGTGCTTTTCTTTTGAATTTTTTAAAGGCTCACCCAACGTAATTTTTCAATGAGAAATTCGAATCTGATCTTAATATTTATATTTCGCGGAGATGAAGATTTACTACTAGTAGTAGTTTTTACCAATTGTCGCGGGACAAATTAAAATCCAGGACAATTTAAAATTTTCCTAAAAATGTTAAGAATTCTTCTAGGACAATTTAAAATTCTCCTAAAAATGTTAAGAATTCTTCT
>CAZRKA010000266.1:0-2912 GCA_964600345.1 uncultured Chitinophaga sp. | reverse complement strand
AAGGGGATGTTTGAATAACGCGTGGCACACCGCCTTCCATGAACATAGGTTTTTCGGTGTCTATCACAGTAAAGAAAGCCAGCCGTTTCCAGAAAGACAGTTGCGGCAAACGCAGATAGAACATCCTTTTAACGATATGGTGCAGGGCTATATGATCGTGGTGACCGCTGCCGCCGTGTACAGGATAGGTAATTACCACATCTGGTTTGTAGAACAAGAGCCATTTTAAGAGTTCTTCTTCGAGTAGAAAAGGATCCAGATAGGCGAGGCCACCATCTTCATATTCCAGTATGGTCATAGCCGAAAGACCCAGGCTTTCGCTAACACGCTGCATTTCCTGCTCGCGCAGTTTACCCATTTCTTCGACCGTTAAACCGAGCTCATGCCTTACTTTGGTAGCCCCGCCTCTGGTAAAGGTAAGCAGCATCACTTCGTGACCTGCCTTTAACTGTTGATGGATGGCTGCGGCAGGTCCGAATGACTCGTCGTCGGGGTGCGGAAAAACATATAAAAGTTTCATTTCAATAATTATTTTGATGGTAAGACGGGCCGTGAAAGAAAAAGACGCAAAAAAAAGAAGCGAACCCTTGAGTTCGCTTCCCTGTTTTGGATTAAAGCGTTTACTCGCAGCAATCATCTTCGCATCCCGTCGGGCAGCATTCGATTTTGTCGCAACAATCGCTTTGGGTTTTTTTGGCGTTTTCCCGCTCACTACCTGCAAATACAGCAAGGGTAGAACCAAGAGCGAGCAGCGCAATAAAAGCAACATGTCTCATAAAAATATGTAATTGGGTTTAAGTTACGGTCAATATTAACCGCAACTCAAAGACGGAACAATGTCAAAAAAGACGCAAAGAGATTTAAGCGCCGCCGCTGTGATACGAATCATTAACAGGTATTACATGATTTCAAATCAAAACCTTACCCTTTGACATAGGAGCATTTTTCAGCCACTTTCCCATTGTCTACATTAAATATATCTACGCCCCGCAGATGCCAGGGTTTTCCTTCCTTTGTTTTGTGGTATATCCATCTTACAACACAGCGATTGCCCGACACTATCATCTCTTCCACTTCAAAATGCGCATCAGGATTTGAAGTAAAATATTTCTCCCAGAATGATTTTACCGCTTCCCAACCTTCAATCCGTGCACCATCAGGGGGAGGGTTGGTACTCTCGAAAACACAATCTGCTGTCATAAGCTTCATCACAGCATCGGCATCGTGCCGGTTAAATGCTTCGTTGAAATCATTTATGGTGCGACGGGTTGCTTCTTCGTCTTCATGCATTATTTCCAATTCGTATTTTGACATGATTAAATTAACTAATTTAAATTTACTATTCCTCCAGTTCTCTTAATATCTTCTCCACCCTTTTTCTGAAATCCTTAGAGTGCATATCACTTAAGTTCTGCAAGCTCAGGCTTATTTCGCTCTTCAGCACCGGATACTTGTAGCTTAGTTTTAACAACACCCAGAGCGATCTGGTTTTACAGGTGCTATTGGTGTCAGATGCATTCAGCCACCCGAAAAGACAATCGATGGCCTCGCCTTCATTTTCTGTAGGAACACCGACATAATGCCACCAGGAGGCAAATGAGGTTTTGAAATTGTAGTTTGATTGCCTGCTCAAGTTAAATAAAAAGGGAAGGGCGCTGCGCAACTTAACAGGTGAGGCAAGGCCCACATCACTCAGCAGCCACTGAAAGCGCATGGCCGTCCTGGCGTCTTCATCAAATAATTTGCTTAAGACTTCGATGTCCAGATCATTGAGAATAATTTCATCGGCCCAGGCTTTTCTTTGCTCACCGCTGCTGCCGTACAATTCCTGCTTTAACTTGCTCAGCATTTGCGCTGTTTCAGTATCCGCTTGTTTGTTTGCCCTGAGCGACATATCCCTAAATGGTTTTAAATATTTGAAAATTCGAAGGCCTCCGACTCAAACAGTATAAAATTAAGTATCAGCAAGAGCCCAAGGCAAACACCCATCATGCTTACATTAAGTAAGTCCAGACCTCCCGCTATCCCTATCAGTACCGAACCGCCGAATAAAAGCGACAGAAACTTCCTGTTCAATATAGATCCATATTTGTAGCGGCATTCGTATCCGCCAATCTGCGTTTCATTTTTGAACAGGCGGCATTCGATGATACCTTTGAGGGCATTGGTGGTGATAATTTTAACCGTGTAACGATTGCCGGCTTCGTCTTCAAACCGGTGTTCGGCATTCATTTTCAATCTTCTGATTTCGGCAACTGATTTACCATTTAGATACACTATTTCCTTACCGCTGAAGCAGGAGCCCCAGACCAGAATGGTATTGCCGCTGTCTTCAAAAACAAAGTGTATGCCTTTGCGGAAACTGCCTTGGTTTTCTACCGGAAATGTTGTCATGTACTATTGCAATATTTGTTTTCAAATCTAAGACGTAATTTGAATAATCAGTAAGGAAATATAAACAATCTGCTGCAAACTTTCGCATCTAACAAACCTCGTGTTCCTTGCGCATTCCTTGCGTTCTTAGTGCAATTGGTTTTCCGGTTTTATATTCCTTCGGCATTAAGAGAGATATTGTAGGAGGCATAAAACACAAGGTACACCAGGGAGAACCACACAATGATCACTAAGTATTGCCTCAGTGTTCTCCGTGTCATTGTGGTTTAAATTTCTGCTGCAAACTATCGCCATTAACAAAACTCGTGTTCCTTGCGCATTCCTTGCGTTCTTAGTGCAATTGGTTTTTCGGTTTTCATATGCCGCCAGGCATCAAAAGAGATATTGTATGGAGGCATGAAACACAAGGTGCACCAGGGAGAACCACACAAAGATTACTAAGTATTGCCTTCGTGTTCTCCGTGTATTCTAAGACATTTCCAAACTTAATTTGAGAGAACAATAAAGTTCGATTGTCT
>CAZRKA010000265.1:0-2962 GCA_964600345.1 uncultured Chitinophaga sp. | reverse complement strand
TCAGTAAAATTGATATGGAAAATCAGGATAAAAAAAGAGGTTTAATTATTGAAGCAGCATTGAAACGGTTTGCTCATTATGGGTTGTCTAAAACAACGATGACCGAGATTGCAAAAGACATATCGTTTTCAAAAGCATTGCTTTATTATTATTTCCCTGATAAACTGAGCCTTTACGTAAGCGCGATAGAACACCTGATGCAAATCATCAGCAGAGACCTGGTTAAATCTATAGATAAGGCAAGTAGCTCTACAGAAGGCATTTCCAAACTATTGCAAAAAAGACAATCCTTTATTCAAAAATATTATACCTTACTGGAATCTACCCAGATCATCGGAAACGAGCTGCCTGATGACCTGTATCAGAAATTCAGCAAGGCCAGGGCCTTTGAGGCAATTATTATCAGCTCCTTATTTAGCCGGGGCATCACAAGTGGTGAATTTGTAATGGAAGATCCTAAACTGACCACTGAAATATTTCTGGATGCCCTCTCGGGTATACACTTCAATATCATGTCTAAAGACAAAAACATATTCCCCGGAAAAGATCAGTTCAAACAAATTTTCATCAAAGAAAAACTCTTTGCAGACATCTTTTTACAAGGACTGCGTCCGGTAAGCTAGGCCAAACCGTCATTTAATTGTAAGTTTCTACTGATTTTTAACTGAAAATTCATAATGCAGGATTATGGCCGTATTTTTGACCACTGAAATAAAAAAGTCAGAAAGTAAAAAAGTAGAATGGTAGAGACAGATAAAAAAAGAGACGCGATTATTGAAGGTGCGATAAAACGTTTTATTCATTATGGGATCAATAAAACCACAATGAATGAAATTGCTGAAGACCTATCGGTATCCAAACCCTCTTTATATTATTATTTTCCTGATAAGAACAGTTTGGTACTGGGGGTGATTGATAAAATATTCAATGATTATTTTGATCTGGTTGAAAAGGATTTGCTTGCCGATATTTCGCTTAGCGAATGTATGTCGGGGTTTATTGAGATCAGGCACCGCTTTTTCCAGAAATATTACATGCTTCATTTATCAGGAGGCAGCCCGGATTCATCTCTGAACTCTGAGGAGCTGAAACAACATTTCATGAAGATGCATGAAAGAAACATACAATTACATGCAGATATTTTTCAGAAAGCAATAAACAAGGGCGAAATTGCTTCAATTGAGGTTTACAAAACGGCGGAGCTTTACCTGGACAGTTTGGCAGGCATCACCTCTTTATGTATCCTTCATGGCAATAAGGAATTGTTTCCAAGTAAAAAAGAAATGAGAAATATACTAGACAGGCAATTGAGTTTATCCGGTATATTCATTAAAGGTTTAAAATAACAACAGAACTATATATGAACACAATAATTAAACAGATAAAAGTGATTCCGGTATTGTTACTGGGCTTATTGTTATCAAATACAGTGAACGCCCAGCAAACGCTGACGCTGAAAGAAGCACTGAACTATGCCATACAGAACAGTGTAAAGGTGCGCAAGTCTAAACTAGACATTGATGGCGGAAGATATAAAACAGAAGAAATAAGAGCACAGGCCCTGCCTCAGATTACCGGTAATGCCGGTTTAACCTACAACCCTATTATCGGAAAACTGGTAGCAGACTTCGGAGGTGCCCCGCAATCTATTAAACTGGGACAAAACTGGAATTCATCAGCCGGGATCCAGCTTTCTCAGCAATTGTTCAATCAAACAGTTTTTACAGGATTACAAGCTGCAAGGTCCAGTGAAGAATATTACAATCTTATTTCTCAATTGACAGAGGAGCAAATCATTGAACTGGTGGCCAATAACTATTATCAGGTATTGGTAAACAGGCAACAATTAAATGTACTGGATACCAACATCAAAAATGTCAGGGCGATTGAAAAAATCATAACTACACAATATCAGAGTGGTCTGGCAAAAAAAATTGATGTAGACCGGATCAAGGTCAACGTTACCAATTTGCAGACACAACGTGAGCAGACTGCAAATGCCATCACACAATTGGAAAACCAGTTAAAGTTCTCTATGGGCATGCCGGTAAACACCGAAATTACCCTGCCAAAAACCGAGCTTACCGAAGTTGCCAGCTTACCGCAGTTCACGGATTCTCTTTCATTAGCCAACAGAACTGAAATAAAGATCCTGGATACCCAGGACAAATTATACTGGTTGCAACGTAAAGCTTATGTATCGGAATACTATCCTTCTTTGGCTTTGACAGGAAATTACACCTATTCAAGCCAGAGTGGCGGATTCGATTTCTTAAGCTCCAACAGTGCCGCTATCGGTTTTGGTGCATCCGCTGTCGGACTCACTTTAAAAGTGCCGATTTTTAATGGTTTTTTAACCCGGTCAAAAATCAGACAGGCTGATGTTGACATCAAAAAAGCCAGGGAAGACAGAAGGGAATCAACAAACACATTGAATATGGCATATGAGAATGCTAAAATTCAATTGCGGAATAGCTTAAGTACAATTACCGCACAAAAGCAAAATGCAGAACTGGCTGATGAAATCTATAAAAGCACACAAAACAATTACAACAATGGCCTGGCGAACCTGACAGACCTGCTAGACACAGAAACTGCATTAACAGAAGCACAAAACAGCTATACCCAGGCATTATTAAATTATAAAATTGCCGAAATACAATTAATCAAATCAAACGGAAATATAAAATCACTATTATAATGAAAAGAGGAATAATTACAGTTTTGGTAATCATACTTGCCCTTGGCGGAATTGCCCTGGTATTGAGCAACAACAAGAAGAAAAACGCTGCAAAAACTGCTTTTATTGCAGAAGGCGGCGGGGCTGTTGCCGTTCGGGTGGCCAAGGTAGAGAAAAAAATAGTTGATCTGGATTTTAGCAGTAACGGAAGCTTTGTGCCTAAACAGGAATTGAACTTCACCTCAGAAAATCCTGGAAGAGTAAGCAAAATTTTTGTTGATG
>CAZRKA010000264.1:0-2994 GCA_964600345.1 uncultured Chitinophaga sp. | reverse complement strand
CATTTTTTTTAGGAGCAAATCTAAAGGCTTCGCTAAGTTCACCAACAATCCGAAATTCGCAGCGACGGATATCAATCCTTTAAGGTTACATATAGGTAACTTAGATTAGCATTACGACCTTTAGAATGACTGAGAAACAATAAGATTAATATAGCCTATCGCATGTAACAAAACACTATATCCCGTTTCCAATCAACATATCGTTCGTGTTTTGTTTTTTCATACTTTTTGCTTGTCCAAAAAGTATTGCAAAAAGGACACCACCAACGAGAAATTCCCTTTTGTCTTGCCGCGCATATCTCTGCTGCCGGTGCTGCCAAAAGTGAATTTCACACCGTTCGTGGACGTCCACCCGCACATTTCGGTGTTAGAGAATCTCAATTGTAGTGACGGAAATAAGTCCTGTAAGGGCTATAATTAATAGCATAGGGTGCATACACCATAGAACAGCAGAGGTGTAAAGCACTCTTTAAATTACAGCGACGGAAAAAACCATGCTGTGGCGACAAAAGCGCGGATGTTATCAAGACATTTTGTTGTGCGAGGGTTTGCCTCCGAAGTTACTTATCGATCCTCGATTAGTAGAATATTCCTTAGAACGACTCATACCCCCCATGAACTAATAAGGTTGGTCTTATACTCCCTGAGGTCGTGATATTCCTCACAGGCTCGCTAAGTTGACCGAGCTTCCGTAAAAAAGGGCTAAAGCCCATTCCGTTTGTAACATATACCCCCGACTGAAGTCGGGGGCTTTAACCTTCACCGGTCGATATTTGGTAAAGCGACAACTACACCTAATAACAAAAATAGAGTAATTCCCCTTTTATCTTTATCATCTACCGCTTCGTACTCCGTAGCTTCAGCGAAGGGGTGCAGCCCTTGAAGCAGAGCTCCTTCGTCGCGCGCCACGGGGCAAGCTCTGGTCCCTCTTTAGTCTTCCTCGCCCACCATAGCTTCAGCGAAGGTGGGTAGTCTCTAGTCTTTTTATCCCTGAATCAGAGTCTCCTTCGTCGACACGATACAGGGCGAGCTTTAGCCCCCGTTTCAGAGCCTCCTTCGTCGTCACGACAAGGGGCAGGCTCTGGTCCCTCTTTAGTCTTCCTCGCCCACCATAGCTTCAGCGAAGGTGGGTAGTCCTTCTTCCCCTTCTCATTTCTTCGCCTTAAAATGCCTGATTGCGTACGTAAACGTCAGCATGTAGAAGCGGGTCAGGATCTGCGTGTTTTTGTCTTCGATATAACTTTCAGAAACGGTCCTGCTGATGCTGGTGTTTTGCTTCAGAGCGTCGAAAACGGAGAGTTTGAGTTCTCCCCTTTTGTCTTTGAGGAATTTATAACCGAATCCTGCATTACACAACCATATATTCTGATTAAAACTGGCACCCAGTCCGGTGTATGAACTGTTTGTGATATCGGCATTGATCACAAATCGCTTTGCAGGCAGATAATTTAGCTTGGCGTTAAAGTTTTTAATCAGATACTGGTTATTAAGATCGCTTTGCAATGAATTCAATACGGTATTGAAATTGGCTGTATATGAAAGCGTGAAATCGAGATACTCGCTGATATTGCTCGCCAGAACAGCACCGGCATTGGTGACATAAGTATTGCTGAAATTGGTCTGACCGTTGATAAGGGCAGGCGAACGCGTAATGGTTTGACCCAGATTGACATTCAGGGTTGATTTGATTTTTTTGACAGGCATGCCATAGGTGGCAAATGCGCGGAAACTTCTGTATCCCTCTATATTCACCGGCATGCTCAGCTGAGCACCACGCCTGAGATTGATTTCTGTTTTACTTACTTTAACAGTGGTATCATTAGCGGCCAGCAATGTACTGTTGCCCAGATAATCGGAGGCAAGCGAGAAATTACTGTACAAAAAGAATGTCCTTCCCTTTGCCGAATTGCTGGCACTGTATCTCAGATGAATGTTGTGTCTGAACTCCTGACGCAAATCGGCATTACCCGCACTGAGCAACAATGGGTTGCTGTTGTTAATGACATTCTGCAACTGAGAAATACCCGGCAATTCGGTATAGGTTCTGTAGTGAATTCTGAGATTGCTGTTCTTGTTTTTAGAATACGTGAACATGGCATTCGGCAGAATATTTCTGAAGGGCTTTTCGGTAAGCTGGGTCAGTGGGAATGTCTGTTCACCACTCAGTTCAACCTGCTGCACATTAGCGCCCAGATTAAAGGAAACCTTTTTACCGGAATAACGGTAGGTCAGGCCTGCCCGCTGTGTCTGCGAACGGTTGTTAAAAGTATTGCTGAGCAGGCTGTCTGTCAGCGAGTACTCTCTGCTTGCGGTATCATAACGCGCTGTATATTTATCTGATTTGTTGAAATTGAAACCGGGATTGTAAGTCAGTTCGACAAAGGAAACCTTACTGAGTGGATGTGTATAAGAAAGGTTGGGATTGATGCTGAATGAACTGCTTGTTTTATCTGTATTCTGTATAAAGACATCGCTGCTGGGGCTGGGCAGAAAATAATTGTTGCCCGAATTCAGCAGCGTATTTCCATCGTTGACACTATTGCTGGTACTCACATTCAGTGATAGTGTCTGACCTACCCGGCTGAATTTGTGCCTGAACAATAAATTCTGACTGAAGGTAAATCCGATATTATCCGATTCGGTTTTACTGGCCGAACTGTTGATGAGCGAACCCTGCTCTTCAGGTCTGGTCAAACCAAGAAATAAGGTGTTGCTCTTATTGCTCTGAAAACTGAGATTAGGCGTAAAAATTATCGAGTTATTAGAGTCAATATTGTATTCAAGCCTGGCATTCAGTTTGTGATTGGTGTTGCGCGTATTACCTGTATCCCCCTGACTGTAGTATTGATTTGACAATGAACTCAGGAAATAAGTTCTGTTGAGAAAGGAGGATGTTTCATTTTTTCCGTGATTGAAAAAATATGAAGCTGTCAGTTTGAATTTCTTACCGCCAAACAGCGAATAATTCAATCCGAAAGCATGAGTGGTATTGAT
>CAZRKA010000263.1:0-3015 GCA_964600345.1 uncultured Chitinophaga sp. | reverse complement strand
GTATATGAAGCTGCCTGGTATCCAGAATCAGAAACCGGCATCCCCTTGAATTATCAATACTAAACACCACTTTACCCAGTAGTTTTTTTGCAGTAAAATCCACTTCCAGATCCAGGTGAATATGATTTAATATAACCGAATCGTAGTTTGAAAAAGAATGATTCCTTACGCTGAGTTCAGGCATAACAGCTATCTCTTTGTGTGAACAGGAAAAAAATAAAATGACGGTAAATGGTAAAAATAAACAGGATAAATATTTCATATAGGTCTTGATTTTACAAAGGTAAGGTATGAAAATAAAAACATTTAAAAATAATATAAGCTTTTACTACATTTGCACTTCGTAAAAAAATGGTATCTTATTTGTAATAACTTACCATATTTTTCGTTACAGTTAAAAAATGAAAAGGTTATTATTATTGATTTTCACTACAGCAGCTCTCGGGCTTGCAGCACAAACCGAGAATGATCCTTTCGGTTCTGATTACAATTTCGACTCTACCAGTTACAGCGATTCATCTTTTGGGGGTGAAACAACCTATACCGAAACCAGCAATGAACCAAAAGTACCTACCTATAAGAAATATGAAAGATTCAAGGCTCCCATAGACACTATTACCGATCTTGTCACATACATGGGTGTTGTTCCTTTCACACCACTTGCCAATGATGTTTATGACGGGGGAACTATAGATTCATTATACTGGAGAGCCAAGAAATACCTGATGGAAAAATACATCAAGGATTACAGGGCCAAGGCTCCCAAAGACATGGTATTTCCAAAAGATCTTCTTATTGAAGATGTTAAACCCGACGGCGAAAATGGGCGTATAGTAATCAGACCCACTATACCATTATATATCCGAAACAACAGTTTTTCGAGCACCCCGGCCGGCACTTTGACATTCAAAATTGAAATAAGAGTTAAAGAAGACAAATACAGATACAAATTCACCAACTTTGTACATAATACTGTTGAGAAAGGCAGCGAAAAATCGATCAAAACCTATATTGAATATTATGCCAACAACACAAGAGGCTACAAAGGAACTGATCAGATTCTGCTGGCTGTAGATCGCATGGTTAAAGAAATAGTCAAGGAACTGGCTAAAATCATGAAGGATCCAATTGTTCTTGATCCTGACGATTTCTGATAATAAAATTATAAAAGTTCGGTTTACCAGATATTTATTCAGTAAGCTCAAACATGATTATTAGCAGTTTCAGGCTTATTTTATCTCCTCGTAATCGATATACTCTCCGTCCTGTGAACGGTCTTTATCTTTACTAACCCTGCCTTTTCTGTCGTTTACCTTGCCGTCCAGGTCCCTGATCCGCTCATGGAACTGTTTCTGGGTTTTGTTTACCGCAAAAAACATCCTGAACAATTGCCAGATTGCATAAACAATAAAGATATTAAAAAGTAACTTAAGCAAAATACTTTAACAGACTGCAAAGATAATTTATTTCAACCACCGGGCAACAGTTTCCATTTTATTGATTACTTCTTCCCATTCGTCTTCCGGCACAGACAAAGCGTTGATTCCCGCACCGGCAAATAATAATAATCCATCATCGTAACATTCAGCACATCTCAAATTTACGAAAAAACTGAAATCACCATCAGGTCTCAGAGGACCAAGAAAACCGCAGTAATAAGATCTGTCATACGATTCATTTTGCAATATAAACTCCAGAGCAGGCTTATAAGGCAACCCGCACACAGCCGGTGTAGGATGCAATTTTGAACACAATTCAGAATCTTTCAGTGGCAATTGAGATTCAATTTCAAATCCGGTGCTTAAATGCTCGAGATCACCTGCTCTTTTGACAAAAGCAGTCTTTCTTTTAAATTCATATTGATTCTCTCTGAGAATTTCTTCAATATATGTGCATATATGCTCGTGTTCAATCAATTCCTTTTCCGAAAATACGCCGTGAGTTCTCGTACCACCCAGTGCCTCAGTAAACATTTCAGGACCTTTTCTTAAGAGCAATCTTTCGGGAGTTGCGCCTATCATTACTTTATTACCGGCATTAAATGCGTATACAAACGCATCCGGATTGTATTTGCACAGACTTACAAATAAATCATAAACAGAATATTCTGCTTCCTGATACCTGCAGGCAGTTAGAACCACCTTGGAATATTTACCATTCTCAATCTCGCGAACTGCTTTTCGGACAGAATCAGTATAAACAGAACCATCAACAGAATACTTACGCTCTGCTTTCTTAAGGTCAAAATTATCAAAAACCTGTTTCAGGTCTGAAAACTCAATCTGCCTGATTTCTCCCCTTGCATGAATTGCATTGGCAGTTTTTATAAATGGAGAAATGATGAATTGCTTATTTCCGTTACCCTCAATAAAAACCTCGGGCTTTAAAGTTCCCGGCATTCTGAAAACAACAGTAACCTGAGAACCCGCATCCATCAGTCTCTGTTTTTAACGGCCATGGTTAGTCTGCTGATATGTGCCAGTTTGCCATCTTCTGTCTCTATCCTGATTTCCCAGACATGAGTGCTGTTGCCAATATGGATAGGTTTTGTGATGGCAAAAACCCATTGTCCTTCCATCACCGGTCTCAGATGGTTGCCATTAAGGTCAAGACCTAATGCCACATATTTACTTCTGTCAAAAACCAGATTGGCTGCCATACTTCCAACGCATTCCGACATGGCCAGACTAGCGCCACCATTAAGCATCCTCAGCGGTTGAACTGTTCTTTCATTAACGGGCATTCTGGCTTTCAGGTAATCTTCGCCCAGTTCAATGAACTCAATACCCAGAAACTCTACCATGGTATTTTTACAATAGTCATTTAACCATTCCAGCTTTATATTTGCAACATCGTAAAAAATGGATTTCATTATAAAAAATAATGGCGCGAAGATAAGAAAAACCATCCATTTGATCAGACATGGTCAGACGGATTACAACCTCAGTAACATCATACAGGGAAGCGGCATAGACAGTGAACTGAACACAACCGGAAGAACCCAGGCTCTCAGAT
>CAZRKA010000262.1:0-3023 GCA_964600345.1 uncultured Chitinophaga sp. | reverse complement strand
CAGAGAGACGGTATATGTAGTGGTGGTAAGCGGACTGAAAGATTTGGTAGGGGATTGTACATTGCTGTAGGTTCCATTTCCAAAATCCCAGTTGTAAAGTACATTCTCGCGATCGGCTCTGGATAAATTGACGAATGATGCGGTCTCTCCTGAACAAATGTCAAGTACTGTAAAGTCAGCTTTAGGCTGTATCAGCACATTGATGGTCTGACTGGTTTCGGCACTGCAACCGTTGCTGTATTCAGCTTTTAAACTAACGGTATAAGGACCTTCTGTTGGCCAGGTTCTGGTAAGGTTTTTCTGATTTGAAGTGTAGCCGTCGCTGAAATTCCAGGTGTAAACCGGGTTTGGTATATCTTCTACAGTATTGTTCGTGAACACGGTTGGAATTTTACCGCAGAACTGATTGCCGGTAAATGCCGGTTGAGGGGCCGGTTTAATGACAACAGTTTTAGTGATCGAATCTTTGCAATCGAATTCTGAAACAGCCAGTAAGGTTACATTGTAAGTGCCTGCCTGCGTATAAACGTGTGAGGCATTATACTGAGTAGTACTCAATCCGTCGCCAAATGTCCAGTAGGTGCCGAGTTTTCCGAATGAGATAGTAGACTCGTTGTCTATTTTCAAAGGATTCATCGCACAGAAAGGAGTGGAGGGTGGGGTAAACGCAGCCACAGGTTTTTCGAATGTATAGGCTGTTTTTGTTAATCTGGCAACACATCCGTTTGATTCTGCTTCCAGTGTAACTTTATATGCCCCGAAAGCAGCATAAGAATGTGTAGGGTTGGTAGCGGTGCTGTGACTGCTGCCATCTCCAAAATCCCAGTCGTATGTCAGAGTACCGGTTGAAACAGAACTTGAGTTCGCAAACTCGACCGGTGTTCCGAAACATTTGTTCTTGACAGAGAAAACTATCTGAGGTATTTCACTCACAGTAATAGTGATGACGGTATCTTTAACTACCAGGTATGGATGGCTGATAGCTTTAAGTCTCACATTATAAGCTCCGGCAGTCAGGTATTGATGGAACGGGTCGTTCATGTCTGAGGTATCACCGTCTCCGAAATACCACATGAAGGTTAGGAATCCCGAATGAATTGAACTCATATTTTCAAATGCAACATCATCACCTACACAAATTGAAACCGGATATTTGAAATTAACTTCAGGCGTTGGAATTACCCTTAGTTTCCGCGTAGAAACACTGTCGCATCCCGTTGAAACATTTTCAATTCTTACCGAGAATGTCAGCAAGCTGTCCAGGTAAGTACTGCTGCCGGTAAAACTAATACTTCCGTTACTCGATCCGCTTGGTGCAGTAAATTGGTATGCAGATCCGGGTAGTAAATCTCCCCAGGCTGTTCTTACTTCAATTGAGCTTATATTCCATACTGAAGGATAACCTGAATTGGAATATCCGGAAGGAGGTGTGATTTCGTAAGTATTGGTTTTTGAAACTTCAATCAGGTCCGGGTTTGAAATGGCGCCATCGACTCCCTGAAACGGTGTGCCGACTATGAGCTCACTTCCACTTGGCGATTTAACCACGTCAACAGTCGCTACGATAGTATCGTTGAATACATATCGGTCTCCCAGCAGGCTTGCAGCTATCACATTTATTCCGTTTCCGGAAATACTTGTGCGGAACAGGCCGGGGATAGTTATGGTTGTATCTTCTCCGTTAGCAAGGTCATTAAGAGCGATAGTTCTTGTTGCAAAGGTCTGACCTTCGGCTGCTACACCAAGAGAAAATGATTTTGCTGGGTCAGGTCCGTTATTAGTTAAGGTAATGGTAACATCACCGGGTTGACCTGAACAAATCGGATCCGGATTAATTGAAAGTGCATCCATAGAGATGTCCGGTAAACATGAAGAATTCAGACAATAGCTGACATCATCAACCCAGAATTCGGCTGTGAACAATGGATAAATATCCATATAAGATACATTGGTGGTCCAGTTGGCGAAAGTGCCTAATGAATTTCCATCAACTATTACTTCCCAGACATTGTTGGTCAGGTCGATGTCCACTACCAGTTCAAACCACTGGTCCTGAGGGTAGCTGCCCCAAAGGTAACCGCCAACATCAATGGTGCCATCGTCGTACATGTACACATCCATAGACCATTGCGAACCTATGGTAGCGCCACCCTGCAGGTTAAAGTAAGCCCCGGTTTTACCGGTAACATACCACTTTGAACTCAGTTTGAAATGCCCTGTGTTGTGAACACCTCCAAACGGCAGCACAACATCCTGAGGGCCTCCGCCCCAGGTGGATTCAAAGTAAATTGAATTGCTCCCGCTGGCTGCATTCGAATTGTCGATCAGCACGTCTTCGGAAGTTCCGGGCGAATTATTCCAGGTTACCCATTTATTCGATGAATCGCATAAATAAGTTCCGGGCGTGTAAGACTCAAAATCGTCGTAATAAGACTGAGCAAAGGTGCTCAGGCATGCAATAATTGAAAATGTGATTAATAGAATTTGTTTTTTCATGACAGGAAAATTTATACGAAACTACGCTTTTTTTTAATAACTTTTTCAAATAGGTAAGCTATTTGTTTGGATTTTGGTTCCGAACGGTCTGTTCAATCAATGAGTTACCTATTAGCACTTTACCCCTGAAAGTATTAAAAATAAAGGGTATACGATATGCCATGTAAATAAAAAAAACCCCCATTTTAAGCGGGGGTTTTTTTGTTGAAAAAAATATGATCTTTATCAGTTGCTGACGGTAATCTTGGTAGTGGTGGTAACTCCATTGATGGTTATTTTAACCAGATAGATACCTTTGGCGTTATCGCTCAGATTCACATTCAGGCTTCCTTCAGCACTTGCTTTTGAGTAAATTTTTTCTCCCAGTATGTTGAATATTTCAACTTTCATCGGGTTGCCATCAGCGTTGCTGATAGTAAAGCTACCGTTGTTCGGGTTAGGATAGATGCTGATACCGTTTGCGGCGGCGATGTCTTTCACGCCAGTGGTAGCGCCTACGCGTTTTGTGATAGAGCAGGTACATCCGG
>CAZRKA010000261.1:0-3023 GCA_964600345.1 uncultured Chitinophaga sp. | reverse complement strand
GTCTCACCTTTATAGGTTCCATCCCATTTATCGAGAGGATTATCACTTTTCCAGATAATTTCACCCCAGCGGTTAAACACCATTATCTCATAGTCTATCAGCTTGCATGAACTTACCGGTCCGAATCCGTCGTTAAGGACATCATCGTTTGGAGTAAAGGCATTGGGCAAAAACACAATACAATCACAGGTGGTATCTCTGATGGTGAAATAAACCGTTGTATCCGTACAGGATGTTGCTGCCTTGAGCCAATAGGTACCGGCCAGCAGGAAGAGTTTTGGATTAGAGGCTGTGGCATCGTACCAGCTGTATTGTATTCCATTCTGAACCGGAATAGCAATGCTGACAGGCATACCCTCGCATTTAACCGTATCTCCTAAACCCTGAAGGGGCGGTGTCGGCATTTTTTTGATATTGACGGTGTCGGTATTAGAGCAGGACGTATACAAGTCAGTAACTTCGAGTACATAGCTTATGGCAGCCTGAGGAATAGATGTTGGATCAGGCCTCCGGTCGCTGTTGAGATAGAGGGCCGGTTTCCATATATACTTAAGTCCGGCCAGACCCTGTTCTCCAAGTTGAACAGGATTATTGAAACAAATGACAGTATCTCTTCCTGCAAATGCGGGAGGCAACTCATTCATTGCAAGATATTCAACTGCTGTATCGGTTCCGCAGGCATCGGTAATAACAAGTTCTATGGTTTTAAGCCCGGGACCTGAGAAACTTACCGCCGGCGGATCTTTTTGTGTTGAACCGGCAGGACTTGCATCGGGCATAAATCTCCACTTGTAACTTGTTCCGGCACCCGACCTGCTATTGTCAAATATCAGACCCGATTGTCCGGGACAGAGTTCATTGTCGGGGATATTAATGCCGGCATAAGAACGGCAGCAGGAACCGTCGATACCAACCTGCATGCTTGCGCTGGCTGTTTTACCATTGGCATCTGTCACAGTAAGCGTATAAACTGCAGGCGATGCCGGAGAGGCTTTGACGCTTGCTGCATTTGTTTTATCAAGTCCGGTGGCAGGCGCCCATTTATAGGTATATGGTGCTGAGCCGCAGAAAAGACTTTTAACACCAAGAGTAGCCGAATCGTTGACACAAACAACCGTGTCGTTGTATACTTCAATTTTAAGCGAGTCGCTGATCCAAACCTGTTTGCTGACGATATCACTGCAAAGCACAGTATCGCCGCTATGGACATACAGCGAAACAGAGTGCATTCCGGGGGCGGTGAATGCGTATTTAATTTCAGACGGACCTTCAATCACCTCATTGTCAAATATCCATTTTCTCGATCTGATGGTTCTGCCGTTGCTGTCAATACTTTTGTCGTAAAACGATGATGCTGATCCTGCACACAGCGCATCAAAACCAAAATCAGCTTTAAAGCGGCAGGGAATATTTTGCTTAGGAACGGTATCGGCACATAAGTACTTACTGCGTAGTTTGAAGGGGGAAGAGTTAAGAGTAATAGAACTAGAATTCCCACCAATTGTATTTGGCAAATTAATATCTACAAAATTTAAATTTATATTACTTAAAGAAAATTTACTGACACTTGGATCGCAAATTTCAAGATTACAATTTAATCGTTTAAAATAACCGTCATTGCTCCCAAATGATGATGAATTTGAATATCCACAAATTAAAACTTCTTCCACATTCGAAACACAAAATGTTGGTACTTCATCACCATTTCCACCATAGAACTTATTGTTTAACATATTACCATTTTGAGAAAAACGAACATACCAATTATCAATCGAACCGAATGAATTAGAATTATATGTAAATCCATTGATTAGGATTGTTTCATCTTCCAAAATTTCTAGATTATTAGGAACATCTTGTGTAATTGAAGTAAAACATTTTGACCAAATTACATTCAAATTTGTATCAGATTTGAACACCATTCCATCTTTTTCTGAATTAGAACCTTTATATCTTATAGTTCCAATCAAATTATTGCCATTTAATTTCAATGCTTGAGCATCTGATTGTTGAGAATTGGCGTCCTCTTTTACCCAGACAACAAAACCATTGGGATCAAGTTTTATATAAAATGGTTTGTTACTTGCTTGATAATATGTACCTGATGAAACTATAATATATTTTGAAGGCAACTCAATTAATTCATTTGCAATCCCATAATTAGCATTTCCTAAGACCCGCGTCCATCTTACAACCCCATTGCTATCAATTTTAATTATATATGCATCTGTATTACCTTGTCCGAAACTTATTGTGCTTGCCGATATTAAATAATAATTTTTATTTATCGATTCATAACCCTTCAATCCTATATCATTATTACTTCCACCAATCAATTTTGTCCATACAATATCTAAATTATTATTTATCTTGATTAACAAAACATCCTCATTACCTGATCCACCAATATTACTAGAGCCAATAAATAAATAACCATTTTCAACTTTTAAGAATTTATTAATTTTCTGATCTCCATTAAATCCATATCTCCTTCCAGATATTATTTTGCCACTTTTATGAACTAATTGAATTATAGCATCAAAATTTCCGGCAGAGTCAGTATGTCCACCAATTATATAAATATCATTTTTAAATAAATATGCACCTGATATTGCATCATTTCTATTTGAACCAATATACACACTTAATTTACCATTTTTTATGCAGCCAGAATCATTAAAAACATTAAGTTTTGCTGTATCTGAAACTTGACCAATACAATTATTATCAATTAATGATATGGGCCAATACTTTTTATTATCATTAACAACTTTTACAATATCTAATAAAGAATCGACAATATTCTCAATTGTATCTTTGATTTGACCATCAGTATAAATTAATTTGAATGGGGGCTGTCCTTTAAAATGCGCCGTAAAATATGAGGTTGAACCTTTACTAACTGTTTTATTTCCGGAAAATCTCACTGAAGGCGTGTACACTTCTATATATTTAACTTCATAAAACGTATCAATATTTGTTCCATCGCTAACAATCAATTCAGTTTTATATATACCTTCAAC
>CAZRKA010000260.1:0-3103 GCA_964600345.1 uncultured Chitinophaga sp. | reverse complement strand
TCCGAAGCCATGAGTGCGAGATCGGGGCTTGATAAATTCAGAGAGAAGGGATTTCTCTCTGTTGAAGACGAAAGTGAAAGTGTAAGCAAGACACTCGAATACAGTTACGATATGTGGTGCATGTCTGAAATTGCAGGAGAAATTTCGAATATGGAATCATGTCAGGATGCATTACAAATGGCGGACGATGCCAATATGTTCAGACAGTGCGCAAACGGCTGGATCAATTTAAGGGATTATAAAAGCGGTTTTATGATACCACGGGTCAACGGAGGATGGATAGCGGATTTTGACCCGCGACAGGTCAATAATCACTTTACCGAAGCCAATGCCTGGCAATACCGGTTTGCAGTTCAGCATAACCTGAACTCTGTTGCCTCTGATTCTGCCTTATCAGCCATGTTCAATATGACATCCCTCACAACAGGCAGAGAGCAATCCGACATCACCGGACTAATAGGGCAATATGCACATGGCAACGAACCAAGTCACCATTTTGCCTACCTCTTCAGCAGTACAGATTCTGTGGCAAAATACGTCTCGCGTATTTGCAGAGAATTTTATCACCCAGGTTCCGACGGACTCTGCGGTAACGAAGACTGCGGACAAATGTCTGCATGGTACGTCTTCAGTGCAATGGGATTTTATCCTGTACTTCCCGGCAGCAATGAAATGGTATTCGGCCACATGATTTTTGACAGTGTCAGTGTGGATGACGGGGAAAATACATTCATGATTTACAGACACCCGCCAAAAAATATTGATTTTGGTGTGAAAAGTCCGCGATTCAGTTTCGACGGCCGCCGTGATATCTGTTTTGGATATGCTTCAATACCGTATCAATCCGCTGTTCGTAAAAATAATTATACTTCAGCACCGGTGATTCATTCGGTTTCGAGAGTATTCAGCGACAGTTTGCTGGTCACCATCGACTGCAACGGCGATTGCACCGAATCCGACAAGTTGCGCTATACCACGGATGGATCTGCAGTCAGTAAAGATTCGAAACTCTATGTTCCCCAAACAGGTATCATGATTAGAAATTCATGCAAAATAAGAGCTAAAGTATTTCGCTCTGATGAGTCGCATTTTGAGGCCGTAGCCAATTTCTACAAAAAACCCAATCAATATAAAGTGACACTCCTCAGTAAATACAACAAGCAGTATACCGCCGGCGGTGATCAGGGTTTGCTGGATGGCTTGAAAGGCGATACAGACTGGCGAAAAGGAGGATGGCAGGGTTATCAGGGTGTCGATTTTGAAGCGGTCATTGATTTGAATACCATTATGACGATAGACACCGTTGTCATCGGTTTCCTGGAAGACAGACGCTCGTGGATTTTTCTGCCCGACCATATCGAACTGCTGGGTTCTGCAGATGGGGTGAATTATGAGTCTTTTCAAACATTGGATTTTTTGAATTACCACAGTCGTGAAATGACCCTTAAAAGGGTTGATGCGGATTTCAGTTTCCCTGCGGGAAAATATAATTACAGGTATATCAAAGTGAGGGCTGTAAACTTCGGGAAATTGCCCGACTGGCATCCGGGTGCTGGAGGAGATGCTTTCATTTTCATTGATGAGATTGAAATTCGCTGAAAAATTTGACGTTTAAAAACTGACTTTGTCGAATTGACTTATAACTCTTTAAATTTGAAATAATATTTGTATCATGATTCAGAATCACGAAATAGACTACCGCATTCTCGGAGAAGAAATGCAATGTGTAGAAATTGAACTCGATCCACAGGAAACTGCCATCGGCGAAAGCGGCAGTTTTATGATGATGGACAAAGAAATACAGATGGAAACCATCTTTGGTGACGGAACTCAGCAAAGCGGAGGTTTCTTTGGAAAACTGATGTCGGCAGGTAAACGCATCCTGACCGGTGAAAGTCTGTTTATGACCGCATTTACCAACGGTGGAAACAGCAAGAAAAAAGTGAGTTTTGCCGCACCTTTCCCGGGTAAGATTATTCCGCTCGACCTGCATAAGCTACAGGGAAAAATTGTCTGTCAGAAAGATGCCTTTCTCTGTGCTGCAAAGGGGGTTTCAGTCGGTATCGAGTTTCAGAGAAAACTGGGAACCGGGTTATTCGGAGGAGAAGGTTTTATCATGCAGAAACTGGAAGGCGACGGTATGGCTTTTGTTCACGCCGGCGGTTATGTGGTGCAGCGGGAACTGCAGGCGGGCGAGCTGATCAAGATTGATACAGGTTGTATTGTAGCCTTTACCCAGACAGTTGATTATGATATCCAGTTTGTCGGTGGTATCAAGAATACCATTTTCGGAGGAGAGGGACTGTTCTTTGCCACCCTGCAGGGTCCGGGAACTGTGTGGATACAAAGTCTCCCGATTAGCAGGCTTGCCTCCAGAATAATTGCTTATGGCGGTGTGGGAGGAAGAAGAAGAGAAGAAGGATCCATACTGGGCGGACTGGGCAATATCCTGGATGGCGACGGTATATAATTTCGCGCCTTAATATAATTTAAAAGGAAAATGCTGATCGTCATATTTATCACATTTGCATTTTGCTTTATCATAGAAAGACTTAAACCGGGATGGAAACTGCCCGAAGTACCGACATGGACCATCCGGGTATTGGCAATTAATTTTGTACAGCTGGCGGTGGTTGTTGTAGCAGGTTATACCTGGGAAAAATGGCTGTCATCGGCAAGCATATTCAATTTATCTGAATATACCGGAAGCATTGGCGGCGGAGTAATTGCTTATTTTATTGCGACTTTTATTTTTTACTGGTGGCATCGCTGGCGGCACACAGTCGATTTTTTGTGGACCCGTTTTCATCAGATTCACCACAGTCCTCAAAGGCTCGAAGTGATCACTTCGTTTTACAAGCATCCGCTTGAAATGACTGTCAATTCAATCATAGGCAGTCTGCTAGTTTATACCACACTTGGACTGAGCCCTGAAGCAGGTGCGGTATACACATTGTGCACTGCTCTCGGAGAATTTTTTTATCACACCAACATCAAAACACCACAATGGATAGGTTATATTTTTCAACGTCCTGAAATGCACCGCATTCATCACGAACACAACAAACACACGAATAATTATGGCGATATTGTTTGGTGGGAT
>CAZRKA010000259.1:0-3108 GCA_964600345.1 uncultured Chitinophaga sp. | reverse complement strand
TAAGACCTGTGATGTATGTGGCCTTATCATACGACCACCGCATTATTGACGGACGCGAAAGTGTCAGTTTCCTTGTTCGCGTCAAACAATTGCTCGAAAACCCTGAAATGCTGTTCGACGGCAAACTACCCGAAGAAAAAGTATTAGGTTTGTAACAAGTCATGTCTGATTACTTTTCACACCCTAGCGCTGTTTTAGACGAAGGTTGTCAAATCGGATCAGGCAGTAAAATCTGGCACTTTACTCATATTATGCCGGGTGCCGTTATAGGTAAAAACTGTAATATTGGTCAGAATGTCCTTATAGCAGACGGAGTTATAATCGGCAATAATGTCAAGATTCAAAATAATGTTTCATTATATACTGGTGTGAATTGTGATGATGATGTTTTTATCGGACCAAGTGCCGTATTTACCAATGTTATAAACCCCAGAAGTGCTGTTTCCAGAAAAGACCGGTATTTGGAAACGAATATTGGCAAGGGAGCAAGTATTGGAGCCAATGCAACTATCGTTTGCGGACACAATATCGGTGCTTTTGCCTTTATTGGTGCAGGTGCAGTGCTTACAAAAGATGTTCCTGATTACGCTTTATTCGTTGGAAATCCGGCTAAACAAACTGCCTGGATGAGTGAGTTTGGGCATAGACTTGAATTTAATTCTGAAGGTGTGGCCACATGCCCCGAAAGCCTTCAGAAATATCAGTTTGAAAATGGCAAAGTAAAAAGAATTTCATGAAACAAATATTAGTTACAGGAGGTCTGGGTTACATCGGTTCACATACAGTTATAGAACTGATAAACAACGGTTACGACCCTGTAATCGTAGACAATCTGAGCAATACCCAACTGGAAGTACTGAAAAGACTGGAGTATATTTCAGGCCGGTCCATACACTTTTACTGTGAAGATGTCAACGATCGCGTCGTGATGCGCGATATCATGAAAAAACATGAAATTGAAGGTGTCATACATTTTGCCGCTTACAAGGCTGTAGGCGAATCGGTAGATTTCCCTTTAAAATATTATCACAACAATATCGGTGGTCTGATAGCACTTCTTGAAGCTATGCAGGAATGCAATATCAGGAATCTGGTGTTCAGTTCATCCTGTACCGTTTATGGTGAACCAGACCACTCGCCTGTTGACGAAAATGCCCCGATTAAAAAGGCAAATTCACCTTATGGAAACACAAAACAGATTGGCGAAGAAATTCTTAATGACTTCAAGTTTCTGAATACAGTTGCATTGAGATATTTCAATCCGATTGGTGCACATGCCAGTGCAAGGATTGGCGAATTACCACTGGGAATACCCAATAATCTATTGCCTTATATCACACAAACAGCGGCCGGATTAAGAGAAAAACTAACCGTTTTCGGTTCCGATTATAATACAAAAGACGGAACCTGTGTTCGCGATTTTATACATGTTGTTGATCTTGCCAATGCACATGTCAAAGCGCTAAATTACATCAGACAAAATCCCAAAAATCACTTTGACGTATTCAATATTGGAACCGGAACCGGTTACACTGTACTCGAAATTATTGAAGCTTTCGAAAAGGTCAACGGTTTGAAACTGCCATATACACTTGGACCTCGTAGACCGGGTGACGTAGAAAAAGTATGGGCAGACGCCGCTAAAGCTAAAAAAATACTCGGCTGGGAAGCAGCCCTGGATCTTAATGAAATGGTAAGATCTGCCTGGGCCTGGCAAACCCGTCTGCAACAAAACCATTCGCAGGATTCAGAATAAAAACCATCAATTACAATGTTACAGGAATCAAAACAGTCTTCACTTTCAAATCTTGCCGAAACGCTCATACCTTCCGAGATTATTAAACTTGGAAACGAAATCAGTGAACGTGTCAGGCAAGGTCAGAAAATTTACAATTTTACGATAGGTGATTTTGATCCTGCCATATTTCCCATTCCACAGGAACTCGAAGACGCCATTGTGGACGCATACAGGGATAAGAAGACCAATTATCCCCCGGCCAACGGAATTGCCGAACTGAGAAATTCCGTTGCCACCTTTATTAATTCAAGACTGGGACTTGATTACGATCCTTCTGCATTTCTTATTTCGGGTGGAGGACGTCCGCTGATTTATGCTACTTACCGCACAATTTGCGACAAGGGCGAAAAGATTATTTATCCTGTGCCTTCATGGAACAATAACCATTACACGCATTTTGTGGAAGGTGAACATATTTGCATTGAAACAAAAGCTGAAAACAATTTTCTTCCAACTGCCGAAGAATTAATCCCGCACTTTGGTGATGCGTGCCTTCTGGCGCTTTGTTCTCCCCTGAATCCCACAGGAACTGTATTCAGCGAAGATCAGCTGCGGAAAATTTGCCTTGCAGTTATAGAAGAAAATAAAAGGCGAAATGGCAGAAAACCATTGTATATACTTTACGATCAGATTTACTGGACCCTAACATTCGGATCCGCCAGACACTTTAATCCTGTTAGTTTATTTCCGGAATTAAAAGCATACACCATATTCATTGATGGCATCAGCAAAGCATTCTGCGCTACAGGTGTCAGGGTAGGCTGGGCATTCGGTCCCGTAAAAGTGATTGATAAGATGAAGGGGATCCTGAGTCATATAGGTGCCTGGAGCCCGATGGCAGAGCAGGTTGCTACGGCTAAATACCTTCAAAACACAGTTGCTGTCGATCGTTTTCTTACAGACACCGGAAAAGCCATTCACTACAGATTAGATGCCATATACAATGGCTTTATGCAACTCAAAAAGGAAGGATATCCGATTGATGCAATTGTACCACTTGCAGCCATGTATCTCACAATCAGATTCTCGCTAAAAGGCAAAAAAGACTCTGAAGGAAATGTAATTCAAAATACTGCCGATACAACAGCCTACCTTTTGGAGCATGCTTCTCTGGCAATAGTACCTTTTTCTGCATTCGGATCCGGAAAGGAAAGCGAATGGTACAGACTTAGTGTAGGGACCTGCAAAGCAGAACAAATCCCGGAAATGCTGGACAAACTAAAATCCGCATTGGACAGATTAAGATAAACTATAGCTACAACTGGTCTCAAAAATAGGATTTTAAGTCAAAAGCAAGTATTTTGCATTCA
>CAZRKA010000258.1:0-3113 GCA_964600345.1 uncultured Chitinophaga sp. | reverse complement strand
CTGCATATCGATATTATGGCGGGAGCCGGGAATATACTTATCGATAGTGTCTGAGTAAACCACTGAACCCCGCTCATCACTCAGGCTTACCTGTATCCGGGCGGGTTCTTTTATATCGATAGACCACCAGAGAAAATCACTTACCGGGTTCGGATAAACTTTCCATGTTGAGCTATGATTTTCGGCACTTTTCAATTCATTTTTAACAAAATACACTATGGCAGTATCGGTAGCCAGACATCCTTCCTGTGTTTCTGCATAAAGAATAAATAAGTTGGAATCTGCATCATCGGTATAATCCACAGTCCGGGCAATCCCGATTTCCCCATCCTCCCATCTGTAACTGCTAAAACCTTCGGTAGCGGCCAGTTGCGATTGCTGCCCCGGCGTTAACCAGGTTTCAGGAACAAGGCCGGGATCCGGTACATCTGCCCATTCCAGTTGTATAGTATCTGAGGCACTGCACCCCTTCCTGTCAAACGCCTCCACCGTATATATACCCGGAATATTTACTACAAGTTTGCTACTCCATACCGAATCGTTCCAGATATAGGATTCAAAGTCACCGGGAGTAGTCATTAATTCACGGTAGCCACCTTTACACAGGGGCCCGGGGTCTGAAACCTTAACTTTCAACTGGCCGCAGTTAAAGTATTTGGCCACCAGGATATCTTCTTTTCCATTTGATTTAAGCTTGTTCCCGTCAAGGGAAACCGTGCCGCTGAACCCTCCGCCCATCAGAATATCGCCTTCCCGGTTTAAAGCAATTGCCCGGCCAAAGCCGGAAGCTTCTTCTCCCGGTTCATCATGCCAGCTCAGTTGCCCGTTTTTATCCAACTGAACCAGGAACATATTTTCCAGTTCAGAAGGAAGATCGGCCTGCAGTACTTCATCTTCGCAGGTATATGATTTTCTGAAATAGCCCGTAATGAGCAGCTTTCCGTTCCGGGTACTCAGTGCATCCATCGCATAACATACCACCGGGCTTTGCAGTTGTTTCAGCCAGTTTAACCTGCCATTGGCATTGTAATTAAAAACAGCCACATCTTCCAGGGCTGTAGTGGTAAGCATAGTGTCCGCTGTGGTTATGCTCCTTGAGTAATTGATGCACGCCAAAACGCTGTTATCCGTCCCGGTAGATAATTTCACCCCCTGGATGTAGTCGCTTCCCTTAAAATACTTTACCCATTGGATTCCGTCAGGGGAATCTTTGACCAGGACGAGACCGGTAAAATCTTCGTCGGTGCTGAATAGTTCCGGGGCAACGCCGCAGGTCATCCAGCCACGAACATGAAACAGCATGTAGCAAATTCCATTTTCTCCGTATTGGGCGGAAACAAGCCGGTGGTCGCCGCCTCCACCTGTTAATGTAGCTTTGATTAACCGTCCTTCAGGGGAAAGAGATAAGATGTAAGCTCGCCTGCCAGGCCTGCTGCTCAACGTATCATTATCCACCTTCAAGGTCCCGCTTAACATTCCGCCAATCAACAGGTTCCCGTCGGGGGCAGTTTCCAGCACATCGACAGTCAGGTTTCCTGAATAGTCAAAACGGCTCAGCCACTCTGCCTTTCCTTTTGTACTCCACGACGAAACGAATAAGGCTTTCCCTTCACCCTGGTATTCCTGTTTACCTGTGGATACTGTGCCGGTAATTTCACCGGCCATATAAATGCACTTATCTCCTGTAGCCAATTGTGTACCCTGGTCGGCACCTTTGCCCCCCATACTCTTAATCCAGTCTGTATTCCCGTTTTTATCCAGGCACGCCAGATAAATATCGGTCATCCCTGCCGCTCCTGTCTTTTCGTTGCCCGAAACAATTGTATCGGAAAACTCCCCGGTGATATAAACATCGCTTTCAAGGCTAACCATGTCGTTAACAATGTCTTCTTTTATTCCTCCCATCTTCATGCCCCACTGGAAGGTTTGCTGGGCTGAAAGGTGCAGGTTCAGGACAAGCAGAAGGATTGTTGATAATAGTGTTATTTTCATTTTATTGTGTTGTTATGTTTTTTTGTTCAAAGTTTAAAGCCTGCCCGGCTGAACACCATTCGGACCAGGTTAAAGTTTCGGCGCGCGCAACTGCGACTGGTTACTGTCCTGCATAGTGGTATTCGTTTTTGGAAACAATATTGTTGTTCTGGTCGCGCACCAGCTTCAGCCGTCCAAAACTGTCATACTCATAATAGGTAGTCCGCCCGGCAGGGTCGGTCTGCTGTTTAATGCCTGTCAAAGGTTTGTACGTGTAGGTAGTAATCATTGCATCAGGGACAAGCGTTTTAAGGCTATTGAACAATGTTAAGCTGTTATAAGTGCAGGCTTTCCCGTCCTGGGCGCTTATCTGCGAATAGTTTGCATTTTCTACTCTTGCCATTACATAAGTGCCGGTGGCGTCCCAAAGGAAAACCGTTTTTATATCATCATCCTTGTATTGCTCCACAAGGTTACCATTGTTATTATGGCTGTAATGAACTTTAAAAGTCGTTGAATTTCCGGTTGGATAAACATCGGCGTCACTGGGTAAAACCATATCTTTTCCAATATCATAAATATAGTTGGTATGTACCTTTGATACAGGTTGCCCGTTCACTTCGATTGTTCTCTCTATAATCGGGCTAAGCATGTGTTTAAAATTATTATTGTTTCCATCATACATCTGAGTAGGTGCTCCTGACCCGGGGTCTGAAGGATAGATGTATTTTGTTACTATAGATTGCGGTTTACTATCATAGGTTGTTTGAGAGGAAAGTTGCTGGTGATCCGGGTTATTAAAACTATATGCATTAATCGTCGCTACATACTTCGATTGATCAACTGGATCATATATCATGGTAGTATCCGATGATTTATATTGCCATTCCGAAACTATATCATAAAAAGCTGAATAAAATTCATCATACGCACAGTAGCTTTTAGTTTGATAGCAGCCTTCTTCAGGAATATAAGTATCATATGTCTCTACACTTTTTACAACACGTAATCCCTTTACCGTTATTTTCAAATCGTCAGAAATCGTATAAACATTTTTTATCTCTTTAATTTTATTGCCAGCTGCATCAAAATCAGTCTTACGGAGTAAAAGTCCAGCCCTATAGAATGAAGAACCATCATTA
>CAZRKA010000257.1:0-3157 GCA_964600345.1 uncultured Chitinophaga sp. | reverse complement strand
GTTGTAGACAACTGGCTCGACAATTCTGATTCTAGTGATGGTACAACTATTTGGTCGTCACTGAAACCTTTTATTGACGGTTTAGGTTCTGTTAGGAATATTAACGTGTCAGAAAGATTTGAGGGAGTATATCTTTTGCCTGGAGATATCAGACTTTCAGAATTCGAACAAGAGTTAAATCAAATTTGGATTGATTGTTTACAGAGAAAATCTAGAGGATTCTATGGGTCATCAGCTATAAGCGAAATTGTAAATAATCTAGCATCACGAAAAGAAGTGGATTTTGTTTTCTATGATGTTGGCCCAAATATAGGGCCTTTGAACAGAGTTGTTCTTCTGGATTGTGATTATTTTATTGTTCCGGCAGCATGTGATTTGTTTTCTGTAAGAGCACTAAAGACACTTGGCAAATCTCTTTTTGACTGGATTTCAGAGTGGCAAATTATTTCACAACTAGCTCCAGACAATGCAATGCTTTTGCCGGGCAAGCCAAAATATCTTGGGTATATACTTCAAAGGTTTAGGATGTACGGCGATACAATTGCCAGTCAGTTTGCATCATATGCTAGTAGACTAGAGAAATCAACGCATAGCGATATAGCAGAAGTGCTACGAAAAATTGATAAAACATTGGCTAAAGGGACCATAAGCCAAAACAAGTTAGGACAAGTCAAAGATTTTGCGAGTTTAGTTCCTTTATCGCAGACTGAGGGTGTAGCGTTTTTTAAAGTCGATGGGGGTGATCCAATACAGAAGGGGTTGGCCAAAAGTGAGTTTGATTCAATTGCAAAAAACATAATCTCGTTAGCAAAATAACCTACTAGTTCATGAGTAATTATCTTGGACAGACGGAATTGCGGAAAATTGATGAGTTAGTCGATATTTATAATGCGAACCAAGAACCTTTGAAACGCTTGCTTAATTCCATTCATGGTTACATAGACAGTTCAGAGAAACTTAAATCACTTATCCATTCAGTTAAATCTAGACTCAAGGATCCTACACATCTCAAAGACAAATTGATAAGAAAAGCAATTGAAGCAAAGGAAAAAAGAATTGCGTTTCCTGTTACAAAAGAGAACCTATTTTTAAAGATAAACGATCTAGCGGGATATAGGATAATCCATCTTCATACCAAACAGTTTCAGGAAATTCACTCAGAATTGGCTAATATTTTTGATGAACAGCAATGGATAATAGTCGAAGGCCCAGATGCAAAGACATGGGATGATGAATCAAGGGCCTACTTTAAGGAGATTGGAGTTGGAGTAGCTAATTCACCTAATTTATATACTAGTGTGCATTATGTTGTGAAACCGAATAAGCGTGCTCATATAACCTGCGAAATTCAAGTTCGAACATTGATGGAGGAGGTGTGGGGGGAGGTTGATCATGCGATAAACTATCCGCATAAATCTGAAATTCTGTCTATTCGTGAACAAATTAAGGTTTTGGCTAGAGTGACCTCAAGTTGTAGTCGCTTAGTGGATTCAATTTTCAGTACACATGATGATCACAACAAAACGATTCAAAATGGGTACAAAAAGTTTGTGAAAGGTAAACGGTAACTATTACTTATTGTCTGGGATGTGGTTTTCTTAGCCCCAAAAGCCTGGAAATAATCTTAAGATCTCAATATTTGTCGCCGGTGGTTACGTTTCCATGAAAACAGTTTGCTTCTTGTAACAAAGAAAGATCCCTGACTTAATTGCTCAATTTCCCCAAGAAGGGGAAAATATTATATTAGGGAAAAGCGCTACATATTCAAATGATCCGTAATTTAATAATATTGTCGGTAAGCGGTTTTGCCTCTCAAAACTAGGCTATTGTGCATAAGGTTTTAGCAAATGTGTTTCAATATTTGATGGCGTTGGAACAATTAATTTTCATATATAACAACTATCAAAATGTGGAAATTCCTATTGCTTTTTTACACAATATGTTCTACTGAAGTTTTTGCACAGTCGCAAATACTGGAAGTTGGAATTCCTTCGGATAAGTTCCCAGCTCATGCACAAGAAAAGTCTAATTGGTGTTGGGCAGCGTGTATTCAAATGGCACTTGAATACGACGGTGTTTACATAAGCCAATCGGAAATTGTTTATAGAACGTTTGGAGCTAATTTCAATGGTGAGCTTCCCAATTTGGGAGGCAGTGTGCAAAATATATCAAGCAACCTAAATGGCTGGGAGATCGATATAGCAAATAGGCAAATTGAAGTTGCATCAGTCTTTTTTTCGCATCCACCTTCCGCATCTGAGGTTGTATATTTCTTGGAGCAAAAAAAGCCAATATATATAAGCTATAAATCTAGTTTAAGTACAAATCATGCTATACTAATTATTAGCTGTCGATATATTGAAACTTCCAATGGATTGCAAGTCATAGATTTCACCGCCGTTGATCCTTGGCCATCCAGTGAGAATGTGGGCACTAATGGGATTGTTACATACAATTACTCTGTTTTTTATCCATTGTTAAACTACTTTTGGATAATAACAACCAAGAGATCCGGACACGTAAATGCCTCGCAGTCTAGTCTTTCACATTGTTCTCTCCCTTTTTGTAGTTCACTGCTTAAGATTTTGGAAGATTATGATAACAATTTCGATAATCTTAAAGGTCAAGAAATAGTTGAAGGCCGGGTATTTCGATCAAAAATTAAATTCCCGAATGAAATTAGTTCAATGATTTCCGACTTCAGGGGAAGGAATTTTGGTCAGGACCACAAAGCATACCCTAGTTATGTAATTAGATTCTACAAGGGCTTCAATACGGATAGTTCGAGAATTATCTTCGACGATTTAAAGGCCAATTTTGAGCTATTAAACATCAAACTTGAAGAATCGAGTACAGGTTCACCTCATAATAACTATTCGAAGAGCTTTCAAAATAGAACGATTCATATACATTTTGATGATGAAAGAGTTGTTACACTTAAATTATTTTTAGGATCAGATGGGAGGTATAATGTCGTTATGCATATTCAATCCGAGTATGAACTTGAAGCTTTGTTCCAATAGCATACACGTTTCAATTATTCATTTAATTTTTGCGGCTTCTGATTTTACCAATTTATGCCGCTATGGCAGGGTTTTGTAGTGTCTTAGCCCCCCAAAAGCCTGGAGATAATTTTAAGAACAGATTAGGTCTGCTT
>CAZRKA010000256.1:0-3168 GCA_964600345.1 uncultured Chitinophaga sp. | reverse complement strand
ACATCAGATCAGAGAATTTAATGTTACAGAAGATATCATATATCCATAACAACCCTGTAGTCAGCAGTAAAGTTGATTGCACACAAGCTGCAGAATATAAATGGAGTTCTGCGCGATCTTATCAGGAAGGAATTGCTCATTTTGATTTTTTGACATTGCTGTATGAAAATGGCTTACCTGATTTTTCTGAAGGTGATTTTTAATATCGGATTGTTGGTGATAACACCAACAATATGAGAGTTATGGTTGTGGCGAGGCATACTAATGGTTATTTCGTCAAACGAGATGCAGAATGATTCTTAGTGGACGCGTCTCGCACCCCGTGATATTAATGATGTTGGTGTTATCACCAACATCCCCCCGAACTCCATTCAGTCTTGAGAACGCTTCACCTCCGCTTTGGCTAGGGTGAATAAAATGCGCAAACCTCGCTTAGTTCACCAATATCCTGCCTAAATACAATCACCGCTTTTTGCGCTTGAACTTCTCCTTCGCCCTCAATGCTTTCCGCAGCTCTATATTGGCAAAGCGACTGCGGTAGGTGTTTAGCCTGAGCAAGGCATTTCGCCGCAGGTGTATATGGCGGGGTTTGAGTTTGAAACGCCTTTCAAGACGGCACTGTCTGATTGATTTCCTGCAGCCTTGTTTCAGTTCATGGAGAAAATCGTTTAAAGATTCGAGATCTAAAATGAAATTTTTCTGCCATGCATTGTAATCATTCAGAGTCTTATACATGCCAATTTTTTCTGCCTGGTAAGAGGCAGTAATTTTTTGGATGCTGCCGGCGCTGCATTTGTTTTTAAGCTGTCGGTATAATTTGAGTTTTTCCTTGCTGAGGCGAAAAATGAATTTGTATTGAGTGTTAATGCGCTTGAAACAATGGTGGATAGAATCCATGATATCCATGCTCCCGTTGAAAAAGATACTGTCGTTTTGCCTGTTTTTTTTCAGCAGGCTGTCTTTTAATAATGTCATCTGATAATCCAGGTCATCCACATTCCATAACATGCGCATAAGCCAGGCCACCTTGATGTTTGCCGCTTTATTATATTCAAAATTGACTGCCCTGCCCAGTTGAGGATATAATCTGAACAGAATGCTGTCGGTCCCGTCTTGCATACTGTCAAGTTTACTGAGATTTAATTGCAACAGTGCATCCACACTGTCCAATTTGTTGATGATGTCTGCAGAATCTTCTTCATTGGTACGTGAGGGTTTTTTAGGGTCGTATATCTTTTCATTCTTAAACGTATTTTCCAGACTCTGACGGTTGATTTTGAAAGTGCGATTTACATAGGAGGATAGTTTCCCCCTGAATCTTTTGCCCTTTGTTGCAAACTTGTTCAATCTCTCCGATGATTTTCTGAGCGTTTTATTATCTGTCTTGAGTTTGTCATTCTTAAGTTTAAGGTGATTGATCAGCATGGCGTGCTGCTGCAAAATGTAATGTCTGTTGCTGTCGGCATGCATCAGCGTCTGATTGGCATATGAAATGACAGAGTCGGCCATCTCAAGCTGAAAGGCACTGTCTTTAGATCGGAAATCTATGGAACGGTAATAGGGCAGTGCTTGAAATATCTTTGCTACTGTGATCTGATAATGGTTGCGGTAATTAAAGGCATTGTAGGCATATCCGTCTGTAATCTCATTTAAGCTGTCTGTTGCATCGGCATAACTGTTTCTCTCGTTTTCGTATTCTTCAGAATACGTGTCTTCCATGCTGCGCGGTGACCTGTACCACCAGCTGCTGTCATTTTTAAAATCGACGGGACTGCTGATATCCGATTTAAGCTGCCAGATGGGATTGGCCGGTAAATGATCGTAGGCAAAGTAATCGCCCGGTTTAAGAAAGAAATTCCATGCAGGGCGTTTGACGAACTTCGGCTTGAGATACATTTTGTCAATTTTACCAAAACTGAAAACATACAGTAAGCTGCCTTTAAAAGTTCTCCTCCAGTAAGTATGGTAGCCGCCATCCCAGGTCAGGTCGCAGAGATACCACTTGTCGTCTATCCTGACGGCATTCCAGGCGTGGTCTTCCAGAAAAAATGAATCGCATATATCGACCGAGTTGTTTTTGCTGTAGCCATTGACAATAACCGCTTTTATACCGGCTTTACTGCAGAGTTCTTTGAAAAGCGTGGCATAACCATAGCAAATCGCCTTTCTTTGTTTTAAAATATTCCTGGCGTTGACCACCCTGAAATCCTGTTTTTCAAACTTAGTGTAATCGTATTTCAGATTGCTGATTATCCAGCAATAGATGGCAGCCACTTTGGCACTGTCGGTTTCAAGATTGCGGCACAGTTTACTGACAAGCTTATCGGGATTCCTGGAGGCAAAATACCCCACGCGCTTATGGCAGCGTTTGGGTTTTTTGGCGTAAAGCTCAGCCGACATCAGCAGCAGGGCCAGGCTGAGCAAACAAAGATGTTTAGCATATTTACCGCACAATAATGACGCAAGTGTATATGTTTGCTTAAACATAAACTTAATTAACGCAAGATAGTTGATTTTCTTGTGAAGTGATTGAGGAAGAGGAGAAGAGGAGAAGAGTAGAAGATAGAAGAGTAGAAGATAGAAGAGTAGGAGAGTAGAAGATAGATGAGTAGAAGATAGAAGAGTAGACGTTAACTGTCGCAACGCATTATTATAATTAATAGACGCCTAACCACCGACTTCAGTCGGTGGGGATCGTCACCGTAAAATTCCTTAGCAGACGCGCTTCGCACCCCGTGATATTAATGATGTTGGTCTTATGACCAACATCCCGAAGTAAGTTTCGCATTGTGTAACGGATTGTTGGTGATAACACCAACAATATTATAATCTTGGGGGTTGCGAGAGGTTCTAATGAATATTCTGCCAATCGAGAAGCAGAATGATTTTTAATAGACGCGCCTCGCACACCGTGATATTAATGATGTTGGTGTTATCACCAACATCCCCCTAAAACGATTGTCCTGCTTTAGGTCAAATGCTGAGATTTTTTTGTATCTTTCATATAATGTATCAAGCTTTTAACGAAATGCAGTTTTTTACTGCAACAAATCTCAATTGGCTACCATTGCTTAAAGAAGAAGAACACAAGAAAATTATTTGCAATTCTTTGAGTTACATGGTAAAAAACCGACGTTGCCGGATTTATGCTTTTGTAATCATGCCCAA
>CAZRKA010000255.1:0-3191 GCA_964600345.1 uncultured Chitinophaga sp. | reverse complement strand
TGGGCCTTAATGGTCCTTTCGAAGAACGCTTCGAAGCAATCTTCCGGGATAAAACTACTTCCCTTCTGATTGTCTCCGATAAAAACGAGGAAGCTCACAAACGCCTTAATGCCATTGGTTATAAAAATCTTGTTTTCTTTGAAAATGGATTTAAATCCTATCTCGATGCAGGTTTTCCCATAGACATAATCATCAGTATAACACCCGAAGAATTTGAACTCGATATCAATTTCAGGGAAGAATTCATCATTGATGTTCGCGATGAGAGTAAATACAATAATTCTCATGTCATTGATGCCCTTTCCTTTCCTGTTTCAGATCTTGAAAGCAGAATAAGCGAAATACCAAAAGACCGCGTTTGTTATGTGTATTGCGGAGGCGGTTATTCCAGCATGATAGCCTCCAGCCTTCTCCGCAAGAACGGATATACGCTGGTAAAAAACGTATACGGCGGAATAAACAAAATTGGCGAAACAAGAGTACCTCTCGTTCAATCCAAATAAATTGAAACGGCATTACATTCAGTCAGGCATTTTATTTCTGGTCGTCTGGCTGAGTTTTTCTTATGCTACCGGGGTATTCTCTCATTTTTCTGAACTGCCCAAAGGAATACATCAAAGTGCTCAATGCGACAGGGCTTCTCTGGCTCAGAATTACTATTACAACGGCTTCAATTTTATATACCCCGAAGTAAATGAAAACCGCTGCATTGATGGCATTGTATCATGCGAAATGCCTGTCATATCCTATCTCGCAGCCTTATCATTCAAAATATTTTCTTACGATGAGTTTTATTTCAGACTGATAAGTTATTGTTTCTTTTCAATTGGCATGATGGCTCTCTTCTTCCTCTTCCTTACCCGGATGGGACATTTGCTTTCACTGCTATTTGTTCTGCTTATACAGTCTTCTCCTATTTTACTTTTTTATTGCAATAATTTTCTGCCAGATATCAGTTCGCTTGGTCTGTCTTTTATTGCATGGTTTCTTTTTTTCAGACGCTATCTCAGTCACGAATTTCTTCCGTCGTTTAAAAGTAAATATTCAGACCTGCTTTTTATTCTTTGCATGGGCTTATCGGTTGCCATTAAAACCACTTCATTGCTGCAATGGCTGAGCATGTCGGGATTATTGCTATTATCATTCTTTTCAAATACAGGAGTAAAGATTATCAACAGAAAATCGCTGATTATTTCACTGTGCTGTTCGCTTGCCATACCGCTTGGCTGGTATATGTGGAGCCGGCATCTGGCTGCAACGCATAACAGTCAGTATTTCATGATGGGACTGCCACAGTTCGTCGACGCCGGACAATATAAAACTGCCTGGCTGGTATACCTCGCCAACTGGCCAACTCAGGCACTGACTTATCCCCTCATCTATATCGCTACAGGTATGATGATATTGACTCTGTTCCTCAGACGATTTATCAAACGCGAATTATGGACTTTAAGTATTTTAAACTCTCTGGGTTCTGCTGCATTTTTAGGTCTCATGATAGAGCAGTTCAAGTACCACGACTATTATATCATTTGTCTCTTTCCCTCATTTGCACTTAACTGGATGGCTCTGGCTGATGCTGCTTCCAAAATCAACGCAAAATTCTGGTGGGTTCGTATGAGCTTATTTATACTGCTTTGCACATCTCTGAACTACCAGTATCATAAAGGCCGGAAAAATCTGGAAGAGCGCTATACTAAAGGAAATTACTGGGAACAATCGCATCATAACCCCGAAGAACTCGACAGTTTTCGCAAGGTTTTATCAGCAAATGGTGTCGACAGAAATGACTGTGTTATTGCCGGCTACGATCCCGCTCCCAATAATATGCTTTATCTGATGCATCTCAGGGGACACCGCCTCTCCAAAGAACACGATGATGAAAGACTTAAATACATCCTGTTCGGAGCACATCCGCGATATCTGATCAGCAATGATACTGCCCTCAGTCGCAAAGTCATAAAGCTGCTTAAATCCGGCAATGTTTTAGGCAGCCACGGAAAGCTTCAACTCATTGAATTAGTCTATTAGGATTTAGCATTTACTTATAAACAGAAAAACCGGCATCCTTCAATACCGGTCTTTCAATATTCCCATAGTATATCTCTACTCTATCAATATCATCGAAAAAACAATTCCATTGATACTTATAGTGCATAATCCTTTAAAATGATCTTCAATATGAAGGGTGTATGTATTGTCTTCATTTCTGTCATACCAGACATTCAAAACCCTTCCATTGATATCTGATACCTGCAGCGTGATAATTTCTTCACTGCTTTTTATCTGCATACTGCCTGAATTCGGAACGGGATACACTGAAACAAAAGATCCTGCCCTCATGCTGCTGATGCCCGACGATTTTGCGGTATTGAAACTCCAGAGCGATGAATCCAGCCCCTTGAAATACAAGCCAAAACTGTCTTTAAGACAATTGCCGGGAAACTGAACAGCTATTCTCGAATTATCTTTAAACACCAATCCGTGGTCTATTTCTACATCAGAATTATTTATTGTCACCGAGGCGTCATTCAGCATGACGGTAGCTTTCAGAATTCCGTTTTCCCAGATACGGACAGGCCTGATACTGTCCAGTTCAACATCTCTGTGCAGAGTAAGTCTGATTTTATCGTCATTTCTTACTTCTTTTTGCTGATGTGCGGGAAACAATATTGTAGCAACCGGCTCAGCTGCCACTCTGAAATACCAGTCGCCGTATTTGATATCCGAACTCACAGTTCCGAAAGTATCCACAAAACACGAATCCATACCTATTACAATCAAAGAATTGGGGTTAAATGGTTTTAGCTGACTTAATTCCACCTTATTGCCGCTGATTGTAATCCCGGGTGAACTGATATTTATCTGCTCAAGCTGAGCTCCGTTTTCATAAATCCTCAACCAGGTATTATCTCTTTTTTTTATGTTTTCATTGAAGGTGATGGTGATTTTCGTATCCGGCTTTACATTTGTCGATAAATGCTTTGGTGAAACTGAAGTTATAAGTGGTCTGATTCTGATTGTATTGAAAAACCACTCACTGCTGTCTAAGCCGGATTGCAAATTGTTGTTGGATGAATCTCTGACGATAGCGGCCGGAACTTTTACAGATATTCTCGAATTAACTGCAAAAGCATTCATCGTGCTGATGAACATGGTGTCTTTTTTTATTTTAACCAGATCGCTGTTGA
>CAZRKA010000254.1:2032-3318 GCA_964600345.1 uncultured Chitinophaga sp. | reverse complement strand
ATCGTTATTGAAACGGTGTTGAAAGTGCATCGGATTATCGCCCTCGTTGCCGCTGGCGCCAATAATGATTTTACCCGGACCTGTCAGGTTTTCGCATGCTTTGTCAAACAGACTGTTGCCATCGTGTGGTCCTGTATGCATTCCCCAGCTCAGATTGATTACTGCCGGTTTGCCAACGCTTGCTGCGTAGTTAAAAATATAGGCATAGGCATCCAGTATGCACGGATTGGCTACGATATAATCGCCCAATGCCGAGCCTCCCAGTGTATCGTTGCTGTATTTAATCCCCACGAAAACCAGATCGGCTTCGGGAGCCATTCCCCTGTATTTAAGTCCCGGACTTGTAAGACCGCTGCCTGCTGCTATTCCGGCCACATGGGTTCCGTGGCTTCCGTCCATATCGTTTGCAAGCTGAATAATAGCAGTGTCTTTGAGTTCAGTGCCGTAATTAAATCCGTTGGGAGGCATACCGCCTTTGTTGTTTTGCTGCCAGTATCGCACAATGCGGGTGCGGCTGCCGTCGGCAGTGTAGAAAGTCGGATTGTTACACTGAAATCCGATATCGACTATACCTACCACAACACCCTTACCGCTGTAGTTAGCAGGTAGTCCGTTGTTGAGTCCCTGCTGCACCTTGTCTACGGAGGTACTGATTCTTTCAATGTCATTTTTGATGCGCGCCGCATTGACATTTCCCTGTACTTCAACGTAATTTACGCAGGAGAAATTTGTCAGCAGATTTAGTTTAGCGGGCGGCAACTGAACCGAAAGAATATTGCCGAATCTGGCATTGACGATTATTCCTGCCGCCTGTAAGGAAGAATCGCATCCTTCAGAACCGGTAAGTATCAGGGCGTGTATGAATTCGCCGGTACATGAATCATCAGAAACAGCAGCAAGGTCTTGATTTGTGATTCTGAGTTGATTGCTCAGTTTGTTTTGAGAAGAAAGAATAAATGGCAAAAACAATAAAGTAAGTAGGGATAAAATAAATTTCATATAAATAACAAAATTAAGGAATTTTTTGGTGACGATAATGAATTTGATGATTAAGAGGAGGAGAGGAGGAGAAGAGTAGAGGAGTAGAAGAGTAGAAGAGTAGAGGAGTAGAAGATAGGCCCACCTTCGCTGAAGCTTCGGTGGGCGAGGGAGGAGTAGGCTTGCCATGAATGCGTGCCGACGAAGGAGGATCTGCTACATGGAGAAGAGTAGAGGAGGAGAAGATAGAGGATAGAAGAGTAGAAGAGTAGAGGAGTAGAAGATAGGCCCACCTTCGCTGAAGCTTC
>CAZRKA010000254.1:0-1932 GCA_964600345.1 uncultured Chitinophaga sp. | reverse complement strand
GAGTAGAGGAGTAGAAGATAGGCCCACCTTCGCTGAAGCTTCGGTGGGCGAGGGATTATTGGGTAACTGAACAACTGGTAAATTGATAATTGAACAACTGATAAACTGAACAACTGATATTGACACTCGATTTATCGAATTATCAACTCACCAATTTATCAAAATGAAAATTGAGTGGAAAGGTAATCTTAAACAATGTTTTCGAACATGTGATATTCGCCGGAGAGTTTGTGAAGGAAAGTTACAGCCAGCAACTTTGCCCTTTGTTTTGCTATGTCTGCATTACTGCCGGCAAACATGTCGTTTGTGGTTTTAAAGAAATGAGTCAGCCAGTGTTCGAAATGCTGTTTTTCGAGTTTGAGATGCAGATGTTTTTCGAAGACATTTGTTTTATATCCGTCTTTTTCTAGCAGAACAAACGACCAGAACTGAACTATACGCGGCAGATGTTCGGAAAGATTAAGTCCTTCAAATTTAACGGATGTTACAGGGTCGGCCAGCAATCCGGCATAGAATGCGCTTTGCCAGCGTTCGACGTCTTCTTCCGTCAAAATGTCTTTCATGTTGCGAAGATACAAAGCAAGCCGATTTGAATTTAAATTTCTGTGAAAAGAACATCAGATTACCTTGTTGTTTTTAATCTCACTTTAGAAGATAGCTTCCGCTGACCTTTGGATCTTCAGATCCTACTCAAATTTACCCTGAAATAATTCTGTTTATTGTCTAATCCGGCCGGAGATTATTTAATAGAATCAGAAAAAAAATTGAATGATAAAACCATATACCTGATTTCATTTAACTAATTATAAACCACCATAAACGATAAAAATATTACGTTCATCTATTGAAAAGAATTATTGAGCAAAATTCAAATTACATAAAATAAATATTTTTTTAAATAAATTTAATTACTAAGTTTGGTGAAATTTTATTTCCCTCATGAAAAAACTAAGTTCTCTTTTTACACTCCTGGTAATGTTTTCTGCTAATGTATTTAGCCAGTGTTATACATTGCCTGCTTATTGCACTCCAACTTTTACCAATGTAAACAGCTATTCAATCGGATTGCAGAATGTTACCATTGGCTCCGGGATCAACAATACTTCTGTTGCTACCGGCCTGGCGCCCAATTACTACGATTACACTAATTTTAGTACTCCGGGTTCTGCCGGTTCAAGCTTATCTGTATCTGTAAGGAATGGTTCCGGAAATTCGACCGAAGCCCGGATTTACGTTGATTACAACAACGATGGTACATTTTCTACCACCAGCCCTGAACTCGTCTGGACATCAAACAACACAGGGGCCGGACAGACAGTTACAGGTTCGTTTACCATTCCCAGCGGTACTCCGGCAGGTATATACCGTATTAGGGTTACAGGCGACCTTGCCAGTCAAACCATTAATCCATGCGCTTTGCAATACGGCGAAGTGGAAGACTACACTCTGGTTGTGACAGGCAGCACTTCTGATGCAGCCTCAATTGCCCATACTTCGCCTACCTATTTTATCACAGGAAACAACAATATTGGTTTTTCATTTCTCAACCTTTCCGGATCAACGATTTCCAGTATTGATATCGGCTACAGATTTGAAAACAACTCAGCGGTAACACAATCTTTAAGTGGACTTAACATAGCACCAGGCGCATTATACTTCGCAACTTTTTCAACCCCGCTTAATATTTCCTCTACCGGTAGTTATAAATTGAGGGTTTGGCAAAATAACGCCAACGGAGCCGGCACTCAAACACCTCAGAATGATACCATCTGCCGGAGTCTGATAGTTTATTGTTCAGCGGCATTGAATGGTTCCTACACTATTAATCCTTCAGGCAGCGGTTCGACAAACTTCAGATCGTTTGGTGCTGCCGACACAGCACTTAAATCATGTGGTGTCAGCGGACCGGTTGTATTCACTGTGAGTGACGGC
>CAZRKA010000253.1:0-3346 GCA_964600345.1 uncultured Chitinophaga sp. | reverse complement strand
AGCATCGGTGATTTATAAAAATCTGCCAATACACTTGTACGCCAGACTTATGGAAATTCTGTATCAGTTTCCGGCATTTTACATTGAAACAAAAATTGACAGGCGATACAATATCAACGGAGCTGCACATCTTCTGGGCTATATGGGTGAGGTAACTGAGAAGCAACTGGAACTCGATAAATACTATAAACCCGGCGATATCAAAGGAATAACCGGGCTTGAAAAATCGTATGAAGTTTATCTGAGAGGAAAAAAAGGCCGCAAGGTTGTTCTGGTAGATAAATTCAGTAAACAACAAGGAAGTTTTGCAGGAGGGAAATTCGACAGTTTGCCTTTAGCAGGACAGAATATTATTTCTGCTATAGACCTTGATCTGCAACAATTCGGAGAACAGTTGCTGGCAAACAAAATCGGGTCGATTGTAGCTATAGAACCGGCGACCGGCGAAGTGTTAAGTATTGTGAACAGTCCGAATTATGACCCTAATCTGCTTGTTGGGCAGCAAAGAAATAAGAATTTTGGACGGTTGCTGCTGGATCCTTCAAAACCGCTGTTCAACAGGGCTCTGAAAGCACCCTATCCTCCGGGTTCAACCTTTAAAACCGTGCAGGCCTTAATCGGACTTCAGGAAGGCGTGCTCACGCCCGACACCAGATACCCTTGTCATGGGGGTTATCACATGGGTTCAATAACAGTAGGCTGTCACCCGCATGCTTCGCCACTTGATCTTAAAAACAGCATTACTAAAAGCTGCAATGCATATTACTGCTTTCTGTACCGGAGTATTCTTGACAATCCGAATTATAATTCGGTACAGGATGCTTACGTAAAATGGACAGAATACCTTCATAGTTTTGCGATCGGTATTAATACCGGTATAGATCTGCCGGAAGAGTCGGGAGGGATCGTTAAAAAGCCCGGATACTTTGAAAGAGAGTTCGGAAAAAACTGGCGGTCTTCAAATGTTATTTCCATGTCTATCGGTCAGGGACAGATTGGTCTGACACCACTTCAAATGGCTAATGTGGCCGCAATTATAGCCAACAAGGGCTATTTTTATACCCCACATGTCGTCAGATCTATCGGCGACAATAATTTTGTTCCCCCGGAGTTCCGGAAGAAGCGTTTTACCATGGTGCACGCTTCTAATTTTGATACAATAATTGCCGGAATGGCAAAGGTTTGTGTACCGGGAGGTACTGCAGGAAGAACGGGAATACCCGGAATTGAGATTTGCGGAAAAACGGGAACGGCACAGAATCCGCATGGGGAAGACCACTCGATTTTTATTGCCTTCGCCCCGCGTGAAAATCCAAAAATTGCAATATGTGTAATAGTGGAGAATGGAGGTTTTGGAGCCGACTACGCTGCACCAATTGCCAACCTGATGATAGAGCGTTATCTGGCCAAAGACAGATCTTTGCCAAGTCTGAAACCGGAAATGCTGAGCAGAATGCTAAAAGCAAACCTGACCGGAAAGCCTGATTTGTCTTCAGATTCACTGACCGTAAAAGCTAAATAATAAGCATGGAAGAAAAAATCCGCATCGACTGGCTCAGTGTAATTCTTTACAGTATTATAGTGTTATTCGGTGCGATGAACATTTATTCTGCAAACAGTGGAGTTGATGAAGTTCTGAAACTGGATTTTTCGAAAGAATACGGCAAACAGGTACTCTTTATTGCTATCAGTGCTGTCATTGTATTTCTGATTTTACTTACCGACTATAAGTTTTTTAATTTTTCGGCTTATGGTTTCTATATCCTGATTATTGGAATGCTGTTGGTTTTGCTTGCCACAGGGTCGTTTAATAAAGGCGCTCAGGCCTGGTTTAAAATCGGTTCGTTCAAGCTGCAGCCAAGCGAATTTGCAAAGTATGCCACTGCACTTGCGCTTGCAAAATTTCTGGGTGGATTTGATATAAAATTTGAAGGGAAAAGAAATATATTGATATGCTTCGGAATAATTTTATTTCCGATGCTGCTTACGCTTTTACAGAATGATACAGGTTCGGCTTTGGTATTTGCAAGTTTTATACTAGTGCTTTACAGAGAAGGATTGTCAGGCTGGTGGCTGATACTTGGCGTGTATCTGGCTTTAATTTTTGTTCTTACAATTCTGATTCCTTCTATCAGTATTATAGTGACAATTTTATTGTTATGCGGTGGATTTATATACTTTAACCGAAAACGCAAGCCATTGATATTTCTTGGTATATCCGTATTTCTGATTTCATCTTTCTATATTCTCAGTCTTGATTTTGTGTTTTCAAGAATTCTGAAACCCCATCAGCAGCAAAGAATACTAGTAACACTGAATCAGGATGTGGATGAATACTATCAGAAAAAATCGAAGGGGTTCAGTATTTTCAAATTTGAAAGGAAAGTATCCAAAGAAAAATCTGAATCTAAGAGAGATTACAGCTATAATGTCAGACAGTCGAAAATCAGTATTGGTGCCGGAAGATGGTTTGGCAACGGATTTAACAATGGCACACAGACAAAGGCAAAACTGGTTCCCGAACAACACACGGATTTTATTTTCTGTACAGTTGGTGAAGAATATGGATTTGTTGGTTCAACAGCATTTGTTTTAATTTACCTCTTGCTGATAGGGCGCATTTTTTATCTCGCAGAACGGCAAAAAAATGTATTCAGTAGAGTGTTCGGTTACTGTACAGGTTCTATTATATTTTTTCATTTCTTCGTAAATATCGGCATGGCATTGGGCGTACTGCCGGTTATTGGGATCCCGCTTCCTTTTATGAGTTACGGAGGTTCGTCATTGATTAGTTTCAGTATGTTGCTGTTTACTTTCCTTAAACTGGATGCAAACAGAATTAATGAGATATCACGTCTTTATTAATTTAACCGGTTTCAAAATAACCTCTTAGTCAAAAATGCCCGCTTTTGACTTGATATCTTATTTTCGAGATAGCTTCTATTCGTCCCTGTCCAGCAGGTGAGTAACGTCATTTTCTTTGGTGACGTCGAAAGCATTTCCGTTGAATTCAAGTTCGTAAAGACAAAGGTTGCTGTGTTCCCATCTTTCCATTTCGTGGAGCGGTGTTCCCGTTAACAGACAGAGAAAACTTCTGATTGCTCTTCCGTGCATGCAGATCAGGATGATATCCTCGTGACTGGCAGTCATCAGGCTTTTGTAAGCTTCAGTTTGTCTGCGAAACATTTCGAGAGGTGACTCGCCGCCATCAACTGCAATATCCAGACGACCCGAAGACCAGGCATCGATCATTTGTTTGTAAATATCGGCATTGTTTTCGTTACCGGCCCGATGTTGATTTGGGTGGGCAGATCACGCAGTTTGGTGACGCTCAAATCCAATAAGA
>CAZRKA010000252.1:0-3364 GCA_964600345.1 uncultured Chitinophaga sp. | reverse complement strand
GCCGCTGGGATAAAGAGATTTCTGCCTTCAGGAGAGGCAGAATATTCGATGATGTGCTATCGCCTGTCAGAATGATTAACAGTCAGCTCAAATTGGGTATTCACTACCCTTTTAATGAGAGAAGCCGCATCGAATTCAGTGCATTCTCGAGAGACGACCGGATTATTTACCAGGCTACCGATTCTTTCGAACTGGTGCAACCTGTAAGACAGAATCTTTATTTCGGAACCGGAATAGAATATGTTTTTGACAATGTCAGGAGCAATGGTTTAAATCTTTTTGAAGGTTTGCGATTCAAAGTATTCAGCGATAATTATCACCGTCATGGCCAATACGAATTTATTTCAAATAACGGTGCTGATCTGAGGTGGTATCATAAATTGCACCGACAGATTTATTTTGCAGCAAGAGTTAGCGGCGGTATTTCATTTGGCACACAAAGTGTCGCCTATTACCTGGGTGGTGTCGAAAACTGGCTCGTCAATGTCGATACCAATAAAAATTTTAATTACAATATTCCTACCCTTACCGGTTCAGATTACGCTTTCCAAAGTATAGTTTCGCCTGCCCGAGGATTCTACAGGAACTCGAGAGCAGGCAATAAATATATGCTCATGAATCTCGAAATCAGAATACCTCTTTTTGCTTATCTGATTCAAAAACCGATATCCAGCGAATTTTTCAGAAGTATCATGCTGATCGGCTTTGTAGATGTTGGTACAGCCTGGAAAGGCAAATCGCCATACAGTATAGAGAATCCATTCAATACCCAACTTGTTCAGGCTCCACTCTATTCTGTAACAGTTATTACCCAGAGAGATCCGTTTTTATATGCATTCGGAACCGGTATAAGAGCAAAAGTGCTGGGGCATTACATCAAATTTGACCATGGTTGGGGCATTATTGAAAACAAGCTGCAGAAAGGTTTGAGTACCTTTTCTATCGGTCTGGATTTTTAAGCAAGTATAGATTTCAGAATTTAAATTTCACCGCTTACCGGCTACGGCATATGCTAACTCACTGACCGAATTAAAGGGTGAAGCGGACTGAACTTAGAAAACACAAGTTATGCAAGGTGGCTCGACCACCTCTGATAAGATGCAAAACCTATTTGGGTAAAGAACAGGTAACTAGTGCATTTCCAACGAATTGGATCTCGCCTCTTCGTTGAGGATATTGATGACGGTACCGGTTGGTTCGTCCTGTATAGCATTTAGCTGATTAACTACGAGCAAAGTTTCCTGAAAAAACACGAGCAATTCCGCATCGGTGGCAATAGCTTGCTCGATAGCTGCTCGTTTTTCAGGTTCTAAATCGTTGTAAATGTATAGGATAACGTCTTCTTGAGTAAAATTTTGTTGCATAAGCAATTGATGTGTTTTAGTAATGTAACGCCGATTATGATGCAAATATTGCCTTCGTTCCGGAACTTTCAAAATATTAGTGAATTTACTTTAAGGTAAAAAAAATGAGTTAAGCCATTCCGGATGAATGCCTGTGTAGTTGTAAGACATTTTACAAATCAGACAAAAAAGTAAATTCAGAAAATAAAAAAAGGCTGCAATTATTAACTACAGCCTTTTAAAAACAATAAAAATATGTTCAGCCCTGAAGGTAGGCTGCTTTTTCCTCTATCATCTTTCTGAGATTGATAAGTGCATAGCGCATTCTGCCGAGTGCGGTATTGATGCTGCAGTTGCAGACATCTGCAATCTCTTTAAAACTCAGGTCGCCGTAATGACGCAAAATCAAAACTTCTTTCTGATCGGGAGGAAGCATTTTAATAAGTTCCCTTAGACCATTCTTTTTCTGATTTCGAATGGCGGATTCTTCCGAATTGTTTTCGGTGAATTTCATGTTCGCGAAGATATCTTCATTCTCGCTGGAGGAAATTGTAGGCATACGCTTAGTACTCCTGTAATAGTCCATGGCCAGATTACGCGCAATGCGCACTACCCATGGTAAAAATTTACCGCTTTCTTCATACTTACCTTTCTGCAGGGTATGTATTACCCTCAGAAATGTTTCCTGAAAAATGTCCTCGGCAATGTAACGGTCGTTTACTACCAGCTGTATGGCAGTAAATACTTTTGTTTTGTACCGGTTAATAAGCATTTCCATACAAGCTTCGTTACCCGCCATGTACAATGCAACCAGTTCCTCATCATTTTTTTGATACCTTTTCATACTAAAACCTCCATTTTTAATTTAAAGGCAGTTTACCTTTCGTAATTTTTGGATCTTATAAGCGTAAGCGTTTTAGTATATTTTATTCAATAGGCTTTTATGAGATTTTAATCGAATTTTTATGCAAGTTAAAATAAAAAACTGAATTTACAAATTTTATTTTAGAAAAATGTAATTCCAAAAAGAAACACACAGGAAAAGTCGCGATTAAAAACATAACGAAAACAAAATCATAATGCATTAATAATTAAGTAATTGACTTTTGATTGTTTTTATTTTAGCATTGAATATAAACTATCAGATTTTTTCTGTCTTACTTTGGTTTTTACTTTTTTAGAAGCAGTCAATCTCCTAAATTTGCACCGCAAGTCTGCACGACCAGCTCCCTGTGAACTCCCCCAGGGTGGGAACGCAGCAAGGGCAGCAGGTTGTAGCGGTGCGATGTAGGCTTGCATTTTTCTTTACTTTCATAAACTCTTTGCAGCATACAAATTTTCTTTAAATGAGTAAACCATCCATACCGCAAGGTACAAGAGACTTCTCACCTGAAGTCATGTCAAAAAGAAAATTCATTTTAAATACCATAGAGTCTGTTTACTGTCTTTTTGGATTTATGCCGCTGGAAACTCCGGCCATGGAAAACATGGAAACACTTACCGGAAAGTACGGCAGCGAGGGCGATCAGTTGCTCTATAAAATTCTCAATAACGGCGACTTCCTCAAGGATCTTGACTTGTTGAATGCAGATTCCCGAAGCATAAGCCGTCAAATAGCCGATAAAGGTCTTCGCTACGACCTCACCGTTCCACTGGCAAGATATGTTGCCATGCACAGACACGAAATCAGTTTCCCCTTTAAACGATATCAGGTTCAGCCGGTATGGCGGGCTGACCGTCCGCAGAAAGGCCGTTACCGCGAATTCTGGCAATGTGATGCCGATGTACTAGGGACAGACTCACTGCTTTGCGAAGCCGATTTTATCCGAATTTACCAGGAGGTTTTTTCAAAGCTCGGCTTAAACCAATACGAAATACGTGTCAATCACAGAAAACTACTGGAAGCTGTTGCAGAAAAAGCAGGTGCAGGCGAAAAATTCAAAACCATTACTATTATCATTGACAAAGCTGATAAAATAGGTCTGGAAGGTGTCGCAAAAGAACTTGAAAATATTGGTATC
>CAZRKA010000251.1:0-3402 GCA_964600345.1 uncultured Chitinophaga sp. | reverse complement strand
TAGAAGGGATACTGGTGGTTTTGATCCAGTTTTGCCAATAGTCTCTTGTTTTTACAAAGAATGACTCAAAGGTGCTTTTTAATCCGTCTTCGAGCGGAAGTTCGAACGAAAAAACCATATACCTTGGTTCTGATAACACAAACGAATGTTCGTCGCGAATATTATTGATTGAAATATCCGTTGTTAGTCTGATGTGATTCCCCAGATTCATAAATCTGAGATGATTGCTACCCATAAGTACTTCGGGCACCAACTCACCATAGTTGCCTCTTGGTTTGCAGGTCACAACTACAGAAGGCCGACCTTCCAGCGGTTCTATTTTTCTGAATAACATGAGCGGTTTGAAATACCTGTCGTTTTGCAGAAACCTTGGTGCAAAATCTGTTATTCTGTAGCTGCCATCCTTACATGTGAATTCGGTACAAAGGATATTTGTATTTTGAATATAGTATTGTCTCCTAGAGATAATTTCGTTTTTTGGCATTATCCTGAATTCACCGCCTTTATGTTTATCTATCAGTGAACCGAAAAGAAAGCTGCTGTCGAATTTAGGCATACACATCCAGCATACATTTGAGTCCGACTCTATGTATGCCATATATGCACAATTGCCTACAATGCCTATCTCATATTTATTGTGAATTTTATCCATGTCGCATTTGTTCCAAAAGAGATTTAACCATTTGAATTGTTTCGAGTCTGTATTTTGCCACACTGCCTGTCGAACCAACCTTAACCGTAACGCCCTGATAACGATTCAACATTTCAAACATATCTTCATCGGTTTTGTCATCGCCGATTGCAATGCAGAATTGATAATTTTCCGGATTAAAATATCTGAGTACCGTATCTCCCTTATTGACTGAAACAGGTTTAATCTCAATTACTTTGTTGCCATCCAGAATACTGGCATTTGTACCATTGAGATATTCTTTTAAAACCCGGATCAGTTCACGCGATTGAATAAAACCTATTTCATTGTCCGAATTTCTGTAATGCCATGAGAGGGAAAAAGTCTTTTCTTCTATGAAAGATCCCCGGCAATTCTGAGTGAAAAATTCGAGAATTTCTTGCGTGCTTTTTTTCCAAATCACATAATCACTTGAAGTGTTTAACCATTCACCTTTTTTGACGAAAGAACCGTGTTCTGCAATTAAAGTAACCGGCAGTTTACCGAACCATTTTTCCAGTGTTTGCCTGTCTCTCCCGCTCACGATTACCAGTTGATTCCTTGGATTTGAACCGAGTATCTGCAGTGTTTCCAGCAAGTCTGCATCGGGTTTTGCCAATTCAGGACTCGATTGAAATTGTTTCAATGTGCCGTCATAATCGAGCAAAATCAATCTTTTTCCTGCAGCCTGATATGCCTGCAAAATGCTTAGTTTGTTGTGGTATTCCAGTAATTCAGGAATGGTCTTGTTGCTGCCTATTTGAACCAGATCGCTGACAAACGCATTACTCCATTTACTTATATCCGAATTGATTATCTGTTTTCTCAAACTTTGAATGCGTATTTTTTTTTCTTCAGGTTCCAGGTACAACGCTCTTCTGATTTTCATGGCAATTTCATTTTCATCCAGCGGATTAAAAAGCAAAGCATCTGCCATTTCTTTTGAAGCGCCGGTCATATTACTCAGCATTAATACACCATCTTCATCCTGTCGTGAAGCTGCAAATTCTTTTGCAACCAGATTCATGCCGTCGCGCAGAGGTGATATTAAAGCAATGTCGCAGGCGGTATATAAACTTACAAGTTCTTTGAAATTCAGATTCCCGTATTTATAAACAATAGGAGTCCATTTCAGACCTCCATATTTACCATTGATCTCACTGATCAAGAGTTCAATCATCTGTTTTCTTTCAATGTATCTGTGAATTGCTCCTCGTGAAGGAACGGCTACCAGGAGGAATATTATTTTTTCCTTCCAGTCAGGATTTTCTATCAGAAACTTTTCATAGCCCTTGAGACGATACATGATTCCCTTGGTATAATCCAGTCTGTCTACAGAAAATATCAACTTTTTACCTGCGTAAAGAGATTTTATTTTAGCGCGTTCTTCAGCAACTGTCGAATCGCTGAATGCAGAATCAAAACGATTAAAATCAATGCTGATTGGATAAACGCCAATTTTAACCTGCCTGTCCTTAATTCTCAGTGTAAACTGTTTGTGTTGCACGCCAAATAGCATTTGAATAGTGTTAAGGAACTGTATGGCGTAATCGTATGTGTGAAATCCTATGAGGTCGGCTTCAAGCATGCTTCCTATCAGAATGTCCAGACAGTATTTTGGAAGTAGTCTGATAAGTTCGTAGGAGGGGAATGGTATATGCAAAAAGAAGCCTATTCTGGCATTAGGCATTTGCTCTCTGATCATCCCTGATACTGCGAGCATCTGATAATCATGTATCCAAATTATATCACCGTCTTTTGCTATTGAAACTACCTTGTCTGCAATAGTTCTGTTCGCTTTGATATACGCTTCAAAATGCCCCGGTTTAAATTCGACAAACGAAGGAAAATAATGAAATAAAGGCCATAATACAGCATTTGAAAATCCATTGTAATATGCCAGGTTGATTTCCTTATTCAGATATACCGGTTCAAGTTTAAAATCACCATTGTATTTTTGAATACCCTGTTGAAAATCTGAAGGTGAAAAATCAGCAACGCCGACCCATTCCAGTTCATTTTCATCGTTTTTCAGGGAATTTAAAGCGCTTACCAGTCCCCCGGAAGAGGATTTAACTTCTATTAAACCATCTTTATTACGGAAAGAAACCGGCAAACGATATGATATATTGATTATCTTCATAATTATTTAATGGATAACGTAATTAATAACTTAGCCATTGTCTTATTAAGCATCCGACAATCCCTTTGATTGCAATTGACGGGTATCTGAGTGTATTACTCAGTAGTGACGCTTTGATATCTCAGTAATTATAGTACTGAAACTTACGAAAGTAATAAAAAAAAGTAAAAATCCGAAATTCCGTGGAATGGGATTTTTCAGAATCCTACCTTACTGATAAAATAGACCTTCCTTCTGCGTTTAACCGATTTGTCTTCGGTGTTTTTAATTATCTGGTTACCATAGGCAATAAAAAAGGTTTCGTACCAGAAATCAATATTGGAAAAACTGTATTTTGATTTATCACCGCTTAATCCGGTTTCAATAGGTGCCGATTTACGGTTCTGTAGAACATCTCCTCCAAAGCTGAATGATTTGGACATGATGTATCCTCTGCTGGCGAATAAAAGATTAATGGCATCCTGAGTCTGATCGGCAACAGAAATGAATCTTTTTACAAAAAATGGTTTATAAGTTGGCCACATTTCAAATGTCTGATCCCATAGCAGGTCACCCTGAGAATTGAATTTTGCCAAAACTGCATGGGTAT
>CAZRKA010000250.1:0-3417 GCA_964600345.1 uncultured Chitinophaga sp. | reverse complement strand
ACCGGAACATTCCGAAAACCAAAACTATGAATCAAATAAATGGAAGGCGGTGCGTTCATGTACCTCAGACACCGATCTATGAAAACATGCTAAAAACAACATGTCCGGCCGCTTTCCTTTATTATCATTTAAACCCATTAATTCTAAAAATATGAAACTAATTAAAAATGACATCAGAAAACAATCCGGAAATCACGAGAGATTAATGCTGCTTGCCTACTGGTTTATCAGCAATCAACACAATGCCGCTGTATTTGAAGCACTTCAGGAAATTCAGGACATAACAGGTAAAGAATCTGTGCGCATCGTATGTCTCAACCCTTTTAATTCGACCGAGGATATCGCTAACTACAAAAGTAAACTGCCTTTTGATTTTGAATTTGAAAAAGACAGTAAACACAGCGGTATGTTTTACAATGTTTCTTCCTACCCCACTTTCATTTTGATGGAGAAATCCGGAAGAATAATTCACAGACAAAACGGATTAAGTGAAGAGTCGTTTACAGATGAATTCATTAACCTGATAAAGCAAAGCAGAAATTTCATGAGTGGAGGAAACAAAATCAGAAAAGTAGATTACGACAGTCTCAGGCCTTCGTTTAAATTTGGATAATTATCTCTGAAAGTCTCCACTAAGATAAAAGTAAGTTCAGTTCCGGTTACTGAACTATAAACTTAATCTATTCCTTTAGCGGATTTTGAAATATCAATTAGTCTGCGTTTTTATGTAGTTTTGCAGGAAAATAAGTACATGTCCAATTCTTATAAACTTGATACCATAGAATCTGCGATTGAAGATATAAAAAACGGGAAATTAATTATTGTTGTTGATGATGAAGACCGCGAGAATGAAGGCGATTTCCTGACTGCTGCAGCCAATGTAACACCCGAGATGATCAATTTCATGGCACGTGAAGGCCGCGGACTTATATGTGTGCCACTTTTACCCGACCGTTGTCTTGAACTTGGCCTGGATATGATGGTTAGCAGCAATAACTCACTTTACGAAACACCCTTTACTGTTTCTGTAGATCTGATTGGCAATGGAACAACAACAGGGATTTCCGCATCAGATAGAAGCAAAACCGTACAGGCACTGATAAACCCAAACACAAGTTCACAGGAACTCGCTAAGCCGGGTCATATTTTTCCTTTGAAGGCACAGAAAGAAGGGGTATTAAAACGCGCCGGTCATACTGAAGCAGCAATTGACTTTGCAAGACTGGCGGGATTTGAACCTGCAGGTTGCATTGTCGAAATTCTGAAAGAAGACGGTGAAATGGCGCGTTTGCCGGAACTGATGGAAATTGCCCGGAAATTTGACCTGAAAATTGTATCTATCGAAGACCTTATCAAGTACCGTATCAGCAATGAAAGCCACGTGATTCGGGAAATCACCGTCAATATGCCTACCTCTTACGGCGATTTTGAAATGTCGGCATACTCCCAGAAAAGCGATGGCACTCAGCATCTGGTAATCAAAAAAGGTGAATGGAAGAAAGACGAGCCAATTCTTGTAAGAGTGCACAGCAGTTGCATGACCGGAGATATATTCGGAAGTTGCCGCTGTGATTGCGGTGAGCAACTGCATCAGGCCATGAAAATGATACAGGAAGAAGGCAAAGGGGTCGTGTTATATATGAATCAGGAAGGCCGGGGAATAGGACTTCTCAATAAACTGAAGGCATATAAGCTGCAGGAGGAAGGTATGGACACAGTTGATGCCAACATTGAACTGGGCTTTAAAATGGATGAAAGAGATTACGGCATAGGTGCGCAGATACTTCGCGATCTGGGTGTTTCAAAGATGAGACTGATTAGTAATAATCCCAAGAAAAGAACCGGTCTTATCGGATATGGTCTCGAAATAGTAGAAAATGTACCGATTATTACCAATCCCAATCCTCACAACAGCGCTTATCTCAGCACCAAGCGCGAAAAAATGGGCCACGAACTCTAAGACAACTCAGGGATAAAGACGGCTGATATTCCATTTCCCATCCGTAAGCACATACATAATTCTGTCGTGCAGACGTCCGGTTCGACCCTGCCAGAATTCCATCCTGTTGGCTTTAACTATATATCCTCCCCAATTTTCAGGTATTGGCGGATTTGCATTACTGTATTTCTGCAAAGCATCCTGCATTAACTTTTCGAGTGTTTCTCTCGAATCAAGTACCTTACTTTGTGCACTTACGATTGCTCCTACCCTGCTTTCGAAAGGTCTCGACTGAAAATAAGCCTCACTTTCTTCCCTACTAAGCTTAGAGGCAACTCCGCTTATTCTTACCTGACGTTCGAGTTCAAGCCAGGTAAAATTGAGATGCACATTGGGATTGGCTTCAATCTGTTTGCCTTTGCTGCTTTCGTAATTGGTGTAAAACACAAAACCGTGATGTTCTATGCCTTTAAGCAAAACAATTCTCGCATCGGGTATGCCGTTGTCTACGGTCGACAAACACATTGCGTTAGGTTCGTTGACCTCAGAATGCACTGCCTGGTTAAACCATTTGTGAAACTGCCTGACGGGATCCGGATCAATATCCTTTTCGAGCAATTCTGATTGCCTGTAATCTTTTCTTAAAGCCGCTATATCCTGATTATGAGTCATCGCGTTTGAACCAGCTTTTTATCTTTAATTCTATAACACCAAAAAACGCCTCCCTGAATATCTTTTTGCTCATTTTGGAAGTACCCAGGGTACGATCGGTAAAAATGATAGGCACTTCAACGATTTTAACCCCTTTAAGCCAGGCTTTGAATTTCATCTCGATCTGAAAGGCATAACCTTTGAATTTTATTTTATCAAGATTGATGTGTTGCAGTGTGTCCTTTGTGTAACAAACAAAACCCGCGGTAGCGTCGCGTATTGTCATTCCTGTAATGAAACGCACATAAACACTGGCATAATAACTCATTATAACCCTGCTCATAGGCCAGTTTACTACATTTACCCCGGTTATATATCTCGACCCGACAGCCAGACCGGCACCTTCGTGTTCGCAGGCATTCAGCAGCCTGGGCAAATCATCCGGATTATGTGAAAAATCGGCGTCCATTTCAAAAATATAGGAATATGTTCTTTCCAGACACCATTTAAATCCCGCAATGTAAGCCGTTCCCAATCCATTCTTTTCGCTTCTCTGCAAGAGATGAAGTCTGCCGGTAAATTCACCCTGCAAATGCTTAACTATATCTGCTGTTCCATCCGGTGAGTTGTCATCTACAATCAAAACATCAAAAGATGGCTGAAGCGACATTACCTTCCTTATGACAGCCTCTGCATTTTCCTTTTCGTTATAGGTAGGTATAATGACAATATTGGTGGACAAATCAATAAAATTTATATAAAAACGGTGCAAAATAGTACTTATTTTGTAGCTTTAAAAACCTGATTTGATGCAAAGGGCAATTTTT
>CAZRKA010000249.1:0-3436 GCA_964600345.1 uncultured Chitinophaga sp. | reverse complement strand
ATGTAGATAAAAACATCTACATTTGAATACCAATTAACCAATCACAAAATGATCATACTTACACAACCAGGAATTGCAATAATGAAACCCATAAGAATAAGCAGCGTGGTATTTGTTTCCGACACCCCTTATTGTTTAGCTGAAGTTCCTGAAGGTTTCAGTCTTGATTTTGATCAGATGATGGTATTGGACATTGATTTCTGGTGGGAAGTCACCGGGAGTCTGGTTGATGCGTCCAAGTATAAACTTCAAAAGTATCATGGAGGGATAGTGGAAGGTATAATGGAGCAATTAAATCTGTCAAAAGAGCAAAATATTGCTTATTCCATTTTCGCTATAGCCAGTGATAGAGTTGCCAACGAATGGCAGGTTTGGGAGAGGTCAATTTTAAATGGTAAAAGACAATAGTATTATGATCACTAAAAAAGTAATAATAGAACTAGAAATAAGTATCAATCCAGATCGGTACTTGAATGATGAGGTAATGGATAATACTTTAAGGGAGCATATAAAAAGTCTGTTTAAGGATGTGGAAGTGGTTCAGATTGATATGTACGATATACAAAACTAAAAAAAATGAAAGTATTGGTAGGTTGCGAAGAAAGTCAAGCCGTTACAATCGAAATGAGACGATTGGGACACGAAGCATATAGCTGCGATTTAAAACCATGTTCTGGCGGTCACCCGGAATGGCATTTGCAAATGGATGTTTTTGAAGCGATCAATTCAAGAAAATGGGACATGGGAATATTCTTCCCGGACTGCACATACATTACTGTAAGCGGGTTGCATTGGAATAAACGCAATCCAGAAAGAGCTCTAAAAACAGAGGCAGCATTGCAATTCGTATCGAGGCTGATGAATTTGGATATACCAAAAATTGCAATTGAAAATCCTGTCGGATGCATAAGCTCAAGAATCACTATGATTGATGGGAAGTGGGCTGTAACTCCAATTGGATATGCAGGGGGGGGCAGGAAACCTTCTCAAATTATACAGCCTTATAACTTCGGTTCAGATGCCAGTAAAGCAACGTGTTTATGGCTGAAAGGACTACCGGCTTTAACTCCAGGAGAATATGTGGAGCCAAGAATGGTTGATGGAAAAAAAAGATGGGGCAATCAAACCGATGACGGTCAGAATAAATTAGTAATAGATGGGAAATGGATTGCATTTAATGACCCAAGAACCAAAACCTATAGATCTAAGACTTATCCCGGTATTGCAAAAGCTATGGCAGACCAGTGGGGTGATAGATTGATCGGTATTGAGACTGTTTTAACGCCAACAATGCCATTAAGGCAACTAACAATATTTGATTCAATAAATAAAGCAGTTTGACCCCTACACCATGAACATCACCGAGCAAAACTTAAAGGACGCAGTTAACGCTACAATTCAGGGCATGGTTAACTGGATAAAATCTGATGAAACGATTATCCAGGATAAAACCACTAAGCAAAGGATTGATAACGCTGAGCTGGAAAACTACAGCGGTAAATCTATAATGGATCATTTCATTGCTCCAGAGTTGGCTAAGAAAGGAATTATTTACAATAGCAACAACACACCATGACCATACAACAAGCAAAAGACCAGGTGGCTCACGAATATTGCTTCCAAGATTGGAGCCAAGTACAACGAATAGTTTGCAGCGATGAAATGGGAGACCTACTTGATGCTGTTGCCAAACTCTACGCCTCAGAAAAGGTTAAAGAAGCCTTACAGTTGGCGGCTGAGAGGGCGTACGCTTACATTGGTGCGGATGATGAACCAAAAGTGTCAAAAGGTAGCATCCTCTCCCTTGAAACAGAATTAATTGAAAAAATAAATAAAGAGATATGAAAACACACGTCCTTACAGTATCCCGTTATTTCCCGGCAACCCATTCTAAAAAGGGCCAGCCAACAAACTTTCTACCTAACATAGATGCGGGTGTTAAAAAGCATACCATTCGTTCCAATTACGAACTATGGAAAAAACGCATTGATGAGGTGAATGAAGGTCTCGCAGTCATATCGCTACGTTATTGGTCTGGTAAGCCATATAAAAGCCCTCAGGTCGAACATAAACAGTTTGGTAAGGGTGAGATAGGTATTCAGAAATTACGGGTTGATTTTCCTGGATATTACATGGATGATCTCGGAGATAATATTCCTACAAACCATTTGGCTGAGAATGACGGATTAACAAGGTCTGACTTTGATGAGTGGTTTAAAAAGGCTCAGGAGGATGACGAAATGGCGATTATTCACTTTGCCGATTTCCGGTATTAAACAAGGAGGAACAATGAAACCTACAGAACAAGCTAAGACTTACGTTAAATTAAAGAACGATCAGTGTAACGGGTTACTGTCTGATGGTGATAAATTAGCTATTCAGTTTGCTTATATGGCAGGATTTAACGAGGCCATATCCCAAATGCAACCGGAGTGGGTGGCGGTGACGGAGAGATTGCCGGAACGTGACACTGATGTTTACTTCTACCGATTGGGAACCAGTGAATATGTTTATGAAGGTAAATATGTTGGAGCGGGATTTTTTAAGCAAGGCAACATCCACTACGACACAACGGTTACTCACTTCATAGAAAAATCGAACCCTCAACCCCCAACAGATAAACATTAAAGAGATGACAAAGCAGGAATTTATAAAACAGGCATTCGGTAAAAGCTGGAACAAGCTTTCTTATGGTATGCAGGAACACATACTCACCCGTCATCATTGGGTTGATAGGTCGAGTAACAGAATGAACCTTTCCCCTGCAGATTTAGGATTTAAAGAAAGTGATTGTGAAATATCTTGCGAGTTCTGGCGACCCATCGCTTTAAAAGGCATAGAGGACAACAACGGATGGATTAAGTTAGAAAGTGAGGCTGACTTTCCCAAAGAAAAAGGGATTTACAAATGGCTTACCAAGTCAGGATTTACCACAACTTTTGATTTTGAGCCATCGGATCGTGACGAGCAATTCAGCAGATACTCCCACTGGAAGCCTGTACTTATTGAACTTTTACCCCTATACTAATGCAAACTCACAAACTAAACGAAAAAGCTATTGCGGTAACAGGGCTGCCGGAGGGGGCTATGCCTATAAACATCGGTTACAATACAGAGGGCGTTTTCTTATGGTACAAGTTTGGTCACAGGAATTACCAGCTAAGACTGAAAGTAGATCTCCCATTTCGCCGTAAAATAGGATGGAAAGTGCTCGGCTTTGCTCAATCCTTAACTGATGCTGATAGAGCGGTGTATGAACAATTGCTTCAATCAAACGGGTTGTATTTGATTAATCCGTTCCCTAACCCTGAAGCAACCAAGGTATTAGGCGCTTCACCATCTGGCTCCGACTATGAGATACTGGATGAGCTCAGGGAACAATGGCAATCAGCCCAACTATTAACTAACCCTTTAATCTTAATAAGAGAATGAAAAC
>CAZRKA010000248.1:0-3437 GCA_964600345.1 uncultured Chitinophaga sp. | reverse complement strand
ATCCGGAAGTCTTTGCTGAAATCATGACAGAGGGAAAATTGAAGGCAAAGGCTTTATGTGGCGAGAACCGGGAAAAGGCTGTTAACCTTTTAAATAAAATAAGTTTACTGGAGCAAGAACCGGAATTGGAATTTGTTTTGTATGAATGTCTGAGCAGTCATAATGACCCTTCGGCCATCAGTGTACTTTCAGCTCTTGTAGAATCGTTGCCGGCCAGGCGCAGCGCAGGCACACTGCCAAAAGATACGTTTGAATCTTATTATGCCAGTCTTGCTGTAGAAATGGCAACACTTGGCAAGTATAATAAAGCCGTTACAATTTGCAGGAAAGCCGGAATTTCTTACAAAACAACACCGAAATGCGCGTCAGCAATGGCATTATTTTCAAATAAACTGATTAATAAGTTTGACTTTAATACCGATCTGAATACACTTAAATCTGCAAATGGATTTGTGCGTTCACTTGATTCAATTTACGGGAGCAATGCTTACACCGAAATAAGATTAAACTTGTCGTATCTGATGGCATCCAGGTATCTGCAACTTGCAACAGATGATAAGGCTGCCGAGGCTTTGACTTATATTAAAGCGTATATCAACCAAACAAACGGGCCCGCCACCGACTCAATTCAGAATTTTTTTGTATCCTTTATTTTCAGAAATACCGGGAAACCAAATTATTATGAGAACAGGGTATTTACTGTACAAACGGAGATTACCCGTTTTTTTATGAGATTTAGTCTTTTTGATGCCGCCAGATTTGTGAATGCGGATTATCAGAAAAGAAAATTGTGGAAACTGTCTTATGCGTATATTAAATATTGTCAGACAGCATTTCCAAAGGAAAAAGCTGAGGTTAACAAACTTAAATCTGAACTTGATAAAAAGCTGGCCTCACTTATAAAAAGCGGGGAGTATTCACCGGATGTCTCGGATCCGGATTTCCAGCCATCAGGTCCTGAACTGAAACGTTTACAACTCGAAAAGGATATACAGAGTTTATCGCGTTTGCTGAATGCCGCGAAGTACAGAGAGTTTGCAGTACTGATGAACAGGTGTTTACTTTTGAATCCCGGAGAAAAACGCTTGCTGGAACTTAAGAAACAATTTGTAATTGCAGACTACAGGCAAATGCTGAAAAATGAGCAGAACCTGAACAGCATTAAACTCTTACAAATTCCGGTTTCTGAATTAAAATGCAGTCCGGGTAATCCTTCGGCTGATGCAGTTTCATTGGTTCTGGCTCGTCTTAATTATGTCAGAAGACTGGCCGGTATTCCCGATTCAAGTGTATTTGATCCGGTTTTAAATAAACAATGTCAGGCAGCAGCTTTGATGATGGATGTAAATAATTCGCTGAATCATTCGCCCCCAAAAAACTGGAAGTGTTATTCGAATGAAGGGGCAATTGCTGCGGGAAGCGGAAATCTTTCATTGGGACATGGTTTTACGGCTGCTCTGATGGGTCAGGTAGAAGACGGGGGATCAGGTAACTATGCCTGCGGGCACAGAAGATGGATATTGAATCCTTATAACAGAGTGTTCGGATTTGGAAGCACAGAAAATGCCATGTGCCTGAAGGTCTTTGGAAATTCAGGGAAAAAAATCAACTCCGATTTTATTTATCGGGACACTCAGTATATTGCCTGGCCTTCTGCCGATTATTTTCCATTGGCACTGGTACCTGAACGCTGGAGTTTTTCTCTTCCGGATGCTGATTTTTCAAGGACTGTCATAAAGGTATTTCTCAACGGAAAGCCGGTAAAAATTACAGTTGAAAAACTTGCTGAAGGATATGCCCTGAACACAATAGTCTGGCAAATGCCTGAGTTGCCGCTTGCAGATGCAGTTTATACAATTCAGGTCAGTAACGTCAGAAACAGAATCGGCAAGGTTTTAAATTTTACGTATAAAACCACTCTGCTTAAAATTGAATGAATTTATTTTTTCCTGACAAGCAGCGCAATGGATTCAACATGGTGAGTGTGCGGAAACATATCGACGGCTCTTACTTTATTGAGGGTATAATTATCTGAAAGCAAAGCTATGTCGCGTGCCTGTGTCGCGGGATTGCAGCTGACGTACACAATGCGTTCGGGCAGCATTTCGTTCAATTTTGCCACAACACCCGGATGCATGCCATCACGGGGAGGGTCGCTGATAACCACATCAGGACGGCCGTGGCGACTGATCAGTTCATCGTTAAGAACTTCCTTCATATCGCCGGCATAAAATGTCGTGTTGCTTATATTGTTGATTACTGCATTTTCCATGGCATCTTTGATGGCTGCAGGTACATATTCTATACCGGTCACATGTGCTGCATCTTTGGCTACAAACAATGCAATGGAACCTGTTCCGGTGTATAAATCGTAAACGTTTTCTTTGCCTGTCAGGGCAGCGAATTCTCTGGCAATTCTATATAAATTCAGAGCCTGACGGGTATTAGTCTGGAAAAATGACTGGGGCCGGATTTTGAATTGAAGATTTTCCAATTCCTCACTCAGATAACCATTGCCCCTGAATGTATTTACTTCGAGGTCACTCCAGGTATCATTTCGTTTATTGTTTATTACATAACACCATTCTTTGACTTCAGGTAATTCCGGAATAAGGTGATTAAACATTTTACTGATAAGCTCGGAATTGTTTTCATAAACCACCAGAACCAGCATCCATTCGTTGCGGCTGTTACAACGCAGCATCAGGTTTCTGAGAAAACCTTCCTGTGCGCGGAGATCAAAAAACGGATAATTATTGTCTACTGCAAAATCTTTTAGTTTCCTTCTGATTTTATTGGCTGTTTCGGGAGCAAGGTGACAGGTTTCAAGGTCCAGTACTTTGTCGAACATGCCCGGAATATGGAATCCGAGAGCCGGTATCCGACCAGGATTTTCCTTGTCGAAATTTTCTTCCCAGGCCTTATTGCTGAAGGTGAATTCAACTTTATTCCGGTAGTGATATATGTCTTCACTACCCAGAATCGGCAGAAACTCTTCGGTTTGAATTTTAGCAATTCTCTGCAAATCGCTTTTAAGCTGTGCTTCTTTAAAACTGAGTTGCGCTGAGTACTGAACATGCTGCCATTTGCATCCTCCGCAAACTCCGAAATGCGTACACACAGGTTCGGTTCTGAGATCGGATGGATGAATTAATCTGATGAGTTTTCCTTCTGAATAAGCTTTTTTTTGTTTTCTGACTTCAATTTCAGCTATATCGCCCGGAGCGGCAAAAGGCACGAAAATCACCTTCCCATCGTGGCGTGCAATTGCTTTACCCTCTGCTGCTGCAGATTCGATTGCTATTGAACCTATGGTAATAGGTTTTTGTTTTTTCTGAGACAACTTTTTAGTCCTTATTCCTGTTCGGCCTGAATGTATGTACTCAGTACTTTGCTGAAGGGTTCGGCTTCCATATAACCGGTAGAGGGAGCTATTG
>CAZRKA010000247.1:0-3454 GCA_964600345.1 uncultured Chitinophaga sp. | reverse complement strand
CGCGCCCTCGCCGCCGGCGAGCGGCACCACGTGCACGAGGACGACCTATACCAATCGCCTCCGGCACCGCCACCACCAAATCCACCACCGCCGAAACCACCGAAGCCACCACCACCGCCTCCGGAACCTCCGCCCCAGCCGCCCCATCCTCCGCCTCCGAAAGTAGGACCGAAAATGGTACCTCTCCGACCGATGGTCATGCCGCCACCGCGGTTTCGCCTCGAAAGTAAAACGATAATAAAGATAATAATAATGAGATAAATAAGCAAGCGTCCACCGCCTTTATTTTTCTTTGCGTATTCGTCTGTGTTATACTCGCCGCTTGCAAGAGCCATTATGACATCAGTGGCATTGTTCAATGCCTCGTAATGCCTGCCGGCTTTCAGATTCGGAACAATCTCCTCCTCGTATATTCTCCTGGCACTTAAATCCGGTATTGCGCCTTCGAGACCGTAACCTACCGCAATATGGGCCTTTCCCCTGCCGTCGCCCGAACGGGTTTTAATTAAAATCACTACCCCGTTGTCAAATTTACTCTGACCGACTCCCCACTTATGACCCAGTTCTGTTGCAAAAGTCCAGGGCTCCAGACCTTTCAGATCGTCTACGATGACAATTACAATCTGATTGGAACTGCTGTCTGAAAAGCGCCTCAGTTTCTGTTCAAGTCTTTCTGTTTCATCACTGCTTAAAAAATCCGGATAATCAGCCGATAAATTATTTACCAAACGGGGAGGTTCGGGTTTTTCGGGTATCAATTCCTGCTGAGCGGAAATCAACCCGCCCTGAATAAACACCGATATTAAAAAGAGGCGGCGAAGCGGCAATAACAGTTTCAGTAAAAATGCAGGTGCCGACAGTTTACTATTCGCCATAGCTGATTTCGTTATTCAGTTCGTCCCTGTCCGTTGAATGGTAAGGAAAATAATGTTTAAGTTGTTCGCCTGCCATGCTGATTGCGGCAATTAATCCCTCTGTATGTCTTCCGAGGGCAAATTCGCTTCGCATGGTTTCGTAAGCTTTGTCCCAGAAACCGGGAGGAACTTTTTCATTAATGCCTTTATCGCCTATAATGGCTACTTTCTTATTAGCCGGGGCCAGAAATATCAGTACGGCGTTCCTGTCTTTGGTGGCGTGCATTTTCAGCGAACGGAAGACTTTAATGGCCGCTTCCACAGCATCACCCGGACAGGAATCGCTGAGATGTACCCTGATTTCCCCACCGGTCATTTTTTCGGCAGATGCTATACTCTCCTGAATGGCGAGCCGCTGATCATCGGTAAAAAAATCCCTGACCTTCATGACAGACTGTAATGGCAAAATACCATTACTTGTTCTCTTTCATTGCTTTGATATCGGGCGCATTTTCGGCACCTTCCGAAGATTCGAAATAACCTCTTCTGTCAAAATTGAATATACCGGCCCAGATATTTCTGGGGAACCTTCTGATACTGGTGTTGTAATCCTGAGCTACTTCATTGAATCGTCTGCGAGCAGTTGCTATTCTATTTTCCATTCCCTCGTATTGGGTCTGAAAATCCCTGAATGCCTGAACAGCCTGCAGCTGAGGATAATTTTCGGCTATGGCCATCAGTCGGCCCAGCGAAGTGCCGAAAGCATCCTGAGCTTTCTGGAATTCGGCCAGCTTTTCCGGCGTGAGATTGTCGGCGTTAATCTGAATGGATGTAGCCTTGCTTCTGGCTTCTATCACATCCTGAAGGGTCTGCTTTTCAAAATCTGCGGCGCTTTGCACGATCTCGAACAGATTTTTGGTTTTATCCATTCTGGCCTGATAAGCCACCTCAACCTGCTGCCACTGACCGGTGACGGCTTCGTCTTTAGTGGTCAGGGAATTATAAGTGCTGCAACCGTTCATTCCCAGAAGGAAAACCAAGCCGAGAATTACAATTAAAATGATACTGCCTTTTTTCATTGTCTGATGATTTTTATTTCAAAAATAGAGGAAAATTCGCTGATGAGTTTATTTTTTATATCAGTCATCGGAATTTGCCGACCAAGTTCGGCTTGCATGCTGCTCACACTCTTATCCGAGATGCCGCAGGGAATGATGTTGTCGAAGAGGCTGAGGTCTGTATTGACATTTAAAGCGAGCCCGTGCATGGTTACGTGACGGCTGCAGCGGATTCCGATTGCCGCAATTTTGCGTTCTTCAGGGGTTTCCCTCCCTATCCAAATGCCGATTCTGTCTTTTATTCTCTCCGATTCAATGTCATAAGCACTCAATACATTGATGATGCATTGTTCAATATTAAATACAAACTGTTTCACTCCGATATGGAGTTGTTCGAGGTCAAATATCGGATAAATCACAAGTTGCCCCGGACCGTGGTAGGTGATGTCACCACCCCTTTCGATGTCAAATACATCAATAGAACGTTTTTTGAGTTCAGATTCTGAAAGCAGTAGATTAGTCTGTTGTGCACTTTTACCGAGTGTATAAACATGCGGATGCTCACAAATAATAAGATGTTGCTCCGGTTTGACTCCCTTCAGCTTTTCGTGAATTGCCGTGTTGAACATTTCCTTTTGCAACTGCCACACTTCGTCGTACTCCATGAAACCGATATCGTGTAACTGCACTCTGGACATGCTGCAAATATATAACAGATTATTACAGCTCAATGAATAAGAATTTCACCCATTAGCTTTTACTATAATAACTTGAATCTGTTTCAGGTGAAATTGAAATCCTGAGAACTTAGTTTACTTATGCGGTTTACAGCCTGTCACCGAACAAACCGGACATTTTGATTCGTCGTGTCCCCGTGCCGGACAGTATTCCCTTCCGAAATAAATGATCTGCAGGTGTGCTTTATTCCAGCGCTGCTCCGGAATCAATTTCTTTAAATCCTTTTCAGTTGTATCTACATTTTTTCCGGAACTGAGTCCCCAGCGGGTGGCCAGCCTTTGAATATGTGTATCTACAGGAAATGCAGGAAAACCGAAAGCCTGTGACATCACTACCGAAGCCGTTTTATGTCCCACCCCGGGCAATGCTTCCAGCTCTTCGAAAGTGGCGGGAACCTTCCCTTTGTGTTTTTCGATGATAATCCTGCTGAGTCCGTAAATTGCTTTAGATTTTGCCGGCGATAAACCACAGGGTTTGATGATTTCCTTTATTTCTTCCACTTCAAGTTTTACCATGTCCTCAGGATTGTCTGCCCTGCTGAAAAGTATTGGTGTAATCTCGTTGACACGCTTATCCGTGCATTGGGCAGAAAGTAAAACTGCTATCAGCAGTGTGTAAGGATCTTTATGATTTAAAGGAATGGGCACTTCAGGGTATAATGCCTCGAGTGTGGTAAGTATGAAATCCGTTTTCTCTTTATTATTCATTTTTTATTTTATGAACATCCTTGAATTTCAGCATATCCAGCAATTTCTGTTCCTTTTCGTTATCAAAACCGCAGGTGGATTTAAATTCACGCGGATT
>CAZRKA010000246.1:0-3492 GCA_964600345.1 uncultured Chitinophaga sp. | reverse complement strand
GCTATGCAGGATTACAAAAGAGCCGCCATAATAGGTACACCAACATACGGAAAAGGAACTGTTCAGACTTTTATCGACCTCGACCAGGCTTTCAGGGCAGACGATGATGATAAACTGGGTTCTCTTAAAATAACTATTCAGAAGTTTTACAGGATAAACGGCGCTACAACACAACTGGTTGGCGTTACACCTGATATCATTATCCCTGACCGATACAGATATCTGGAATTCGGCGAAAAGGAAAATGAATTCTCACTGGGTTCAGATAAAATAAAAAAAGCACCCTACACCATAACAAAGAACTGGGAAAAAGGTATTAAAAAAGCAAAAGCCGAAAGCGCAAAACGCATTGCTATGAGTACAATATTCCAGGAAATAGAAAGTATAGCCCTGAGAATTAAAGCACAGAACAACAAAACCCGCTTTACCCTCAATCTTGATGAATACAGGCAGGAACTCAGACAGCTCGAGGCAGACAATAAGCGATACGAAGAATTGCTTAAAAATGTACAGGCATACACTTTTGTTAATTCAAATGCAGATGATGCAGAATTAAACAGCGACGAAAACAAAAAGAAAATCAAGGCCGACTGGAATAAATCGTTTGAAAAAGACATTTATATTCAGGAAGCTGTCAACGTGTTAAAAGATCTGAATTGATAAAGGAAGTATCTTATCCCTGGGAAGATTATGAACTGATTGACTCCGGTCTGGGCGAAAAACTTGAGCGATTCGGTAAATATGTGCTCATAAGACCCGAACCTCAGGCATTGTGGCCAAGAAGTTTAAGCGAAGCCGATTGGAAAAAAAGAGCAGATGCCAGGTTTGTAAGAGATAATTCCAAAAAAAGCCACCGCGATTCACAGAACGAAAACGGAGGCTGGACATTTTTCAGATCAGTACCTGATTCATGGATAATAGAATACCGACCTTTAAAACTCAAACTTAAGGTTTCATGCACTTCATTCGGGCATCTGGGTGTTTTTGTCGAACAAATCAGTAACTGGCATTTCATCGACGAACAGGTCAGAAGATTTGAAGGAAGACCCAAAGTGCTCAATTTATTTGCTTATACCGGAGCTGCCAGCATTGTTGCTGCCAATGCAGGAGCTGATGTTACCCATCTTGATGCTGTTAAAAATGTAGTTAGCTGGGCAAACGAAAACAGGCAATTATCTGCTGCAGCAGAAATCAGGTGGCTGGTTGAAGATGCTTTCAAATTTGTAAAGCGACAAGCCAATAAAGGCAATATTTACCAGGGATTGATCATTGATCCGCCTGCTTATGGCAGAGGACCGGGGGGCGAAAAATGGGTTCTCGAAGAACAGATAAACGAATTGATAGCCGCCTGTTCAGCAATCTGCGACAGGGATAAACATTTTGTACTGCTTAACCTTTACAGTATGGGATTAAGCGGAAGTATAGGAGTCAATCTGCTGAAAGCTCACTTCGGCGAAGAAGCAGTATGGGGCGAATCACTGGTGCCATGCAAAAATGGTCTCGACCTTCCGCTATGTACCTGGGTCAGATTATCGAAGTAATTTTAATCAGGATTTAAGCCTGGATGCCAATTGCACAATGTCTCTGAATTCCTTGATGTAAGTGTCAGATTCCTTCAATTGCAGGGTTCCCAGCCATTCCAGCGTCTTCTCATAGTTGCAGCTGCCCTTGTATGGCGAATTCCTTATCAGCATAGAAAATGAGCAAATGCCGGCGGCAAAGTGCATATAATCTGAGGCATCACTAAATTTCAAACCATTATCGAATACTTCTGTGTTGAAATGACTGACTTTATCTGTCGCCGGATCCTTGTATCTGAAATCAATGATTGCGACATGTGGGTTATGGCCCGGAAGCGTTTTGCCCGGTATGAGTTCGTATATAGCAGTGATAGATTGCCCTGAAGCTATTTCACCGGCATCTTTTTTGTCATTTTGGAAATCATGGTTCTCAAGTATTCTGTTTTCGTATCCGATAAGCCTGTATGAATCTATATAACCGGGATTAAATTTAAGCTGTATTTTAACATCTTTGGCTACCGTATAGAATTTGTTATAATCGTCAATAAATACTTTTCTTAGCTGCTGCTCGTTGTCTATATACTCGTAAGTTCCGTTGCCGTGGTCAGCAATTTGTTCCATCGTTTCGTCATTCAAATTTCCCCTGCCAACACCAAGTACAGTCAGATATATTCCACTATCCCTGTTTTCTTCCATGAGTTTTACCAGCTCTTCACTCGAACTTATTCCTACATTGAAATCACCATCCGTTCCAAGTATTATCCGGTTATTACCACCCGAAATTTTGTTTTCCATTGCAATTTTGTAGGCACTGACTATGCCTGCCGCCCCGGCAGTGCTGCCTCCGGAACCCAGTTTATCAATTGCCTTGATAATGTCCTCTTTGTTTTTACCGGAGGTCGATTTCAACGCAATTTCAGAATAACCTGCATATGTTACTATGGCTAACCGGTCTGTCTCGCGCATTTGTTCAACAAACTCAGTAAAACCTTTTTTAAGTAATTTAAGTTTATCAGGTTCATCCATTGAGCCGGATACATCTATTAAAAATACGAAATTGGATGGCGGCAATGCTTCTTTTAAGAGAGTCTTTCCTTTTATACCCAGGCGCAAAAGTCGGTGACTGCTGTTCCAGGGGCATTCGCTCAGCTCAGCATCTACAGATACTGCCCGGTCTTTATTTATTTCGGGATAATCCATGTCAAAATAGTTGAGCAACTCCTCCGTTCTCACAGCTTCAGGCGGTGGCAATCGGTTCTCCTGTAGTAAAAATCGCCTCACATTGCTGTAAGAGGCTCCGTCTGCATCTATTGAAAATGTAGAAACAGCTTCTGTTTTGCTCGCTATAAATGCCCTTTCACCTGAATGTTTATACCTGTCACCCGATTGATCTTTTCTTTCGCTGATGCCTGTAATATCATTATTATCGCTCGACCTGTGCATAAATGGCGGTGACATAATTCCGAAATTTGGACACGACATGCGATTGGAACACGAACTGCTTAGAATCAATAAAATTAGTCCTCCCGGTAAGAATAAACCTTGAATTTTCATATTGCGATGTTTTACACTTTTAACGTTTAGATGAAAAATAAATTATATTTTTCTGTAAGTTATTTATTCACATGCTCAGAATTTTAACTGAAAACTGAGTATCGTCAGGATTCTATACCCGGAGAGTAAATAAATTTGAAGTATTAAAAGTAAATAAAAAATGAAATCAAGTATCAGCCATATGCATATCCTCTGCGAGGACTGGAAAAGGGAACTAAGTTTTTTCAGAGTCGAAATCCCACTTTTGAAAAAAAGGTTGGAGGAAGTTGTATCCAAAAATACCGATAAAGAAATACTGGCTGAGGCTGAGCATTTCGAAAACAAATTCAGGGTAATGGAAATGAATATCGATGATCTGATGCATGATGTTAACCTTAAACGCGATAACCTTAATTCACAGGCCGCTGCTCAGGTTAAT
>CAZRKA010000245.1:0-3522 GCA_964600345.1 uncultured Chitinophaga sp. | reverse complement strand
ATACCCTGCAGCAGATAAGCTGGATTTTTAACAAAATCGGTTTTGAAATAGCGGACATTAATTTCAATAATGTCAACGGCGGAAGTTTCAGGATTAGTGCTGTTAAAAAAGGTTCCAGTATCAAAATAGAATCAGAAAAAGTTAAGCAGGCCATTATAAATGAAGATGCGCTTGGATACAGACAACTGGATGTATACAAGACGTTTTCTGATAATGTTTACAAACACAAAGTAGAACTATTGGCCTTGTTAAGCAAACTCAAATCCGAGGGAAAAACGATATTTGGGTACGGGGCATCCACCAAAGGTAATGTGCTGCTGCAATTCTGCGAGCTTACTACAAACGAAATACCCTGCATTGCCGAGGTTAATCAGGATAAATTCGGCTCATTTACCCCAAGTACATTGATACCGATTGTTTCCGAAAAGGAAGCAAGGGCTAAAAAGCCTGATTACTTTTTTGTACTTCCCTGGCATTTCAGAGATGGAATTATTGAACGGGAAGCTGAATTTCTTCAGAACGGAGGTAAGCTAATTTTTCCCCTGCCAAAGATCGAGATAGTAAGCAAGTAGCTTGAAGAAAAAAGCGCTCATCATAGGACATACCGGTCAGGACGGTCATTACCTCATCGAATTGTTAAATAACAAGGGATATGAGATTTGTGGCATTTCCAGATCGGAAATTTATTCAAATACAGATTTAAAATTAAACAGTGGTGATATCCTTGATAATCGATACACTGATGAGCTGATCTCAGTTTTCAGACCTGATGAATTATATTATTTAGCTGCACTGCATCAATCTTCAGTTGAACAGAGTATAGACGACCTGAGCTTTTACAGAGCCACAATAAATGTAAATGCAATGGGTTTATTGAATTTTTTGAGTAGCATAGACAAATTTCACAAAAAGTGTAAAGTGTTTTATGCTTCTTCTTCCCATATTTTCGGGGCCACACGGTCTGAAACTCAGGATGAATTTACGGCCTTTTGTCCCGTGTCAATTTATGGAGTAAGCAAGGTCCTTGGTATGCAGTACTGTGAATTGTACAGGCAAAAAGGTGTTTTCTGCGCATGCGGTATTTTTTATAACCATGAATCACCCAAAAGGGAGTCAAAGTTTGTTTCAAAGAAAATTGTTGAAGCTGCAGTTGCAATATACAATGGCAGTAATACAAAACTGGAGCTAGGAGACCTTGATGCGAGAACTGATTGGGGGTACGCTCCGGATTATGTCAATGCAGCTTTTCTGATGCTGCAGGAAGAAACCGACGGTAATTATATTGTATCCAGCGGGGAATTACATACAGTCAGGGATTTTGTAAGGGTTGCATTTTCAGAATTAGGACTAAGTTGGGAAGACCATGTTGCCGTTAACCAAAATATCATACTTAAAAAATCAGTTACTGTACTATATGGTAATAACCAAAAACTAAAGGATAATTGCAAGTGGATTCCTACTCTTAATTTTAAAGAAATGGTATCTGAACTTGTAAAGGCGGAACTTGGGCGGGTAAGGAATTTACCGGAGTAAAATAAAATCAAACAGGACTAATCGACACCTGAGATTTAACAATTCTGTTTAAACGCCAATATCAGTTGTTACACTAAAGATTTTTACTGCGTATTTTTAAATTAATATCATCAACAAAATACGAGTCAAATTTACTTATAGGCAGAAATATGAAATTATTGATAAATGATCTGTTTTTGGCGTGATTGACTTCAGATTGTATTAAATCAATATCCATTTTTAAAATATCGTCTTTTAATTGTTGAAGATCAGGATCAAAATAAAATGTTTTGTATGAGAATTTCTTTTCAAATTCATTCATAAATTCCTTGATTGAATCTTTGTGATGTCTTTGTTCAATCTCGATGATAAGGACAGGCTGATATTTATTAATGAGAGCAGAAGCGCCACTTATAACATCAAATTCTGCACCTTCTACATCGATCTTGATCAGCTTGATCTTTTCAGGATTAAAACTTACGGCAAAATCATCCAGCGTTCCGGCTTTAACCTCTATAATTCTATAATCAGTTTCACTTATTTCGGCATGTTCAGTTTTTAAGGTACCTCTGGTATGAATTTCTTTATTGCCGAAAATTGGAATTTTGAATTTAAATACGCCTTTTTCGGATGATAGCGCTTCCGGTATCACCTGCACATCTCTGAAAAGTTTTTTCAGACGTTTATTGAGTGTAGGATTAGGCTCAAAAGCATATATGTTTTTAGGGTTGGTAATCTGCGATGCTTTAAAAACATATTGACCCAGATTGGCGCCAATATCGACAAATACTTCATTCTCGTTGAGCAGGTAACTTATAAGTAAAAGCTCGTTTTCAATGTTTTTATTTTTAATTGATTGCCAGTTTAGCTTATCAATTTTCTTAAAGAAAATGCGTTTGTAAACAGATGGAGACACTTCTTGTATGATATTCAGTAAAATGGCTTTAATGGTTTTGATTATCATTTAGGGGCTTTTCTGTTAAAGGAATGCAAATATAGAATCCAATTTCAATACCCCAAATTAAATTAAACCATTACTGAGCAATGTGTTTTGTCATGATGACTTAATTCGTTATAATGTTAATTTTGAAAATCAAGTCATGTTCAGTATATTCGTATTTGTATACCGGTTTTATTTGATTTATAGGTAATTGTATCTGTTAATCGTTGAGACTTGCACTAAAACTGAACTATGAATCTGCTTAAACAAAAAACAACTATTCTGTTTGTTTTGGCAATAATGCATTATGCATCTATCAAAGCTCAATGTACTCCATTTAAAGGCAGCGCCCCGCATGATTCTTTGTTCAACACCGGTACGAATGGAAACGGGGGTGTTTTAAGCGGAGGAAGTAATGACCGTAACTGGACCTTTACTACAGGTTCTATTAACGGCACCTATCAATCGGCAATAGTAATGGGAACTCCTCCTTCAACGTATTACAAAAGTCCTTGGAGCAGTTGTACCTGGATTTCTCAGTCATCCACAGGGATGCATTCTAATTCAATTGATCAGTTTTATAAAATCAGTTTCGACCTTCCTTGTTTCGACCTATGTGGCAGAAGCTTTGATTCGGCGGGAACATTCTGTCTTACCTTCGATGTTCTGGTAGATAATTCGATACACGAAATTTATGTGAACGGCAAATCACAGAGTTCAAGATTGTCGGGATTCCCTGTTGGGAATCCTTATTACCACAGAGGATTTGATGCTAACGGAATGATTTCATTTTCTTTGTGCAACGACTGGAAGGCCGGAAAAAATGAATTGATTTTTCAAATTCGCTCAGCACCTTCTCATATTGGCTTCCTTGCACAGGCTTCGGTTAAACTTGCCGACAATGAACCTGTAGCTTTTGTAAAGGATACAATCAAAAGAACTATATGTGATAAAGAGCATGTGAACTTTGGGGACTCTACTTATAACAAAACGGGTATTTATTACCGAAGTTATAATAAGATGAAGGCCTGCGATACACTGCAGGCTCTTGATCTTAGAGTTAACAAAAA
>CAZRKA010000244.1:0-3546 GCA_964600345.1 uncultured Chitinophaga sp. | reverse complement strand
ACTGAATAACAAAAACACTGTGCGCCTTTGGGATTCTGAATCTTCCGCTGATAAGAGTCAAAATCCAACTTCCGGGAATTCAGGACCCGCGGTAAGGAAAAATTTCAATGAAACTGCCTTCTTCTTTCCTCATCTTTATGCAGATAAATCAGGTGAAATTCGCATAGAGTTTGAGATGCCGGATGCACTAACACAATGGCGCATGCTTATGCTGGCACATAGCAGCACCATGCAGACAGGATATGCCGAGCAAAGTGTAACAACATCCAAAAAGATCATGGTGCAGCCTAATCTGCCGCGTTTTTTAAGGCAAGGCGACCGCATCAGTGTATCGGCTAAAATAGTCAATAACAGCAAAGAAAGTTTAAATGCCTCTGTGCAATGTGTCATTATAGATGAGCTGAATGGCAATATTCTTAAGTGGATTAAGGGTAGTAGTGTTTCCACAATAAGTTTGAAAGCAGGCACTTCTCTTCAGTGTTCCTTCAGTCTTGAAATACCTGATTATACAGGTGCTGTCAGCATTAAATTCGTTGCAGATGCAGGACAATTCAGCGATGCCGAACAACATACTGTTCCGGTACTGAGCAATAGAACTCTTGTCACCAGTACTATGCCTTTAAGTATTCGCGAAGGCGGTGAACATCAATTTACGTTTACTGCATTAAGAGATAATAAAAGCAGCAGCCTGAAACATGAGAAACTAAGTATAGAGATGACTGCCAACCCTGCATGGTACGCGGTTCAGGCCTTGCCCTATATGATGGAATACCCTAACGAGTGTGCCGAACAGATATTTACCAGACTTTATGCCAACAGCATCGCCATGCAGCTCGCAAACAGAAATCCTTCCGTCAAAAAAGTATATCAGTCGTGGCAGAGAGCAGCGTCTGCCGGAAGCAGTTTGCAAAGTAAATTAATGCAGAATCAGGATTTGAAGGCGACTCTACTGGAAGAAACGCCCTGGCTTGCGGAAGCACAAAACGAAACTGCGAGAATGCAAATGCTGGGCAGACTGTTTGAAGAAAAAAAGATCAGGGAAGAACTGAATACTGCTTTCGAAAAACTATTAGATTTACAGTTGGAGAATGGCGCATGGCCATGGTTTAAAGGCATGACTGAAAATGTCTATATCACACAGACCATTGTGATAGGTTTTGGGAAAATGAAGAAAATGGGCGTCGACATAAGTGCATATTATCCGATGATAGAAAAGGCCATTAATTATCTAGATAGAAAAGCAGAAAGGGAATATCTTGAATGGATGAAAACTGATTCCAACAGAGCAATTTATCACAGCGATTTACAATACCTCTACAGCAAAAGTTATTTTCCCGGGACCGGAAAAAAAATCAGTGAAAAATTTCTGAAACATTTTATTGAAAGCGCAGAAAAAAAATGGTCAGCATATACACTTTTGAATCAGGCTCAGCTGGCCGTTGCCTTAAAAATACTCAAGCCGCTTTCTTCTGTTCCCGATCTAATAATGAGGGGGTTTAATGAAAGCGCACAGCAAAGTAAGGAAATGGGAATGTACTGGAATAGGAATGAAGGCGGCTGGTATTGGTATCAGGCACCGGTAGAAACTCAGGCAGCCATTATAGAAATGTACGCGAATCTGGGGGCCGAATCAGGATTGATACGCGAGCAACAAATTTGGTTGTTAAGGCAAAAGCAAACCCGGAACTGGAAAAGCACCAGGAGTACTGCCGATGCCTGTTATGCTCTTCTGGCATACGGAAATCTGACAGATAATGACAGAGAATTGAGCGTGAGTGTTGCGGATGTAAAAATAGTTCCGGAACGCAAAGAAGAGGGAAGCGGATATTTCAGACACAATTTACCTAAAGAGAAAATTAACGCTGCCAGTTCGGATATAAAAGTTAATGCCGTCGGTTCAGGTTTCTCATATGGAGCCGTTTACTGGCAGTATTTTGAAGACAATGATAAAATTGAAAGCGCGGGTTCGGGGTTAAAAATTGAAAAGAAATTATACAAAATAGTTCACACTGCAAAGGGTACGCTAAAGACAGAACTCAAAGCAGGCGATACTGCTTCGGTAGGAGATATGATAGAGGTTGTCCTCTCTGTTAGTTGCGACAGAAATCTTGAGTATGTTCATTTAAAGGATCAGCGGGCGTCAGGCACCGAACCCGTTGATGTTTTAAGTGCATACCAGTGGAAACAGGGGCTGTCTTATTATCAGAGTACCAGGGATGCTGCCAGCAGTTTCTTTATAGACTATATGCCAAAGGGGGCTTACCGTATATCCTATGTTTTAAAAGCCGAACAGGCAGGAGTGTTTGATTGTGGAATTGCAGTTGTTCAATGCATGTATGCACCCGAGTATGCCGCCAACAGCAATTCCGGAATTCTTACAATTAAATAAGTATCATGGTTTATCAAAAAAGTATTCTCTGCCTTTGGTATCTATAACACCATAGCGACCGTTCAGTACTACAAATGCATATCCTTTGTTGAAGTTATAAGCCATGCTGTACTTGTTTTTTATGACAGGCGTGCAATTGGCATCTATATATCCCCAGTTGCCGTCTTTATCGCGGAACGGTAGTAATCCATTTCCAAATTCGCCGATCTGAGTGGGCTTTTGCTGAAACTGTCCTGACACATAAAAGTTGCTATCCAGAATCCTGATATCAGACATGTAATAACCTATAGCTCCCATGAAAAGCGAATCGCCAAGTTGCCTGGCTGAAGAGTACAGCGGAGAGAATCTTTTGCGTTTGTCAATAAAGTAATAATCCCAGCCAATTTCATTTCTGGTTTTAATTATTGCTTTACCGTCTCTGAATCCCTTTTCGAGATCTATGTATTCAGAATAATTAAGCGAGTCGTTCACAAAACGGCTAAGCACAATTCTTCCGCTGCTGTCAATAAATTCGAGATAAGTGGTTTTTATGTTTTCGCCTGCGGAGTTAAAGGGTTTTGTGATATAGACCGGAGCCAGTCCTTCGCTGAAAACTCCTGCAGGCTGTATAGTGTCGGGCAAATAAAGTGTTTTACCTGTACGACTGATAAAAAAGTATTTTCCCTTGCTAATTGCCATCAGCATACCCGATTTGAAATAAAGACTGGAAGTGTCAAAGTCAGGTTTTCTGACCCAGCGCCCCAGACTGTCTATTATTCCTAGTTTTTTATTGAGAGATACCACTGCCAGACCTTCCGAAAAATTCTCGGCAGCGTCGTAGCCATGGTCTATCATCACTTTTCCTTTTCGATTGATATAATAACAGTTGCCACCTGAAAATAAAACCGGACAAAGACCACTCGAAAATTTACCGTAATGTTTGATGGCGGGAGTAATTACCTGTCCTTTTAAATTAATGCCAAAATATAAACTGTCCTTTTTAACAAATGCGATTTCACCGTCAAAAAAATCTGCAAAGTCCCATTGAGGCTTAATCTTTATCTTCATTCCGGTATCGCTGTATCCCCACTCATTATTAATTCTGAAGGGAATCAGTTGTGCCGGCAGGACAGTAGAAATTGAAAATAATAAAATGACTAAAAGTAAACGCATATAAC
>CAZRKA010000243.1:0-3651 GCA_964600345.1 uncultured Chitinophaga sp. | reverse complement strand
AGTATTAAAATTTCCGTTCTTCAAAAATTTGTATGAAGTCAGCTTTTTAATCATGTTCAAATATTATTTTGCTCATGACTCTAATAGTTTTTTTAAAATGGAAAATTCTAAACCTGGCCCTTCAACCGCCGGCAACAGGACAGTCTTATTGCTGAGCCTGCCTTTATTTGCATTAGTTGTTTGCGTTTCCTTAAAGGGAATTTTAAGTCCCGGATTTTACGACCGTGAAACCCCGAACTGGCAGGTTCAATCGCTGGCTCAGGATTATTCAGACCTATTCCTGATTGCTCCGGTTCTCTTGTTTAGTTCATTGATGTCATTCAGAGGCAACAGAAATGCACTGTTGATATGGGGTGGTACGGTTTTATACCTTTGTTATACATTTATACTTTATTGTTTTGATGTCAAATTCAATTCGATGTTTCCATTGTACTGCATTTGTCTTGGACTTTCATTCTATTCTTTGATGTATCTGTTTTACAAAACGCTAAGAGAAAACAGTAATTTCATTCCCTTTAGCAATACACTCAGAAAAACACTTGCAGTATATTTTATACTGATTGCTTCTTTGTTTTATTTCCTCTGGCTTGCTGAAATTATTCCATCAATTGAGGCGGGTACAGTTCCTGCAAGCATCATTGAAACCGGACTCTTTACAAATGGTGTTCATGTACTCGATTTGTCTATTGTGTTGCCTTTAATCTTTATTAACGGCATACTGCTTTTAAAAAAACATCCATGGTCTAACGTCCTGACGCCGGTTTTGCTCAGCTTTTTTATTCTGATGGACATCAGCATCGGATTCATCGTGGTGATGATGGTGAAGCATGGCCTGGAAGACAGCTTGGCCATTGCCGGTTTGATGGGCGTCTTATCCGCTTTCAGCCTTTTGCTTTTAGTTTTGTACCTTAAAGCCGGCAGTATAACAAAACAGAGTCAGGCTTAGAACTACAAAGTTGCCTGAATGATTAATTTTGATTGTTTGTTATATCAGATGATATTGACTTCGGGCTCGAGTTCAATTCCGAATTTTAGTTTTACACTTTGAATGATGTCCATGGCCAGTTGCCATATCTCCTGCCCTTTTGCGTCACCATAATTTACCAGTACCAAAGCCTGTTTAACATGCGAGCCGGTATTGCCTATGCGTTTTCCCTTCCAGCCGCATTGCTCTATCAGCCAGGCAGCAGGTACTTTCACCAGTCCGCTTTCTGGCTGATCGTATCCTTTTATTTCGGGAAATTCTTTTTTCAGACTGATAAATTGATCCGTTTTAATCACGGGGTTTTTGAAAAAACTACCGCTGTTGCCGAGTTCTTTCGGATCAGGTAGCTTGCTTTGACGGATTTGTATCACCGCCTCTGAAACATCTTTGATACCTGCCGTATCTGCATTTAAGCCCTGCGATTCGAGCAAAGCCAGTATATCGCCGTAACTCGCGTTGATGACAGGTTTCTTACTAAGCTTCAGTGTTACCGAATAAATAAAATACCTGCCCTTAAGTTGTTTTTTGAAGACACTTTCACGGTATCCGAAAGCACAGGCGTGTTTGTTAAACGCTTTGAGTTCAAAACTGTGCAGGTCTAATGCTTCCAGGCTGTGAAAAACCTGTTCGAGTTCTACACCATAAGCGCCTATGTTTTGCATGGGTGCTGCCCCCACTGTGCCTGGAATTAAAGACAAATTCTCTATGCCTCCCCAGTTGCGATCTACGCAGTAGATAACCAGTTCGTGCCAGTTCTCGCCGCTGTATACTTTCAGCAAAACCTCATCTTCGTTCTCGGCAACAATTTCCCTGCCTTTGATATTATTTCGGATTACCAGCCCGGGATAATCCCTGCTGAGCAAAACATTGCTGCCGCCTCCAAGAATTAAAAATTCGTCGTGTTCGGCTTCGGCCAGAGCCTGTTTCATATCCAGAAGCGAACTAACTTCGCAAAAGGCTGCTGCATTTACGTCGAGACCGAAAGTATTATATGGTCTGAGAGATATGTTTCTTTGGAATTCTATGACCTTTATTGATTTATTTAAGGCGTTCCTTTAAATCCAGTCTGTGCGCTCTGGCGGTATCTCTGGCTATATCATACCCGGCATCCGCGTGCCTGATCACACCCATTGCAGGGTCGTTGTGCAGCACGCGTTTAAGCCTGACAGCTGCATCATCACTTCCGTCTGCAACAATCACCATTCCGGCATGTATGCTGTAGCCGATACCGACACCGCCACCGTGGTGCAGGCTTACCCATGAGGCGCCGCCGGCAGTATTAATCAGGGCATTCAGTACAGGCCAGTCGGCAATGGCATCACTTCCGTCGAGCATGGCTTCTGTTTCGCGGTTAGGACTGGCAACACTACCGGTGTCCAGATGGTCTCTGCCTATTACAATTGGTGCACTTACTTCGCCGTTCTTTACCATTTCGTTAAACGCGAGTCCGGCTTTTTCGCGTTCACCCTGTCCCAGCCAGCATATTCTTGCAGGTAATCCCTGAAACTCTATGCGTTCCTGTGCCATGGTAATCCAGCGTTTCAATCCTTCGTCTTCAGGAAAAAGTTCAAGTATTTTTTTATCTGTCGCGTAAATGTCTTCCGGTTTTCCGCTCAGCGCTACCCATCGGAATGGTCCGCGTCCCAGACAGAACTGAGGGCGGATAAATGCCGGAACAAATCCCGGAAAATCGAAAGCATTTTTAAGCCCTTTCTCGAGTGCTCGTCCCCTTAGATTATTTCCATAATCAAAAACAATGCTTCCTTTGGTTTGAAATTCAAGCATCAGTTTGACATGGTGCACCATGGTGTTATAACTTTCATCGACGTAGCGTTTAGGATCTGTTTTCCTCAGCCTGTCTGCGCTTTCCACATCGTATCCTTCAGGAAAATACCCTACCAGCGGGTCGTGGGCACTTGTCTGATCGGTTAGCGTATCAGGCACAACGCCTCTAGCTTTCAGTCTTTCCAGCAGATCAACTGCATTGCAGGCAACCCCTATCGAAACTGCCATGCCTTCTGATTTGGCTTTCAGAGCCATGTCGATTCCCTGGTCAATATCCTTGGTCATGATATCGAGGTATCTTGTATCCAGTCTTTTTTTAATGCGCCATTCTTCCATCTCAGCTGCCAGACAAACGCCTTCGTTCATGGTGATGGCCAGAGGCTGAGCACCGCCCATTCCGCCAAGTCCTGCAGTTACATTCAAGGTGCCTTTCAGACTGCCGTTAAAATGCTGGCGGGCACACTCTGCAAAGGTTTCGTATGTTCCCTGTACTATTCCCTGAGAGCCGATATATATCCAGCTTCCTGCTGTCATCTGTCCGTACATGATAAGTCCTTTGGCTTCCAGTTCCCTGAAATAATCGAGATTGGCCCAATGTGGCACCAACTGAGAATTGGAGATAATAACCCGCGGAGCATCTTTATGAGTTGGCAATATTCCCACAGGTTTACCTGACTGAACCAGCAAAGTCTCATCCTCATTCAAGTCCTGCAGAGCTTTAATAATCAGGTGATAGCTTTCCCAGTTGCGGGCGGCCTTTCCTGTTCCGCCATATACAACAAGGTTCTCAGGTTTCTCTGCCACATCCGGATCCAGATTATTCATCAGCATGCGATATGCCGCTTCGGTAACCCAGTTCTTGCAATGGAGTGTATTTCCGG
>CAZRKA010000242.1:0-3662 GCA_964600345.1 uncultured Chitinophaga sp. | reverse complement strand
TCCTTTGCAATTTCCTATCTGATACTCGAGGCATACCTTGAAATTACCTGCGGCTATGTTTTTGGCATTCAGATTTAAAGAACAATTCCGGGTCGGGTAAAGTTTCTGAGTCAGTTCAAGTATGGTGTGCATCATTTTCCCGCTGGCATAAGGACCAAAATATTCGCTACCGTCCTTAATCGGATTTCTGATTGCAAAAACTTTTGGAAATACATCCGCGGTGATTTTGATCATGGGATAAGATTTATCATCCTTCAAATTGATATTGTACCTTGGCTGCAACTCCTTAATCAGCGTATTTTCCAGCAGCAGTGCATCAAATTCCGAATCTACAATGGTGTATTGAATATCCCTGATCTTTGAAACCAGTACGTTGGTTTTATTGTTGTCGTGTTTTTTCGCAAAGTAAGAACTGACGCGCTTCTTCAGGTTTTTGGCTTTGCCGACATATATAATTTCTGCCTTATCATCAAAATATTTATAGACTCCCGGCTGTTCGGGCAGGTTAGAAATAATTTCCCTGAAATTTTTCAGCTCTGACATTCAATGGTCAAAGATAACCAATACTGATGAATTGATACAAGAACACATTCCGGTTTACGGAGTGGCTGCAGCTTTCTTTTTCTTTTCCTGCTTTCTGAAATATTTTTTAAGCAGGAAGCTCCCCTTAAGTGCTTCCATATTTTCGTCGAGACTTTTGGAACTCTTGCGCAGATTAATCATTGTCTGATTGAGATTACCGGCAAATGTTGTATCCATGAGAATAGTACCCACGGCCCCCTCACCGTTGCGAATTTTACCCGAAACATATTTAAGATCTCCGCTTATGTATGCCATGGTATCCGATACCAGCCTTATCTTCACTATGGTTTGATTTAGTTGATGCGACAGTGCCGTATCCATAATCAGGGCACCGAGAGAACCTTTGCCTTCCTTCACCGACTTCACAATATTGCTCAAATCCCCTGTAATCAATGCAGAACGTTCTCCCGTAATGCGAATGCTGATAATGGCATTCTTGAGGTTCTCGGCTACTGTTGTATCTGTCAGCAGACTCCAGAGCGTATTTGAGTTGTTGACGCGCTCTGTAATAATCCGAAGATTACGTGCTATGGTTGAAACATCTTCATTGGTGCGGTTTAATGTCCTCAGCATCTCGTCTGTTTCGATAGGGTGAATCGACTCAAGCACATCTCCTTCCTGTATTGGTTTTCCGGGTTTATGAGCAGAATTGATATTCACAAGTTTGTTACCCATAAGTCCGTCGGTTCCGATGCTTGCCAGGGAATTACTTAATATAAATGAGCGTGAATCCTCTTCAATCAGCAGTGTTACTTTTACAGTCGAGTCACTCAATATTTCTACTTTTTCGACTGTCCCGACATCTATTCCGGCAAATCTCACATTATTGCCCGGCATCAATCCGTCGACATTGTGAAAATTAGCGCTTATTCTGAATGTTGAGGTAAACAGACTTTGCTTTGCTCCTATAAAATACATAGCTATTATCAGAAACAGTGTTCCTGCAAGTACAAATATCCCCAGTCTTAAATTTTTATTGGCATCTTTTAGCATAATATCAGTCAAAAAATTCTTTTACTCTTGGATCTTCAGAGTTCCTTAACTCGTCGTAAGTTCCCTGTTTATAGCACTTCCCGTCTATCAGCATCACTATTCTGTTGGCAACAATTTTAACACAATGCATATCGTGTGAAATTATAATGGAAGATGTCTTGTATTTTTTCTGAATTTCAAGAATCAATTCATCAATCTCCCTGCCCGTTATCGGATCAAGTCCTGTGGTAGGTTCGTCGTATAAAATTATATCCGGTTTTAAAATAAGTGTTCTGGCTATCGCAACTCTCTTTTTCATTCCCCCTGATAGTTCTGAGGGCATCATATTTTCGGTGTGGGGCAAACCGACATTTTTCAAGGCTTCTTTAACTGATGTGTCGACTTCTTCCGGACTCAGATCCTTGCCATGTCTGCGCAAGGGGAACTCGAGATTCTCTCGCACTGTCATAGAATCATAGAGAGCATTGCTCTGAAACAAGAAACCCATTCTCATGCGCATGATGTCCAGTTCATCTGTACTCAGATCTGAAATTGTATTTTCCAAAACGACTATTTTCCCATCATCAGGTTCAATTAATCCTATGATACATTTGATAAAAACAGATTTTCCGGAACCTGATTTTCCAAGTACAACTACATTTTCTCCCCGTTTGAGTTCAAAATCAAAATCCTGTAAAACATGATTTTGACCAAAAGCCTTGCAAAGCTTCTCTACTTTTATTACCGTTTCTGTTGCAGCACTGTATGTCATAAATATGGCTTAAGTGAATCCAAGTAAATCTGCTATCTGTACAGCTATCAGGTCAATTATAAATACAAGCAGCGACGATATTACAACAGCTGAATTAGCCGAGCGTCCCACCCCTTCAGTTCCTTTATTAGAGTTGAAACCTTTGTAGCAGCCGATAATTCCTATTGCAAAACCAAAAAAGTAGGTTTTGACAAAAGAAGGAAGTGCATCACTGTACGACAGAGCTTCAAATACCTGATTCCAGTACAATTTCCAGCTGACAACTCCTTTAATATTCGTTCCGAGATATCCGCCGTAAAGGGCAATTGCATCAGCCATAACAGCCAGTACCGGTATCATCATCGTCGTAGCCAGCACTCTGGTTACCACCAGATATTTAAATGGATTTGTACCCGAAACATCCATGGCATCAATCTGCTCGGTGACTTTCATCGAACCCAGCTCAGCTCCTATACCTGACCCTACTTTACCGGCACAAATTAAAGCTGTAATTACAGGTGCTATCTCACGTATAAGCGAAACAGACACCATTTTCGGCAGCCAGGCCTCGGCACCGAATTCAACCAGTGTGGGTCTCGACTGTATCGTCAATACCAGTCCCATGATAAATGCCGTGATGCCTACCAGGCCCAGAGAGTTATAACCCACAAAATAACATTGTCTGAGCAACTCTTTCCATTCCTGTCTTTTCTTAAATAGTTCCCTGAAAAAACGCGCTGTAAAACCAGCAATGGATCCGGCCTCATTTATTACCTCTCTGATGTATACGCCTGCCATTTAATGGCGAAATTTAATCAATTTTAGCAAGAACTGAATCTAAAAATAATCATTTAAGCTTTATTGGTTTTGAATGATCAATATTAATCCGTACAAATAATTCCAGTGATGCTGTCAAATATTTCAACCCTTCACAATGCCTCTCATTTATTGAATTCACACGATTTACAGACTTATACTGAATTCATCCGATATGGGATGTGTTAACCATTTTATTTAATTGGAATAGTTCATTAACTGATTATTATCAGTTTATCAGCAGACTTGGTAAGTAATTAAACGGAGTAAATAATTGCTTATTATTTTAACGAAGTTTTGTTTTACTTCGCTGTACCATGCGCAAGTATATTTCAGTCATTGTTTGTCTGTTTTTAACAGGAATTCCGCTTAAGCTTTTTAGTCTGAATCCCTCCGGAATTTACAGCTTGACTCCCGATTCACTGGGACTTAACTTCGAAACACACTCTATCAGAGTAAATGACAGCACTCATCTCAAAGCATGGAAAATTATGCCTGCACCGGCCGATGACAAAAAAACCTGCATCATCATTGCAGGAGG
>CAZRKA010000241.1:0-3670 GCA_964600345.1 uncultured Chitinophaga sp. | reverse complement strand
CAATACAGGCACGAAAAGCTTGTTAACGCTGCGCTCTAATCTTCTATTTGTTTTTTAATTAAACTTTTCATAACTTCGGTTAGCCCGGATCTAAAACAAGCCGGGCGCTGAACTATGAAAATTATAAGGTCTTTTTTCGACCTCAGCCGTGCTGAGCGTCGCGCATCTGTTATTTTACTGTTTGCAATTTTACTGATGCAGGTTTTGCCGTTTTTATTTCGTCCGCATCCTCCCGATGCTACAGATTTTAGTCTGTTGCAACAAATAGCGGCAGATTCCGGAAACAAGCATTCTTCAATTCGTTTTGTTAAAACAGATAATCAGCAATCCGTCGGAATTTTAAATGCTTTTGATCCGAATACTGCCGGAATGAAAGAACTGCTGGCATTGGGTTTCAAACCTTTTCTGGCAAAACGATTGTTGAAATTCCGGGAGTCGGGGGCAGTTTTCCGAAAACCGGAGGATTTATACGGCTTGTACGGAATTGACAGTGGATTTGTAAGAAGTTTGATGCCTTATATAAGGATTGATAAAATTGGAAATGCTGTTAAACTGCATCAGAAAACCGGAGAACAAAAACTTGTAAAATCACTTACAGAATTAAATTCGGCAGATACTGTTCAATTGATAGCATTACCCGGTATAGGCAGTAAGCTCGCAAAAAGAATTATACTTTTCAGGGAAAAACTGGGTGGTTTCTATTCAGTTGATCAGCTTAAAGAAGTGTACGGACTGAATCCCGAATTTCTGATCAGCATTAAAAAAGCAGTATATGTGGATGTAAATTTACTGCGCAAAATAGACATAAACTCTGACGCTAAGCATGTCATTGCCAGTCATCCTTATATCGGATATAAAAATGCTGAAGTAATAATTAATTACAGAAAGCAGCACGGACCGTTTAAAAATCCTGATGAGCTTTCTAAAACTTTGCTTTTCAGTGATGAGGTGTTATTAAAATTAAAAAACTACATTAAATGTGACTGAGACATATTTTCTTTGGTTTTTATTTTTATTTTTGCAGACCTTATGGATTTTACCGTTTCAGACAACCAGATGATGTTGCGCCAGATGTGTCGCGACTTTGCAGAAAAAAACATACGACCGAATGTGATGCTCTGGGATGAAGCCCAGACATTTCCCAAAGAGTTATTTCACGAAATGGGAAAGCTTGGCCTGATGGGTGTATTGGTACCTGAAGAATACGGTGGATCCGGAATGGGTTATTATGAATATGTGGATGCCATAGTGGAAGTGGCAAAAGTATGCGGTTCAATTGGATTGAGTCTTGCCGCACACAACAGTCTTTGTACAGGTCATATTCTCCAGTTTGGCAGTCACGAGCAAAAAAGCAAATGGTTGCCTAAGTTAGCCAGCGGCGAATGGATCGGAGCCTGGGGTTTGACAGAGGCCAATACAGGCAGCGATGCCCTGCGCATGAAGGTGACTGCAAAAAAGGATGGTAATGAGTGGGTTATCAACGGTGCCAAAAACTGGATTACACACGGTTCCTCAGGAAATATTGCCGTAGTACTTGCAAGAACAGGCGAATTACTGGATTCAAGAGGAATCACGGCATTTGTTGTTGAACGCGGCACACCGGGATTCAAAGCAGGAAAAAAAGAAAACAAGCTCGGCATGAGGGCAAGCGAAACTGCTGAAATGGTGTTTGAAGATTGCAGAGTTCCTGAGAGTAATATACTGGGCGAAATAGGCGATGGATTTATTCAGGCAATGAAAATACTGGATGGAGGAAGAATCTCAATTGCCGCACTTTCATTGGGAATAGCAAAGGGTGCATACGAAGCTTCCCTTAAATACGCCAAAGAAAGAGAACAATTTGGCCAGCCGATTGCCAATTTTCAGGCAATTAGTTTCAAGCTGGCAGATATGGCTACACAAATTGAAGCTTCAGAACTGCTGATTGCAGAAGCTTGTCATTTAAAAAACACCGGACAGAATGTAAACAAAGTTTCGGCTATGGCTAAGTATTATGCGAGTGAAACCTGTGTGAGGGCATCTACGGAGGCTATACAGATATTCGGCGGTTACGGATACACCAAGGATTTCCCGGTAGAGAAATTCTACCGCGACAGCAAACTCTGCACAATAGGTGAGGGGACATCTGAAATTCAGAAGCTGGTCATTTCCAGAGCTGTTTTGAAATAATTTGTTTGGAATTAAAACTTTTATTATCTTTGCCAACCTAATTTTAAAAAGTTACACATGATTTATATCAACGTAAAAGACAACGAGAACCTCGACAAAGCCCTTAAGAAGTACAAAAAGAAGTACGAGAAAATCGGTATCATGAAAGAATTAAGAAGCCGTCAGGCATTCGAAAAGCCATCGATTACCAGAAGAATGGAAATCAAAAAAGCGGCTTACAGAACATTTATGCAAAGTCAGGAGAATAATTAATCTCCTACACTGGGAATATTCCCGGAAATAGTTTAATTTAGCGTCCGATATTTATTGTCGGACGCTTTTTTTATACAGCAGTTTGAAACCTACCTGAAAGCCGAAAAAAAAATGTCGGCACACACGGTAAAAGCATATATTAACGATGTTCAGACCTGTGTTGATTATTGCAAGACTGAATTTGAGTCAAAGCAAATAACGGAAATTACACATTTATTTATCAAATCCTGGTTAAGCGGGATGATGTCGCAGGGCATGGATGCGAGAAGCGTGAGAAGAAAAATTTCAGCACTCAGGACATATTTCAAGTACCTGATGAGGCATAGTATCGTAAGCATCAATCCGATGATTAAAGTCACATCACCTAAAATGTCCGTAAAACTTCCGGGATTCATCGAAGAAAAAAAGATGGGTGAGATTGTCGATAAAATACTCGACAAAAAAAATGAAAAAAATCAGCAAATTGCTACAGATATTTTATTAACTTTGTACCACACTGGTATCCGATTGAGTGAATTGATCCATCTTGAAAAGCGTAATATCAACCTTTCCCGGTCTAATCTGAAAGTGTTGGGAAAGAGAAATAAAGAGCGTATGATCCCTATGACAGAAGAACTTAAAGGCATATTGGAATCATATCTCGGACAGTATCCGGAAAGTCCATATGTTTTCAATACCGACAGCGGTAAAAAACTCTATCCTAACTTTGTTTACCGGCACGTAAGGGAGATTCTATCGGAACACAGCACAATTAAAAAGAAGAGTCCGCACGTTCTAAGACATACGTTTGCGACTCATTTACTCAACAACGGAGTTGATCTTAATGCGATTAAAGAAATTCTGGGGCATGCGAACCTTTCTGCAACCCAGGTTTATACCCATAACAGTGTAGAAAGATTAAAGAACATACATAAACAGGCGCACCCAAGAGGGGGAAATAATAACTAATAAAACAACATCTCAACATTATGGAAATTCAATTTCAAAACACCAATTTCCGGGCAGACAAAAAACTGCTGGATCTCATCACTCAAAAACTCAATAAACTGCAACACTATTACGACAAAATAATCGATGCCAATGTTTACATGAAAGTTCAGAAGTCTGAAGACAAGGTGAACAAGATACTGGAAATCAAATTAAATGTTTCAAATAGTACACTGTTTGTAGAGGAGCACGACAGGACATTTGAATGTGCCATTTTTAATAATTATGATATTGATTCGCAAGGTTCTTTTGACGATTTACG
>CAZRKA010000240.1:0-3676 GCA_964600345.1 uncultured Chitinophaga sp. | reverse complement strand
TGTAGATTTTCTGTTTAATCTGAAACTCTGGCGATAATTACCTTCCATACACAGCGGAGATATAAATGATAATCTTGCGGCACTTATCAAAAGCAGCCTGCCTTATGCTTTGCTGATTACCCTGATGAATTTTTACACACGCATGGATGTAAGTATGATGAAATGGTTGTTGCCTGATGCCGTTTTCCACGCCGGTATTTATGCCAAGAGCTTCAGATTGCTCGATGCAGCTGCTATGTTTGCGATGCTGTTTGCGGGTTTGCTTTTGCCCATGTTTTCAAGAATTATTTCAGCCGGGGCTGATGTCAGACCACTGGCACGACTGGCTATGCTGATGCTGGCTCTTATTTCGATAACAGTGGCACTTGCTGCACTTCTCTATGGAGATGAAATTATGGCGGCTCTTTATCCAAACGGTACTGAAAAGGAAAACCTGCTTTCGGTTCATGTCTTCAAGAACATCATGATGACATTTGTACCCATGAGCGTTACCTTTGTTTTCAGTACTCTGCTGACCTCGGCCCGCGACATATTCTATATGAATATCTTCGCGTTGGCAACATTTGTATGTAATTTTACGATTAATTATTTACTCATTCCGCAATACGGATCTTTTGGTGCTTCAATAGCTTCTCTCTGCACCCAGTCAGTTTTTGCATTACTTTGCCTTTGGCGCTGTTTTTCTCTCTACAAATTTATCATACCCTGGAAGGATTTGGGACGCCTGACAGTTCTGATAATTTCTTTGACCGGATTTTACTACTTAACATCTGCGGTCGGTAATATCTGGATTAAACTAATGCTCTTTGCCTCTGCATCTGCTATATTCAGTGTTCTTCTCAAACTTGTTGAGATCAGTAAAATAGGACGTTTATTTGACAAAACGCCGCAATAAATTTTAGTAATTTCTGTTCAAGGCATTAAAGTTTAAAAAGCCTATTTTTGCCTGCTTTAATTTAACCTACAGATTACATATGCAAAATCAGTTTGAAGAAATAGGCAATGGCCTGATTACTTTTAAGGATGTGGTGGCTTTGTTTACAAGATGGAAAAAGCAATTTATTGTTTTGGGAATCGCTTCCATTATTGTTTCATCGGCAATATCCTTTACACTGACACCCAAGTATAAATCTACCGTCATTTTTTATCCCACAACCAATAACTCTATAAGCAATGCCTTGTTAACGGACCTGAATCAGAGACAAAAGGACCCGCTTGAGTTTGGTGCCGAAGAAGAAGCCGAAAAAGCTTTGCAGATACTTCAATCTTCAAAACTCACTGAACGTCTGGTCAGGAATTTCGATCTCATGAATCACTATAAGATCGATCCTAAAAGCAGTCTCAGAAAAACAAAGCTTGCCAATAAAATAGGAGCCAATTTTTCTTTCAGTCGTACACGTTATCTTTCTATCAGAGTGGATGTTCTGGATGAAGATCCCAAAAAAGCTGCTGAAATGGCCAATGGAATATTGAATCTTTACGATTCGATTAAAAACGAAATTCAACTGGAAGTAGCCATACCTGCTCTTGAGATTGTAAAAAGACAAATGCAGGCCAAAGAAAATGAGGTAAATAATATCAAGGCTGAACTTCAGAAACTCGGACTTGAAGGGGTTACAAACTATGAAGAACAATCCCGCGCCCTGAACGAAGAAATCTATAAGGCCAGGGCAGCCGGAAAAATAGACAGGGTAAACGATCTGATGGAGCAGCTTAAAAGCCTGATTCAGTTTGGAGGTCAGTTTACGGCCTTAACGGAAACTCTGCAGCTCGAACTGGATAAATTGTCGGACTTAAAGGCAAAATACGAAAGAGCTGAGGTAGATGTGAAAGAAACCCTGAATAATAAATTTACCGTAAGTTCTGCAGACGTTGCCGAACAAAGAGCATATCCTGTGAGGAAACTGATTGTTCTGGTTTCACTGATCTGTACCATTGGTTTTGCCGCAGTTTTCTTTGCTGTATACGAAAAGATAAGAAAGAAAGCTTGAGCTTTGCCGCTCCCATATTGAACGAGAGAGAGAACCGCCTTGTCTGGACCGCCGGATTCATTGGGCTGGCGACAGGTATTTGCGGGATTTTATTTGACTTTTACTATATCGCTTTAGTGCCTTTTGCAATTGGCACTTTTTTTCTCTGCTATTACAAACCTGCCTTTTATGTTCTGCTGATTTGTTTTCTGGTGCCCTTGTCGGTCTTTATCGACGATGTAGGGGGTGGACTGGGATTGTCGCTGCCAACAGAACCCATGATATGGATTGTGTTTGTGATGTTTGTTTATAAACTGCTGATAGATGGCAATGTCAATGTTTCTTTTGTGAGTATGCCACTGGTGATTTTCATCCTTATCAATCTTTTCTGGATGCTCTTGTCTGCTTTTGCAAGTTCAATGCCGCTGGTATCACTTAAATACCTGCTGGCACGCTTTTGGTTTGTTGGTGTATTCTTCTTCTTCTTGTTCAAAATATTCGAGAATCAGTCATTTATCAGAAGATTTTTCTCTTACATGCTATACGGTACAGTGATAGTCGTAAGTATCACTTTGCTTAAGCATGCTGCAGAGGGTTTTACAAGGGGCTGGGGTTATGCGATTATGAAACCTTTCTTTGGCGACCACACCATTTACTCGGCATATATTTCATTTTTTGTTCCTGTTTCCATCATGTTTGCCCTGAGGGGAAACTGGTTTAAATTTACAATACTGCACCGTATTATTTTTGGATTGATTGCTGTCATATTAATGGTTGGCATCGTTTTTTCATACACCAGAGCCAGTTGGATCAGCCTGATTGCAGCAATTGGATTTTACCTGTTGATAAAACTAAAAGTTCAGTTCAGACATCTGATGATAGCCTTCGGCATCATTATAGCGATTGCAATTATTAAACAGGATCAGATACTGTATAGTCTTGAAAGCAATAAGCAGGGTAGTGCCGACGACCTGGAATCGCATGCACAATCGGTTTCGAATATCACTACAGATCCAAGTAACCTGGAGCGACTTAACCGCTGGCATTGTGCTATACTCATGTTCAGGGAAAGACCCGTATTCGGTTTCGGTCCGGGTACATACACCTTTCAATATGCGCCCTTCCAGCGCCCGGAAAACCTCACCCTCATAAGTACTAACAGCGGAGATCTGGGTAATACACACAACGAATACCTCAATGCGCTCTCAGAAATGGGATTGATAGGATTTATAAGCTGGCTGGGTGTATTTCTTGCTTCTATTTATACCGGATTACAGGTTATCTACGACAACAAAAAAGAAGCCTGGAAACGCAGTATGGCAACAGCAACCCTGCTTGGATTAATCACGTATTACATTCACGCTTTGCTTAATAATTTCAGTGACTTTGATAAAATAGCTGTACCTCTTTGGGGTTTTCTGGCGGTTTTATGTGCGTTGAAATATTACAATTCAGAAGATAAAGTTAATCTGCCGCCCCCAAAATAAACTATTAAAGGTTTTATTTTATAAAGCGAATTTAAGGATGAGTGCGAGAATGAAGAAAAAAAGAGGGGAATGTCCGCTCTCACTTTCATTCCCACTCTTTTTTTTGTGCCCGGGACCGGAGTCGAACCGGTACGGGGGTGAACCCACAGGTGTTTGAGACCAGCGCGTCTACCAATTCCGCCACCTGGGCTTTAAAGGGCTGCAAATGTAAAATTTAAA
>CAZRKA010000239.1:0-3681 GCA_964600345.1 uncultured Chitinophaga sp. | reverse complement strand
CCCCCTTCAAACATTGTTACCTCGGGCTAAAGCCCTTACAATATATTAACACAACCCCCTACTGAAGTCGGGGGCAATTCATACTAATTGGTATTAATAGAATGCGGCTCAATCTCTAAACGACAGTATTTACTCATCTTTAGTCTTTAGTCCCCGTGTCAGATCCTCCTTCGTCGGAACGACACGGGGCACGCTTTCATCTTTTTATCTTTAGTCTCTAGTCTTCCCCCTTTCATCTTCCCCTAACATTCCAACCCAAACTATGATTAAGATTTAAAAGTGTCTTAATACAGACTTAATATCCTTTGGTCAGTTTTGCAGTATCAAATTAACCATAATTCATATGAAATTTAAATTCTTAAAGACCAGTGCTTATGCACTTTTAGCGCTCAGCACAGTCTTCACATCATGCAAACCTGATGATGTAGAACCGGAAGTGAAATCGGGCATGGAGGAACTCAGCGGATCAATCTGCAACTTGACACTCGATGCTTCAAAAAAATACCTTATAAAAGGTACAGTTACTGTAGAAGATGGATGTAAACTCACAATTCCTGCCGGAACGGTTTTGTTCGGTGAGAAAAAAACCAAAGGTACGCTTGTTATAAAACAAGGCGGACAGATAATAGCCGAAGGTACAGCCACCAACCCGATTGTATTTACCAGCAATCAGGAAGCAGGCGAAAGAGAACAGGGCGACTGGGGCGGCTTAGTTGTACTTGGAAAAGCAAATTGCAATCAGAACAACCCTGCCATCGAAGGTATTTCGCCGGCTGTTAACTACGGAACTTTCAACAGCTCTGCCAATGATGCCGACAATTCCGGCATACTTAAATATGTCAGAATAGAGTACGCCGGTATTGCATTAACACCAAACAACGAAACCAACTCACTTACTCTGGGTGGCGTAGGTAGCGGAACAACTATCGATTACGTTCAGGTAACCTACGGTGGCGATGACGGATTCGAGTGGTTCGGCGGTACTGTTAATTGCTCACACCTGGTATCATACGGCACATGGGATGACGACTACGACGTTGACTTCGGTTTCAGCGGTAAAGTACAATACGCACTTGCTGTAAGAGATCCTTTCAATGCCGACCAGTCCGGTTCTAATGGTTTTGAAGTAGACAACGATGCTTCAGGTTCAACTGCAACTCCTAAAACTGCTGCTGTATTCTCTAACGTAACCATATTAGGTCCTGTGTTTGATTCAACAAAATCACTTAGTGCGAACTATCAGCATGCTATGCACCTGAGAAGAAACAGCGAGATTTCTATCTTCAATTCAGTTTTTGCAGGATTCCCTGTTGGTCTTAATATTGACGGAAGTTCAACTCTTGCTAATTTCACCGGTGGTCTTGGTGTTCTCGACAACAATATCCTGGTATCTGCCGGTGCCAACAAAAAGAACCCGAATCCTTTCATTAGCGGTTCTTCTGCAAGTACTGCTGTTGCCGACTACTGGAAAACAACCAAATCAAACCTTGTTTTCACACAGAATGCACCTACAACAGGAACACCTGCGCATGCCAAAGCACTTGCCGATGCGGGCATCAATCCGGTTTTATTCTTAGGATACAACACCACTGCAGGTGTTGGTGGTACCTACCCTGTTGACCCTAACTTTGCCAGCTTTACCGGATTAACCCAAAGCGGTGCTTCATTTGCCCACGCTAAATTATCAGGCTTCTTCGCAAGCACAACCTTCAGAGGAGCTTTCGGCGGAAACGACTGGACTGATAGCTGGAGCAATTTCAATCCGCAAAACAAAGCCTACTAATAAATAAGTAAGTAATTTTTAATCATAAACTGAAATGGTCCCGCAGGCATTGCTTGCGGGATCTTTCTTTTTAGCTGTTTTAGATTTGTAGTTCAAACTCTCAAAAAGTTTAATTAGGTTTGTCTTTCAAAACAGGTATTATGACTAAACGAAGGGAATTTTTAAAGACCGGCTTATTGCTTGCCGGTGCTGTAGGACTTGGCAATAAAGCATTCTCTTACCAGCCTCCACTGCCGGAAGGCTCTGCTCCCGACGAAGCTTACTGGAAACTCGTCAGGGCTCAGTTTCCTCTCAGCAATTCAAAAATATTTCTGAACAACGGCACCATGGGTCCATCACCTTATTCTGTTCTCAACGAAGTGCAGCAGGAAATGCTGGAAATAGACAGCAGCGGCAGATATGGCGGTTATGAAGACACAGCGATTGCTTCACTGGCGGGTTTTCTGAATACTAAAGACAGCGAAATCAGTCTGATGAGGAATGTGACCGAAGGAATCAATGTGGTTTGCTGGGGACTGAACCTGAAAGCCGGCGACGAAGTTATTATGACCGGACACGAACATGTAGGGCATGCAGCACCCTGGCTCAACAGATCGAAACTGCACGGAATTGTTATTAAAGTGATGACGCTTGGAAAAACTGCCGAAGAGACCATGGATAACCTCAAAAAGGTCATCACAAAGAACACCAGAGTAATCAGTGTGCCGCATATACCTTGTACCATAGGTCAGGTATTACCTGTCAAAGAAATTTGCAAACTGGCAAGGGAAAAAGGCATCATCAGTTTTCTGGATGGCGCTCATCCTCCGGGAATGCTGATGCTTGATCTGAAAGACATAGCCTGCGACATGTATGCGGGATGCTGTCATAAATGGATGCTTGGGCCTAAGGGAACTGGATTTCTTTATGTTTCCGAAAGCATGAGAGATAAGGTACAGGCTTATTACGGAGGCGGAGGATTTGATACAGGATGGGACATGCTAAGCAATCCGCCCATCCTTAAAGGTTATGCCGACAACGGTCACCGCTATTACTACGGAACCCAAAATCCTGCCTTGTTAAAAGGCATCAGTAAGGCTATTGAGTTTCAGAATAAAATCGGGCGTGAGCATATTGAAAAAAGAGTAAGAGAACTCGCTTCCTATTTACAGGAACAGGTACTTAAAATCAGTCCTGAAATCGAAATGCTGACTCCTGTTGAAGCAGCATCGAGAGGTGCTCAGGTGTCTTTTAAATTAAAAAACAAAGATATCAGCAAGTTGCAAACCCAATGCAATGAAAAAAAAATCATCACCAGATATGTGCCCGAAAACAATATCAATTGTATCCGTATCTCTACCCATATTTACAACAGTTTTGAAGAAATTGACATATTCCTGAAGGAGCTGGATAAATTTGCAAATTTCGAATGAACGTTACGGAAGCGAAACTGTTTTTCGAGGCCTGGGATAATCAAAAAGAGTTATTTACCTTACAAAGTTCGGGCAGTACAGGTGCACCCAAACCGCACAATCTGGAAAAAAAATGGATGATATGGAGTGCTGATCAGACTGCAGCATTAATAAAACCTGTCGCCGGAGAAATACTTTATTGCTGCATACCTGTCAGCAAGGTTGGCGGATTGATGATGCTTGTCAGATCGCGCGTTTGGAATCTGGAAATTATTGTTGATGAACCGTCTTCAAATCCGCTTTTAAATGCAGTTGAAGCCGATATAATATCCCTGAGTCCGATGCAATTATATCAGATTCTGCAAAACAGTATCAGCACAAAAAACCTGAGTCGTTTCAGAGAAGTGTTGATCGGAGGAGGTGAAATATCACCCCGTTTGGAATCAATGATTAAAAATCTGGAAACAGACACCGTTTTCAGACATAGCTATGGCATGACAGAGACCT
>CAZRKA010000238.1:0-3715 GCA_964600345.1 uncultured Chitinophaga sp. | reverse complement strand
TTCTTCTGGTTCTTTAGAAATTAGTACTGTAAATATACTACTGCAAGTCTAAAGGCCTTTGTGGTTTAAATTTCTGCTCCAAACTTTCGCATCAAACCACCTTCGTGATCCTTGCGCATTCCTTGCGTTCTTGGTGTAACTGGCTTTCCGGTTCCCTGTATGCCGCCAGGCATTATTGAGAATTGCTCCAAAATGCATATTCAGTTGTTCCCCGGCTTTTCTTTTTTAAGATAGAGTTTCTTGTATATCACCCGGTCTAATGAATAGGCACCGGCTCCTGCCAGGGCAATGCAGAGATACATCGCGCTGTACATCAACGGCAACTCCTGTTTGCCGAATCCGTCATCCGCGTGTACAATAAATGCAGCTACCAGCATGGTAATGAGAGAGGGCAGGGCAGCGGCACGCGACGCCAGACCAAGTATCAGCAATATCGAACACAGCACTTCCCCAAATACGGCCAGTGCCAATGAAGTTGTTATGCCCACACCAATGGGGTCGGCAAACTTGATGGGGTCGTCGCCGATTAACTTCAGCCATTTTCCCCAGCCGTGTGTCAGCATAAACACACCCGCCGTAAGGCGCAGTACGAGCAAAATGAAACTGATGTTTTTGGGATAATTACCGGGGTTTATGAAATATTTGATCATGGTGTTTTTATGTGTTTGAATCGAATGACCGGATTGTTTTTTTATTTTATCGGTTTTGAGGGTTCATTTTGGACTTAGTTTATTTTCGAAGATAAATTGCTGAGGATGACTTTAAATTGCAAAATATTTATTTCCATTTTTCTATCCATTCTCTTTCTTCTTCTGTCAATGTTTCTAAATTCTGAATATAATTAGGATTTGGAATATACCATTCCATTTTGCTGAAATAAGCATTCAGGTCTTGGTTTTGAAAAATGTAACCCCGCCTTGCAAATGGTAAGTTTCTTAAAATTTCTCTCTGAAAATCATTTTTCGGATCTAAAATACGGTCAGCCAGATAATAGGAGAATGGAATGTATGCATTATCTTCAACGCCAAAATAATTTTGAGCAGATATATACAGGTCACCACTGATTTTAAAGTTCTTTTTGTGAAACACCAGATTTCCTTTCTGTATATGAATTTTAAGGGCGTCTTTTTCAATGAATGAATTTGGTAAACCTTTTATATCTTCAGTTTTACCTATTCCGTTTAGTATCCATTCTTCGGCACTTTTAAAGAATGTTTTATCGATAGAAAATGTTTCAAATTCACCAAAATCAATTATTAAAGTGAAGTCGTCTATTTGTTTGTTAGCCCAGCGATTGGCTGCTGTTAATACATACCCAAAGAAGTAATGATAGTCAAGAGATCCTGATAAATCACAGTTGTACGTATGTTTTACAATGTTTACTCCCTTTTTAAAGTTGACATCGAAATGATAGACATAATAGAAATCAACATAGTTTCCGAATGTTTCTCCATCAAAATTATCCAGATCTAAAGAAACGATGCTGTCATTCTTAGTGTAAAAGGAGTCAGAAACAAAGGCAACCTTATAGGTTAAAAATGAGTTGTTAAATTCCACTGTAAAATCTCTCATATATGGGTGTAGTCCATTTTTAGGTGCTCCATCAACGTCTCCGTATGGCGAAAAAGCCTCAAACCCAACCGTAATTTTCTTGTCTTCCCTTGGATTGAAGAATTCGTAATAAACAGTTACTTCAATGTATTGATTTCTGACTTTTTTAATAGTTAATATTTCTTTTCTGACGCTGATATCTGTTTCATTGACCGGTATCAGATGATTGCCTTTTGCATAAAATGCGCCGTCATTCGCAAATGCTGCAGAGTTAATAACAATCAACAAGATTGAAAATATGAATCTTTCCATACGGGGTTATTTATTTAGCATATAAGACTTTATTTGCCGGGTTTAATATATTCTTAATCACGGTGTTAATGATTGTTTGAATGGACGTTGAGGATTACACATAAGGAACTATGAAAGTCTGGTAACTGAAGTGCTTCGATTACTACCTGCAATTAACCCATACTTCTTCAGAATTGCAAATTATACGTTTTTTGGGAATCACAACGTGACTAAGCCTATGTTTTTCTATCTCTCCAAACTTACCACATTCCCGTAATCATCCACGTAAGTGATAAGATGGTACTTCCAGTTGACATGGGTTGTCAGCTCCAGTAATCCCGGGTATATTTTGTTGATGCCCGGATTGCTGTTCAGGCTGAAATCGTGTACCGGTGTGCCGTCATTTTTTATCACTCCGTACTGTTTGTTTTTATATAAAACCAGGTATCCCTTTTCGTAATCAGGTTTAGTGTCCAGTTCTATCGGGTATATGTTTTGACCGCTGTATATATTCCGGATACCCCATTTCGCATTTTGCTTGAGAAAAACAATGGTTTTGTTATATGTTTTTGAAATGTCTTCATAAACGCAGGGCAGAATAAGGCGATAACTTGTGTCCATGATACCCCAGAGATTGTTTTGTTTGACAAAGAACCAGGCATTGGGCCTGTTGGAGAGATAGCTGTTTGCAACCCTGATACCTCCGTCGTGTCTGACATGGCATTCGGCAATGATGTGCTCGTATTCAAATCCGGTCAGTAATTTACCTGTATAATCCATGATGGCTTCTTTCCCGTTTTTGCCTGCTATAATCATCGGAAAAGGCAGGTCGTGTGCATCCGGAATGGCAATACGATCGTATTCAAACGCGGTAATTGCTTTGCCCTTCATGTTGAACAGAGCATACTTGCCATTGATGGCCAGCGACATGATTTTTGCGTTACCCGAACCAAGAACTCCGTCGTATATGTGCTTGGAAACTGCATTGAGCAGCGAATCGTAAATGGCAATTTTACCATCTTTATTGAAGAGGTAAAGGCCGTTGAAATAGCTTATTTCTTGGTACTGCAGCTTAAACAAGGGCTTGCCGTCTATGTTGTACATGGCCATCAGGGTTTCTTTAAAAATGCTTTTCCCGCTGATGGCATCTTTTTCACTGTAGAAGTTCTTGCCGGCTATAATTCTGCCGTAAGGATCCAGCTCCAGGCGGTCGTATATCATCGGTATCAGCGTATCTCCGCTGCTGCGATTCACTAATCCGTATTTCCGGCTGGTTTTGTTAATTACCAGCCTGCTTTCAAATTTCTTTTCCTGTAAGTTGTAGGCATTTGTCCTCGGGGGTATGCTTCTGCTGATGCTGACAGGGTAAGACGGAGCATCAGGCATTCCGGGATAATCATGTCTGCCTGCTGTGCCATCGCTATACATTGCAATATCCGGATCTTCATTGATTTCTTCTATTTCAGGGCTGCTTCTGTCATAAATGCGACCTTTGGCATCGACTTTAAAACTGACATTCAGCGAGTCGACCTCATACCACTGAAAAGTAAGCTTCATCACAAAATAATTCTGTTGATTGTTTTGTTCCATTCTCTCCTCTTTGATGTATGGTCTGATATAACTGTACACGGGGGGCAGAATTTCTCTGCCATCAAAGTCTATCAGTCCGTATTTACCATTCCTTACAACCCTGAGAAAGGGGTTTGAAGGATAGCCGTGATTATTTCCATATTCATTGCTCAGGTCGGGAAAATTGTCGTAGAGGGCTTTGCAGACCTCACAACCCTCTGCGTCTATCAGGCCGAACATATTGTTTTTCATATACCAGGCATACACCCGCAGTGGTTTTATCGAATATGTGTCGAAACCTGAT
>CAZRKA010000237.1:0-3717 GCA_964600345.1 uncultured Chitinophaga sp. | reverse complement strand
GAATTTCAGCAAAATATCTATTCATCAATTCAGTTTTGCGGGCAATTTCTCTCTGTTTTGCGCGATAGAGTATTCCTGTATCTTCAGATAATCGTTTTCTTATTACTTCCAGTTCGTAATTTTCGATTTCCTCACTATTGAGTTTCAGATAAAACAAACTATCCGAACTGATATTGTATTCGCTTTTTTCGGCAACGTAAATTGAATCGGCAAATGATTGATCGTTAAAGGAAGGGACCGCATATTCAGAATAATAGTTATAGTCTTTAATGAACACGACGGCCACCATGTCGTTAACGGCAACTGATACGTGGTTGCTGATAACGAATGTGCCGCTGGCAAGGTCCTTCTGCTGAATTTTGTAGGGATCGCTGCATATTGTATTAATTTTATTCCGGAAACCCGCCGGGTTGCTTAATTTAAAAAGATAAACTGTTCCGCTTATCTTTTTAACGCTTGTGCGGTATATATAAATCCCGCATCGGATGTCAATACCAAACGAATCCGGATTTTCTACAATATCCTTTATGGTAACAGGATCGCAATTCTGTTCTGAATTACGCTGGTAATATGAGAATCTGTTTTCCCGGATAAAAGGTTGCAGATAATTTGTGTATTTGAGTTGATTGCTTTTTGCATCGAGCTTGCCGGGATTATAGCTGAAAATGTATTGTATATTGTCGGGTATATAGCTCGCCATATCCTGCCCGTTAATTTTAAAGCAGGAACAAAGAATAATGATAAGGAAAACTTGTTTCATTTCAGACTGATTTTATTGTATAGTAATTGTGGTTTCAGGATGGCATCTTTAACCTGATGTTTGATCATGACGGCAGTACCGTTTTTAGAAATCCTTGCATCTTTGTTGCTTGCGGAACTCACTTGTTTATTGAAACGGATGATACTTGTAACACTTGCATCTTCAAACAACTCAATGACATCAGTTCTGCCGGCAATGGACCTTATTAAACTGTCTGCCGGCAATGCAGTCCTTTCGAATGTTTCAGAGCTTTTGCCGAAGAAACCCATTGATTTGAATTGCATAAGCGATGAGGCAGAATTCATGGCTGCCAATATGCCTTTATTGAGTGCCTGCACCGAATCAAAATTAAATGAGATTGAAAAAATAAAGTTGTTGAAATCCATACTGCAATGCGCATTTTTTATACCCGGACTTTTTTCAAGCGCATATTTCGCCGCATCAATATCCTGCGATATTCTGTACTGACCCGGTAATCTGACACCCATAAAACTGTCCAGTTTCATCAGGCTGCTGAGCTTATCCCTGCTCCTGCTGCAGTTTAATGTCAGTTCATATTTGCCTTTTTGATTGTCGGTGAAACTAAGTTCTTCAACCAGCTCGAAGCATGAACTTAAACTCAGGCTCAGTATAATCAAAAAACAATAATGTGTGGTTTTCAAATTATCTGTATGGATTAGAAATGATCAATCAGAGTGCTACCAGAAATCCGAATGCAGCTTTAAACTGCACACCCTTTTGATAAGGATTAAACAGGCCTATATTCAAATCTTTGTGATTATCCCCCTGAACAGGCAAAAACACACCTCCGCCAATGGCCATATCCATATAAATATTCTCGAAAACTGACTTTCTCATTCCCAGCATATAACCGAATGAGGCTGTAGTTGCACTTCTGTTTTCGCTGACTGTGGTTTTTGTATAAACCGGACTGTAGGTATAGGTTGTTTCGTGATGGTCGGCACTGATGGTTTTAATATTGAAGAAAGGTGCCAGATAAACATTGCGGATATAGTTGTTGGGTTTTCTGTAAAACCGGTATTGCATTTCCAGTCTGAAACCGTTTAGATTGGAGTAATCATCTTTAATGTCAAGACTTCCCGCTGCTTCACTCAGGTAGTAACCCATATTGATAAAAAAAGACTCTTTGTTGCTCAGCATTGTTTCGTATCCCAGTTCAAAACCCCCGATGGTGAGAGCAAGGGGGTTGAAATGCACCATTTTTTTGTAAACCGAATTTCGGGTTACAGGGCTGGGTTCGTCTGAAACCTTGGCATTCAGAAAAGAGCAGGCCAGTGTCAGGGTAAGAAGCAATTGCGTTTTCATAGGGTAAAAAATTACAGGAAGGGAATTTTACTCACCACAGCTTTCAGAGCTTTGTCTCTTACTGAAATGTAAATTTCGGTGCCGGGTTTGCTGAATTCTGTCTGTACATATCCCATTCCAATGGCTTTATTAAGGCTGGGCGACTGTGTGCCTGATGTCACCTCACCAATTGTCAGGCCATTTTCGTCTTTGATGGTATAATGCTGACGGGGAATGCCTCTGTCTATCATTTCGAAACCGACCAGCTTTTTACTGACACCGTTTTCTTTCAGTGATTTGTGGTAAGCGCTGTTCACAAAATCCTTGCTGAATTTTGTAATCCATCCCAGACCTGCTTCAATAGGAGAGGTGCTGTCGTTGATATCATTGCCGTACAGACAAAATCCTTTTTCAAGTCTCAGTGTATCACGGCAACCAAGTCCGCAGGGCAGAATATCAAATTCTTTACCGGCTTCAAAGATGGCATCCCATAATTTACGGGCATCTTTGTTCCATACATAGAGTTCGAATCCACCTGCACCGGTGTATCCGGTATTGGAAATTATGACATCCTCACATCCGGCCATTGTGCCACCTGTAAAGGTGTAATATTCCATAGCCGACAAGTCGACATCGGTCAGTTTTTGTAAAACCTTAATGGCATTGGGGCCCTGAACAGCGAAGAGACTGAGGTCGTCGCTCATGTTTTCCATCTGAACGCCAAAAGTATTGTGAGCGGAAATCCAGTCCCAGTCTTTTTGGATATTGGAAGCATTGACTACCAGATAATATTCGTGTTCGCTGTAACGGTAAACCAGTAAATCGTCTACAATACCACCGGTGTTATTCGGCAGGCACGAATACTGTACTTTTCCGTCTGTCAGTTTAGATGCGTCGTTACTTGTAACAAGCTGAATGAGATCCAGTGCTTTTTCGCCTTTGAGCATAAATTCGCCCATGTGCGAAACATCAAATACACCTACGTTATTTCTGACAGCATTGTGTTCCTGAATCAGGTTGCTGTATTGAACAGGCATGTTGAACCCTGCAAACGGCACCATTTTTCCGCCGAGAGCTATGTGAAGGTCGTTGAGTTCAACCAGTTTAAGGGATTGCGAATTTTCCATAATAATGGGTCAAAGATACGAAAAGTTGAGAAAAGACTAAAGACTAAAGAGGAAAGACTAGAGACTGGAGGGGAAAGAGGAAAGAGGAAAGAGGAAAGGATGAAGAGATGAAAGGATGAAGAGGCGAAGCCCTGAAGCGTGCGACGAAGGAGCTCTGCTTCAGGGATGAGATAGTGAGTTCACCTATGCGGGGTGCATCGGTGAAGGCAATGAATCTGAGAGCAAAGATCTAAGCAAGGTAAAAATAAATTAATTTTCTCCAATACCCTTTGCGGCTACGCCTTATTCGACACATAGTTAACATAGGCACCCTGTGGTAGAGGAGAGGCTTCGGGATTCTGCAAAACGACCAACATACGTCTGTCCACACCACAGGGCGAAGCATAGGGCACAATAGTAGACGCCTGCGGCGTACAAAATTTATAAAAGTCAATTTAACCACGAAGGCCGCAAAGGTTTTACACTAAGGGCCTTTAGACTTGCAGTATTATTTTTACAGTAATAATTCCAAAGAACCAGAAGAGG
>CAZRKA010000236.1:0-3776 GCA_964600345.1 uncultured Chitinophaga sp. | reverse complement strand
AAAAAGCCTTGATATAAGCTTTAAAATAAAATTGTGAATTTTAAAGGAAATAAATTTTCATTAACTTTGCATTATGTTTAAGAAAATTACGTTTTTATTGATGATGGTATCTGCACTGAATGCCCGTGCGCAATTTACGATTGATGATGATACCCTTTACACTTACGGATTTGCCGGCACTCAATCAACCGATTTCGTTGATTTATGGGCCCATACTGTAATCAGAAGTACTAATGCTTCTCCGGAGACAATACTCTGGAACCGTATTAATAACAATTTACCTGATGTTAACTGGGGTTCGGCAATTTGTGATATTATATCCTGCAGAACTCCTGAGGTAAGTCTCGACTCTTTTACTTTTGCAAACGGCGGTGATACAGGAGTTTTATCATTCCATTTTTACACGAAAAATATCAATGGAGAAGCCTGGATGACAGTTCGTTTTTCCAGAGCATCAAATCCAATGGAATTCAAGGATGTTGTTATTAACTGCAAAGCATGGAAACCGGTTGGTATCACCACTCCGGGACTTAAATCGCTTAATATTTATCCCAATCCGGCATCAAACCTGATTAAAATTGACAATCGTGAAATTGGCAATGCTTCTTTGAAGGTATACAACTCACTGGGTCAGATTGTAATGGAATTGCCATTTCTGGAGACCATCAGTCTTGATATTGCAGGGTTGAATTCCGGTATTTATACCGTGAAAATTGAAGGTGTGAACGGCATTGCTGTTTCTACTTTTATTAAATCGTAATACGATAATATCAAAATTATATTTAAGGGCAGTTAGCAATAACTGCCTTTTTTAATGTCCGGATTTTTGTGTTGAAATTACAATTTGAATTAAGCAAACAGGCCCATGGAAGCAATTACTTCCATTCTTCTTTGCCGTGTTTGATTTTATCCCAGAGCTGATCTTTTAGCGTCTGGATGTTTAACCCGCTTACCGCTGAAATAAATAAAGGTTTAAGAGACTTCAGATCCTTTTTCATCAGTTTCATCAGTTCTTCGTCCATCATATCGCATTTGGTAATAGCTATAAGTCGATCCTTTTCGAGTAGTTCAGGGTTGAAGGCTTTCAACTCGTTCAGCAAAATATTGTATTCTTCTTTTATGTCCTTGCTGTCGGCGGGAATAAGGAAAAGAAGTAATGCATTTCGTTCGATATGCTTCAGAAATCTGTGGCCCAGCCCTTTTCCTTCATGGGCACCTTCTATTATTCCCGGAATATCAGCCATGATAAATGACCTGTAATCGCGGTATTGAACAATGCCGAGGTTTGGAACCAAAGTGGTAAAAGGATAATTCGCAATTTTCGGTTTTGCAGCCGACATAACTGATAGCAAAGTAGATTTACCGGCATTGGGGAAACCTACAAGGCCAACATCGGCAAGCACTTTCAACTCGAGGATTTTCCATCCTTCAGTGCTGTCTTCACCGGGTTGGGCATAAGTAGGCGCCTGTTTTGTTGAAGTCTTGAAATGTGTGTTGCCCAGTCCCCCTCTTCCGCCCTTAAGAAGTACTTTTTCCTCGCCGTCTTTTGTGATTTCAAAAAGGATTTCTCCGCTTTCTTCATCCCGGGCAATAGTGCCCAATGGTACTTCTATGACTTCATTTTTACCCGAAGCTCCCGTACATAGGGCAGATCCACCGGGCTGACCGTCTTCGGCATGTATGTGTTTTCTGTATTTTAAATGCAGTAATGTCCAGAGCTGGGCATTTCCCCTGAGTCTGATGTCGCCTCCTTTACCACCATCACCACCGTCTGGTCCGCCTTTTGGCAAACCCTTGGCACGGTGAAAGTGGGCGCTTCCCTTGCCCCCCTTTCCGGAGCGAAAGAAAATCTTTACATAATCTATGAAATTGGAATCAAGCATCAGGTTACAGATTTAAATTTATCTGTATTATTTGCCTTTTTCTACTATTACAGAACACAGTCTGTCGAAAATTTCTTCGACACTGCCAACACCATTGATACCGTGGTATTTTCCCTGAGCCGCATAAAAATCTGCAGCGACTGCTGTTTGCTCGTTGTATACTCTGATTCTGTTCCGGATAATACTTTCGTCTGTATCATCGGCTCTGCCACTGTCTTTTCCTCTGATCAGTAGTCGTTTAATCAATTCCTCCTCGTCAACTAAAAGAGCGAGCATGATACTTATCGAAGTATCTTTTGAAGCCAGAAATTTATCCAGAGCCTCAGCCTGTGCAGTAGTCCGTGGAAAACCGTCGAAAATAAATCCTTTAGCATCGGGGTTTTTCTCAACTTCTGATTGAAGCATGTCAATAGTTACTTCATCCGGAACCAGATTACCCTGGTCTATATATGATTTTGCGAGTTTGCCCAATTCAGTTTCGTTTTTGATATTATATCTGAAAATGTCACCGGTAGAAAGGTGGTGCAATTTGAAGGTTTCTACCAGTTTTTGCGACTGAGTGCCTTTGCCTGCCCCCGGAGGTCCGAATAAAACGATATTTAACATTTTATGATGAATATTTGTTGATACTTGTAACGTGCAAAGGTACTGTCTAAATGCGAGAAATGTAAATTTAAACAGAGATTTATCTTAATTTTGCCTCGAAAAATCTAATTATCCATTGAAAAAAATCCTCATCGTTGTGGGCACCAGACCCAATTTTATAAAAGTAACGCGTTTTAAGAAAGTAATCAGCAATTTCCCGGCCCTGGAGGTAAAATTTGTACATACAGGACAGCATTTTGACGAGAAAATGAGTCAGGTTTTTTTCGATCAGTTTGATCTGAGACCTGATTTTATGCTCAATATTGGCCAGGGCACTCCAAATACACAGATGGCTGCAGTTATGACCGGTATCGAGAAAGTTTGCCTTGACTATCAACCCGATCTGCTGATGGTTGTCGGTGATGTAAACAGCACTTTTGCAGCCGCCCTCTGCGGCAATAAAATGGGAATCAAAGTGGCTCATCTTGAAAGCGGTTTGAGAAGCTTTGACCGCAGCATGCCCGAAGAAATCAACAGATTGCTTACTGATGAAATTGCAGATTTATACTTTGTTACCGAAAAAAGCGGTCTTGAACATCTGAAAGCAGAAGGCAAGCCGGATTCTAAGGTGTTTTTTGTAGGTAACACAATGATAGACAGCCTTATAGAATTTGATGAACAGGTAAGGGAAAGTAAGGTGCTTGAAAACTATGGGCTTGAAAAAGGCGGATATGTACTAATGACCATGCACCGGCCATCGAATGTAGATTCCAGGGTCGGGCTGGAGATTTTAATCAGTATGATTAAAGAAATATGCGGCCGGCTTAAATTGGTATTTCCCATACATCCGCGGACTGTTGCCAGACTTAAACAATTTGGGCTTTGGGACGATATTGCCTCACTCGAAAATCTTATTTTTTCAGAACCACTGGATTATTTTTCATTTCAAAAACTAACTGCTGATTGCAAGTTTGTAGTAACTGACAGTGGCGGAATACAGGAGGAAACAACCTACAGGAAAATTCCTTGCCTGACATTGAGAAATAATACTGAAAGGCCCAGTACGGTAGAAACCGGAAGTAATGTACTTGTAGAATACACAACGGAAGCCTTAAAACACTACATAGATCAGATTCTGAACGGCAGCTTCAAAAAAGGCGAAATACCACCATTATGGGATGGAAAAAGCACGGAAAGGATAGCCGAGGTACTGAACAAAATTCTTTAATCCGGAATTTGTTTCCTGAAAGCGCAGTAAAAAATTCCGGCAAGTAACAGGATGAGGCATAATTGTACCTGTGCAGCTCC
>CAZRKA010000235.1:0-3811 GCA_964600345.1 uncultured Chitinophaga sp. | reverse complement strand
ACCGCCGTATCATGCAACTTGAAATCGAACGCGAGGCCATTAAAAAAGAGAACGATCCCGAAAAGCTCGATAAACTGAACGAGGAATTGGCCAACCTTTCTGAAGACAGAAATGCTATTAATGCCAGGTGGAAACGCGAAAAAGAAGTTGTTGAACAAATTCAGTCCAGCAAAGCACTGATAGAACAATATAAAAACGAGGCTGATCAGGCAGAACGCAACGGAGACTTCGGAAAAGTAGCTGAACTGCGCTATGGTAAAATCAAGGACGCCGAAAACACCGTGATCGAACTGCAAGGCAAACTTGCGGGAATTCAAAGCGATAAGCCAATGGTAAAAGAAGAAGTGGATGCTGAAGATATTGCAGAAGTGGTGAGCAAGTGGACAGGTATCCCGGTGAACCGAATGTTGCAAAGCGAAAGAGAAAAACTCATACATCTGGAAGAAGAACTTCACAAACGTGTCGTTGGACAGGAAGAAGCCATAGCCGCAATTTCTGACGCCGTGCGCAGAAGCAGAGCAGGTCTGCAGGATCCGAAAAGACCAATCGGCTCTTTCATTTTTCTGGGCACTACCGGTGTGGGTAAAACGGAACTGGCAAAAGCATTAGCCTCTTTCTTATTTAACGACGACAACGCCATGGTTCGTATAGACATGAGCGAATACCAGGAAAAACACACAGTCAGCCGATTGATTGGGGCACCTCCCGGATACGTGGGTTACGACGAAGGTGGTCAGTTAACAGAGGCAGTAAGACGCAGACCTTATTCAGTGGTATTACTCGACGAAATCGAAAAGGCACATCCAGATGTGTTCAATATATTGCTTCAGGTGCTGGACGACGGACGTTTAACTGATAACAAAGGCCGAACTGCCAATTTCAGAAATACCATTGTCATTATGACCAGCAATATCGGATCGCATATTATTCAGGAAAACTTTGAATTGCTCAACGACGAAAACAAGGACGAGGTAATGGCCCGTACAAGAAATGAAGTTTATCAGCAACTGAAAAACAGCATAAGGCCTGAATTCCTGAACCGTATCGATGAAGTGATCATGTTCGAACCGCTGAGCAGGGATAATATCCATCAGATCGTTCGCATACAGATGGAAAGCATGATCCGCCAGCTTCAAGATGCAGGGTTTACTCTCGAAATAACTGACGAGGCTGTGGAATGGCTGGCCGAACTGGGTTATGACCCTCAATTCGGTGCACGACCATTGAAACGCGTACTTCAGAAAAAAGTGCTGAACGAATTGTCAAAGAAAATCCTGAGCGGTGATGTCAAAAAAGACAAGACCATTATTGTTGATGAATTTGATAAACAGATTGTGTTCCGCAATTAATACGGCACATTAACTTTTATTCCAATACTATTCCGGTAACATTAACACTTCTGCTGCTGATAATACGCAGCCTGTAAATACCTGGTGCGAAATCTGAACAATCAATAGTCCTTACCGACCTTGCTGTATAGACCAGCTTACCCATGGCATCGTATAATTCAATTACATAAGGTTCTTCTTTTTCGGAACTGATTTGTACAATGTTATTTGTTGGATTTGGAAAGACTTTAAATCCACTTTCAGTTGCCGGTTCATCTATGTCTGATTGATCATTGCTTTTACATCCGAGGTGATGTTCTTTATGTGAGGCAGTATCGAATACAATGTTTTCGTCTCCGCTGACATAAGGCAGAAATGAAAAATAAAACAACATCATCTCGTCAGTGGTTGACTCGCCTGCGTTCACATCTTCCGGTGGATCAGAGGGGTTATGTGGATTGTCAGATGTATTGTCATAGGTTGCTATGCCAATCAGTTTGGTGCCGAATGGAATTCTCAGCGGTTTCTGAAAATCGTATGATCCCTGCCAGTGAAAATCCCATTCCGGAATATCGATGATCGGAATGGTATCTCCTGCCAGTGTCACACCGAAAGCTTTCATCGAACGGCAAATGAGATGCCCGTGCGGCCCTACACTGAGCAAACTTGCATTTATAGGCACAGTAAATTCTTCGTAAAATGTCTTAACAGTATTTTTAGGTATAAACAAAGGTCCGTTTTTAATACTTGTAATGTGATTAAGCACAGCGGCATCACTTATATTTCTGACACTTGCGCCGGTAAACAGAAAATGCACCTTTGTAGAATCGGTTTCACCCGATGCGTATTCAGGATAGTGAATCTGTACGACTATTCTGGCTGACGGCGGCAATCGTTTACCCATACCCGCCGGCACAAATATCGGACTTGAGCCGGGCACCCAGGTTCCAAGTAAAACTGCCGCCCGCGTTCCAACACCTCCGGCTGATGTATATCCAATTCCGGGGTCGGCATTATCAAGTGTTTCGCAGGCACCGGTGGTATCATAAAACACTTGCGCATGGTGCACAATGCCGTGATTTCCGGGAATGATTTCGATGCCGGTGATAAATTTCTGAACAGACAATCCCGTTGGCAATACAAAACAACGGTAGAGATCTTCACTGATTGATGGCAGTGTATAGGTAGGAATTTGAAGTTGAAGGTCCGGATTAGGAATCTGTAAATTGCTGCTGTATACCGGTGCAGCAGGTGCATTTGACATATTTCCCTGCGCTTTACCGGTGTTTACCCATTGGATGATTGTTGCGCGTTCCTGATCGCTGAGACTGCGGTCGTGGGCAAATTTTCTGTACGCATTGTTCACCGGCCACGGTGGCATTTCACGGCTTTCTACTTTTATCTTCATGTAAGCGGCGTTGTTAACCGCATCTGTGTACGTCATCAGCGAAAACGGACCCGACCCACCCGGGTTGTGGCATGAAGTACAATGCGAATAAACAATACAGGCCACATCATCTGCCCAGGTGGGATTCTGAGCTTGAAGAGCAAGGTTAGTTCCAAATAGTATCAGTAATAGTTTTTTCATATCAATACAAATGTATAGTATTATACTTTAAACCTGAAAAACTTAATCTAATTTGAAATGTATCAAGATAAAAAGGCTAATCAAAGGACAAGATTTTTTATATAGGTTTTTAAGTCCCTGATTTTATTTTCATTATTCATTATCCAGTTGTCCGTTAATGATTCGTCTTGCTCCATCTCTGAAAAATGGAACATTAAAGTTTATAAGCAATCCCAGTTTTAATCCGGATAATTTTAAATAAGTAACCATTTGTGCTGTATGCACGTAATTTAATTTTTCAATTGACTTTATTTCAACTAAAACTTTATTTTCAACAATTAAGTCAACTCTGTATCCAATATTCAGATTGATTTCTTTATAGATTAATGGCAAACCGACCTGCCGTCTGACATATAATCCTGAATTTATCAGTTCATATTCAAGACATTCTTCGTAAGCACTTTCCAATAAGCCCGGTCCGAGTTCTTTGTGAATTGCCAATCCTGATTTGTACACGATATTCAAAAGTTGATTTTCGTTCATAATTTAAAGATAAATCTGAAGCCGGAGAATTAATAAATGTAAACGATTAATATCGGAAAATACAATGACACTAAGAACAACAGGCAATACAGCATGTTATTTCATAGTGTTCCTTGTGCAATTACCGGGTATGCATTCTTAGTGCTCTTAGTGCAATGGTATTCACAAATATTGATCATCGAAGTTTGATCATCGTAAAATACAATAACACTAAGAACACTAAGCCGGGACACTAAGAACACCATGCAGTATTGCGCTATTTCATTGTGTTCCTTGTGCGATTACCGGGTATGCATTCTTAGGGCTCTTAGTGCAATGGTATTCACAAATATTAATTACATCACGTAAATATCGAAAAAACAACAACACGAAA
>CAZRKA010000234.1:0-3859 GCA_964600345.1 uncultured Chitinophaga sp. | reverse complement strand
TGTATTGGGCTCAATGGCTTTTATTTCTTCCGTATTGATATACCTCAAACCACTTAGTCCGTTCTCTATCCCCCTTTTGTAAATATTGTCAAGAGCAGGCAATTCTGATTCCGAAACTGCCACAATTATCTTTCCGCAAAGCTCGAAGTGAATATGATGTTCCTTGCAAAAATCTATCATCATCTGATAACCTTCAATGCAATTCTTTGCTTTAAGGCTTCCCGGCTTGTAATAAATGCCACTGTGAATGACACCGCTGTTGTTACCTGTCTGATGCTTTGCTACTATTGATTCTTTTTCTATGACAGTTACCCTGAGCTCCGGTCTCATTTTCTTGATCTGCAGAGCGCTGGCCAATCCAACGATTCCTGCACCTATAACGGCTATATCCGTATTCATCCTTAAAGCTTTGCCGATTGGTTGTTTGCCTGTTTATCTTCGAGAAAATCGATTCGCAGCTGCAGTTCTTTGATAAGCTTTGATTTGCGTTTGGAATGTCTGCTAACCGGCCAGATTGCCAGTAAGGCAAAACTAAGTCCGAGTACAAAACTGAATACCATCAGAAATACAAGCGGGGTTTCGCGGTCCCAGATCAAAAATTTTATTCTTGTACCTGTACTGTTCTGAACAGAAAATACAACAATCAGCAGTAGTATAACTATGCTTATCAGCACCTTCCATCCATAATTCTTTGGCTTGTCTGAAGCTTCCATATTTTGAATACTTAAAGTGGCAAATGTAGTTAATTTTTGGGTTTATGAATCTAATCAATGTCAGTCAAAGACCGGATCAAATAGAATCCCATAACTTATTTATTTAAAAACATATCCTAATCTGATAGCGGTCGTTAATATAAAAGGGGAATATGTTCTGCTCATGGTGGCGAAACCATGCTCGAATACCGAATTAATATTGCGGTTGTATAATGTAGGATTGTGCCGGGTTCCGGTCTGAATACATACCCCGGCTCCAAGTGTAAAGTCGAGACAGAAGCGCTTATAAATTATAAACTGTTTTCCTGTTTGCATCAAAGCCATCCAGTAATTGGTAACATAATGTTCTTTTACTTCTACAAGTTTACCGCTGAGGTCGTCACGCATGTAAGTATCATCAAAGCTGCTGTATCCTGCCTTTACGGTCGGTTGCAGATAAGCGCCGTTCATCAGTCTGTATTTACCATCATTGTCTTCACTCAAACTGTAAAAACGAATCGAAGCAGATGCTACCACGCCTCTTATTTTGCCTGTCTTATATTTACCGAATAAGCCCAGCCCTTCTAATCCAAGTTCAACACTTTGCATTTTTTCTATACTGTGTTCCCATGCAAAACAAAGCCTGTCTCCCAGCATGGGAAACATGTTTATTTTGAATATATTTTTCTCTCTGGCGTGAAAAGCCGGCTCTTCCTGAGCCTTAACATTTGTGAAATGAGCAATAAAAAGCAAACAGAATAAGAAGGAGGGTGTTTTCATTATTAATATTCAAATATATCTAACTATTTATTTACAATTATTATTCAGAGTCTGTGCTAAACAATGTTTTAAACATAAAAATGATGATTTATCATACCTGAGGTATTGCCACCTTTGGTCCCAGAAACTTTGGTTTTTTGAAACTCAGGTAATCGATGAATACTTTAACCCTTGCAAACTTTTCTCTGATCATTACGTTAAATCCAAAAGCCTTTCCCACATCTTTAGCGTTAAAAGCAACGGCTGAAATCCCTTCAAGATTAGCAATAAACAATGCCCTCTCGTTGTGAAATGGCTGTGAAATGATACAGACATCTGTTTGTGAGAATATCTCTCGCAGTCTTACCATCGAATCGAAAGTGCGAAATCCTGCGTAATCCAGAAATATCCTGTTTGAATCTATCCCAAGCAAGATCAGATCTGCGCGCATATCTTCCGGTTCACTGTAAGTTTTACGGCTGTTATCACCGCTAATGACAAGGTACCTGATTTTGTTTTTCAGCAGCAATTCACCCGCAGCATCTATTCGCTTAGTATAATATGGATTGAGTGTCCGCCCATCGCTCAGGTATTTTGAAGTTCCAAGTAATATGCCGCAGTGCTTGTATGGCAGTTCATCGGCATTGTTGTATATTTTTTCGCTGACACTGTTGCTGATTATACGATCGCAGACGAATGGCGACAGAATGGCCAGGACAAGAAAAACCGTGAAAATCAATACCCACTTATTTCTGAAAATCCGCTTTATCATATCAACGCGCTGAAAACATTACAAGCGGATTGCTACAGGCATAAACTTCTCTGCATCTCCGTAATTTATCTTCCAGTATTTCGGGTAATTCTTCATTAGTAACAAATCCTGTTTTTTCAAAAAAATCAGGTATTTCACTTAAAAGCCAGACCTTAGAATCCGGGCACTTTTCCAGTAAGCGGGATACGATGCCTTTCCCTATACCCTTCGATCTGTACTCGGGATGAACACCAAGTGAGCAAAGTTCAGGCAGACCGTCTTCGTGCAACCTGATTCTGCCGGTGGCAATAATTTCACCTTTGTCTTTCACGACTAAAAACTGTGAATAATGGAGGTCTTCCATGTCGAGGTTTAACTCTTCGAGCAATTCCATTATATCAGGAAGATCCGTATGAAGGGCAACTTCAATCTGTATTGCTTTTGATTCCATTATAGATTAACGAAGGTAATAAAATTAAATTACTTAAAATTTGAATTATTTTCATATCCAAACTGAAATTTTGAGCTTTTAATTAAATCACACTTTGAATTTGACTTACAACATAAAAAAATACCCCACAATTTCTTGCGGGGCATGAAATGAAGTTTGTATCTGTTATTTAAAGAGATATCCCAGCTTAAACTGAACATTGAGCGCCAGTGGTACTTCTCTTTCAAATATCATAAATCCGTACCTGGTAGGATCATCATTTTCATATGCGTTTTCATTACTGTTTAGATCGTAATAACTTCCGTAGTAATAATAAGCGCGTGATTGATTGGTGTATGTCCCGTACCCAATTCCTGTACTGAAATCGAAACTCAAACGGTTGGCAAAGACATATTGTTTTCCGAAATTAAGTGAAAACATAAAGAAATTGGTATTTGCTTTTCTGATTGTATAATCACGCGGACCGTAGAAATAGGGATCGTAAGGACCGTAATCCCTGTAGCTGTGCTGCGTCATACCGAGAGTGATAGTCGGTTGAAAATATGAACCGTTCATCAAATGGGAATAGCGGTCTGAACGGCTTTTCATCTCAGGCATGCGGTAAAAACGAAATCCTCCGTTTATTGTAGCTCCAACGGGTGTATACTGACCAAAACGCCTCCCCAACCCAATTAAGTTAAGTCCTACTTCATAACTGATTCCCGGCTTGATACTGCGCTCCCAGTTAAAGTGAGTCCTGTCTCCTATCGGTGAGAGGAAATTGAACTTGATGCTGTTTTTGTGATTGCCGGCATAGTTCTTTTTGTCTGTAAGCGGATCTTCAAATGTCTGAACGACTCCATTGGCAAAAACAATGCGGCTGATTTCGGATTTTTCAAGCACTAATACGATGTTGTTAGGGTTGACAATTGGTTTGTACTTAACTTCATCAATGCCGATTTCGGTAATTTTAACCAGCAGCACCTCCTTATTCTTCTTGAATATGGTGTCTGCCGCATTTTCCGTCTGTGAATAAGCTGATGCCGATAAGAACAACAAGCTTAAAATAAAAAGTGTTTTTTTCATAGGTTTAAAGTAAATATCTATACCAAATTTACAATTTATTTTTGCATTTCCAAATATATTTTAAATAAAAAAAGAGCAGACCGTAAGCCTGCTCTCCTTTCAATTATAAAATGAAAATTAATACCCCATACCACCCATATC
>CAZRKA010000233.1:0-3909 GCA_964600345.1 uncultured Chitinophaga sp. | reverse complement strand
AGCTGAACAGTATTTGTCAGATATTACCCGGACCTGCTTCTACCCAGACTCTGACAGCCATTGCCTATAAAATCGGAGGCCCCAGACTGGCTTTCCTTGCTCTCATGATCTGGATAATGCCGGCAACCCTGCTTATGACTTTTTTTGTGATTTCTACAAATTTTGTAGATCCCGGTATATTCAGCCTTATTGGTCCTATGGCTCTGGGCTTTATTGTTGTGGCAGCCGTTCAGATGAGTAAGCTTCTGAAAAAGGATAAACTTAATATTACCCTGGCTGTGTTGGCAGCAGTGTTATCGGTCATATTTCACACCCCGGTGGCCTTTCCGGTTTTGCTGGTGCTTGGAGCTGTTATGACTGTTAACTTTGGGAAAAGAAAATTTGTAAGAAATGACAAACCACTGATCAATATACGTTGGGCCAATCTGACACTGATGATGTTGATTTTAATTACCGTTGCCGTTCTGGGAACATTTACCAAGAAAACATTCCCAACTATCTCGCAACCGGTGCGTCTTTTCGAAAATACCTACCGTATGGGCACCATGGTGTTTGGGGGCGGAAATGTGCTCTATTCCATGATTCTCACAGAATTTGTAGAATATAAACCCAAGCAATACCTTACCATGCAGGAGTTTAATACCGGATTAGGACTATTGCAGGCAGTGCCGGGTCCTACCTTTGCAATTGCCACCTTTGCCAACGGACTGGCAATGAAAAAGCTCGGTTACGGGATACCCGGGCAGATGATTGGTTGCGGCTTGGGAACACTCGCCATTTTTTTACCGGGTACTCTTTTAATTTTCTTTGTTTACCCGATATGGAAACAGGTCAAAGAATATCCGATTATTTACCGCTCTCTTGATGGAATCATTTCTGTTTCAATAGGTTTTATATGGTCGGCAGCCATTTTTATGCTGATGCCATATCTCAATGGCGAAATTCCGGTTGATGCCGATCAGTGGATTTCTTTGCTTGTTTTTGTTGTTACAGTGGTATATTTGCAATACCGCAAACTGCCGGCAGTGTTGCTTGTATTTGTAACTATTCTGGCAGGTTATTTGTTATATACCTGATTAACTGATGTACAGAAAATATTTATTTTGCCTGCTCCTCGTCTTACCTATGGTATCAGGTGCTCAGACTACTGTTGCCCCTGACAGCAATCTTATTCAGTTCTCAGGCTTGTTGTTGTCATCAGACAGTATTTTTCCTATTCCTTTTGCAAATATATATGTACAGCGTCGTCCATACGGGACTTACTCAAATCTCGAAGGATATTTTTCTTTTGTCGCCAGAAAAGGTGATACTGTGGTGTTTTCGCATGTTGAGTTCAAACGCTCTTATTTCATAATACCCGATACGCTTACAGATTACAAGTACAGTATCGTCAAATTACTTACACAGGATACGATTAATTTCCCCGGTGTTGTCATAATGCCGATGCCTAACCGTGCAACGTTTGATCATTTGTTTGTCACCAAGGAAATTCCAAATGATGATGTTCAGAGGGCAAAGAACAATCTGGAAAGAGAAGAACTCCGCGAGCAGGCTTTTGCCCTGGAGGGTACGGATGCTTCTGAAGCATATAAACAGATTACAAGGATGTACGCTCAAAAATCGTATTATTCCGGCGGGCAAATACCGCCGATGAATATTCTGAATCCCTTTGCATGGATGCAATTTTTTGAGGCGTGGAAACGGGGAGATTTCAAGAAAAAACCAAGCCGTTAATTCTACAGGCGCATCAAAGGCCTGATGATACTTGCTATTCCAATAAGCAGTATCAGTACGAGCGAAAATAATTTGAATTTTTCCTGTGGTAATTTATTCAGCAGCTTTTTGCCTATATAGGTACCAGCAAAACCAATCACCAACAGAAAGGGCACAAATATCCAGTTGTCTTTGCTGATATAGCCATTATACATATAAACGATGCTTCTGCTTAAGTCTATGCACATATCTATTGCGGCCGACGTGGCCACATATACATTCTTTTCAAGATTAAATGCCGACATCGTTATGCCTCTGACGGCACCACCTGTACCCAGAAGTCCTGCGGCAAATCCGGAAATGGATCCGCCGGCTATGGTTTGAATTCTGCCGGTGCTGATTGCTTTATGGTTATTGATAAGAAAATACAAACTGAGCAACAACAAAAAAACGCCGAGTGATAATTCGAGTAAAGACGAGCTTATGCTTTTACTGAGCGTACTACCAATGAGGACAAAGACAACAGAGGGAATGCCGATATTGATCAGCAGGTGGCGGTCAAGACCTTCTTTGAAAAGGAAAATCTTACTTAAGTTACTTGAAAGATGAAACAGGGAAGTAATTCCGAGTACGGAATGAAAGTCCAGGTAAAAACCGGCAATCGGAACAGAAAAAACAGAAGATCCGAAGCCTCCAACTGTGCCAATTATCTCTGCCAGCAGAGCCAGAGCCAGAAAAGAAAATGATTTAATTGCCCCTGTTAATAGTTGTTAAGCATCATCGGCATTACCAGCATTACTACTTCTTCGTCTGCCTCATTTTCGTGAGGTACGAGTAATCCTGCGCGGTTAGGAGTCGATAGTTTGAGTTTAACGGTATCGTGGTCAACATTAGACAGCAATTCCATCAGGAAACGTGAATTGAATCCGATTTCGATGTCTTCGCCATCGTATTCGCAGGTGCGTTTCTCATTTGCTTCATTTGCCAGTTCTATATCTTCAGCACTAGCAGCCAGCTCATTTCCGGTTATTTTGATACGGATCTGATGGGTGGTTTTATTGGAGAAATTAGCCACACGTTTAACTGTTTCAAGAAAATCTATGCGGTTAATGCTGACAATATTGTTGTTGTCCTGAGGAATAACAGCTTTGTAGTCCGGGTATTTCTCATCTATTAAACGGCAAGACAATTTGAGATTATTGCTTGTGAAAAACACATTCGACTTGTTGAAGTCTATCTGTATAGGGGTGATGTCGTTGGTGAGAGATGATCTGAGCAGATTAAGCGCTTTTTTCGGAAGAATAAAGGTATGCTCTATTCCGGGTTTAATGTCGCTGCGGGTTAGCTTTACAAGTCTGTTGGCATCGGTAGCTACGAAATTGATGCTGTCGTTGTACAATTCAACAAATACACCCGTAAGGTTTAATCTTAAATCATCGTTACCGGTGGCAAATAATGTTTTGCTGATACATCTGAGCAATACGTTGGAAGGCATAGCAAATGAACTGTCTGACTCGATTTCCGGAACTTTAGGAAAGTCAGCGCCGCTCTGTCCTGCGAGTTTATATCTGCCGAAAGCAGTGCTAAGTTCTATACCGTAATTGTCCTCGTTTACCGTGAAGGTAATCGGCTGCTCATTCAGCATTTTTACGGTGTCAATCAGAAGTTTTGAAGGTATGGCGACAAGAATGTCATCTTTTGATTCTACTTTCAGACTGGTGGACATGGAAGTCTCGAGGTCGGTGGTAGAAATGGTAAGTGTACCGCCTTTAATGTCGAATAAAAAATTATCTAATATCGGAAGTACGGGTTTAGATACAATTGCCCCGCTGACTTTGCTGAGATGTTCAAGTAATTCTGGTGCCGCTACAATAAATTTCATACGAATTTCACTCTGTTTTATATGTTTGCGAAAGTAGATACACCCATGCAGGGTATATTCACATTATTGTCCGTTTTATTCACAAAACAGAACCTTATAATACCCTGCTTCAGGTCTTGTTTAACGAAGTTTATCAATCTTACGCGACTTAGCCTAAGTCGAAAATTTTACCCGGATTGAGAATTAATTCGGGGTCGAAAGATCTTTTTATTTGTCTCATCAGTTCAATCTGGTTTATGCCAAATACGACATCTAAATACGGTTTTTGTACCAGACCAATTCCGTGTTCACCGCTGATGGTACCGCCATACTTT
>CAZRKA010000232.1:0-3929 GCA_964600345.1 uncultured Chitinophaga sp. | reverse complement strand
GGCGTCTGCACCCCCTGCTATTAAATGTAGCCCTTTCAGGGCTGGTATCCGTCGCTGCGAATGACTTTCACCATTGAAGATAATTGTACAATCCAGCGGATAATGTTTGAAGATGGATATTGTATTACCACCGACTTCAGTCGGTGGAGATCGTCACCGAAGAGATTATAAATACACCGGCTTCGCAGACCTGAATGATTCTTCGGAGACGCGTCTCGCACGCCGTGATATTAATAATGTTGGTGTATACGGATTGTTGGTGAATAACACCAACAATATGATAGTCATAGTTGTGACGAGTCGTTCTAATGGTTATTATACTAACCATGTGCTTCATAAATCATTGATATCGGCTGCCGCCACTTGTTCGTTTCCACAATTTTCAATACTTTTGACCATGTATGCTGCAATCTGTCAGGCAGATGGTAATTTGCCGGCTCAGGTTTGATTCTGAACTGTGCACATTTGCTTTCATAAATGGATTGTGGCTTACCTAACGAATTGTTATTCTCTTACACATGAAAAAAAATTGTTTTAAAATCTTTCCATTGCTGATGGCAATCCTTGCGTTTAATGTATTGTCGGCTCAGAACTCATCCGCTATTCTTCATTCGCTGCAAAAACTCAATACCCTCGGTTCGGTGTTGTACATCGCCGCTCACCCGGACGATGAGAATACACGATTGCTGGCCTATCTGGCAAACGAAAGGAAATACCGCACTGCTTATCTCTCTATCACCCGTGGCGACGGCGGTCAGAATCTGATAGGCAGCGAACAGGGCGATATGCTGGGATTGATTCGCACAGAAGAGCTGCTGGCAGCCAGGCGCACTGATGGCGCCGAGCAGTGGTTTACACGCGCGGTGGATTTCGGCTATTCCAAAAATCCGGAAGAGACTTTCCGTTTCTGGAACCGCGAACTGGTGCTTGAAGATGTCGTGTATGCCATACGCAAATTCAGACCCGATGTCATCATCACGCGTTTCCCGACTACGGGTGAAGGCGGTCACGGACACCACACGGCCTCGGCCATGCTGGCCATTCAGGCTTTCGACATGGCGGGCGATCCTACTAAATTTCCTGATCAGGTTGCTGTACTCGGTGTATGGCAGCCGAAGCGTCTTTTCTGGAATACCTTCAACTTTGGCTCAACCAATACCACCGGTCCGGGCCAACTTAAACTGGACGTGGGTGGCTACAACCCGCTACTGGGAAAAAGTTATGGCGAGATAGCAGCCATGAGCCGTACCTGTCATAAAAGCCAGGGTTTCGGCTCTGCCATGCAGCGCGGATCTCAGATAGAATACTTCAAGCAACTGAGAGGCGATTCGGTTAAATCGGATATTTTTGAAGGTATTTCAAGCGGCTGGGGCAGAATACTCAAAAAAGACTTCATCAGCAAACAGATCAGCACATGCATTAGTAAATTCGATCCTTCTGCACCCGAAAAAAGTATTAAAGCACTTGCCGGCATTTACCGCTCTTTAGACAGGATAGCTCCTAATAGAGATAACGATATCCGATACTGGGTAAATCTAAAGCAAATGGAACTGAAGCAGATCCTGCTTGATTGCGCCGGCGTATGGATAGAAACAATTGCCAAAGACTACAGTTATGTAAGCGGACAGTATGCAGAATTCAATACCCAGGTCATCATGCGCAATCCGGCTGATGTCAGGTTGTTATGGGTAAGAACTAAAGCATTTATTACGCATGGAAGCCATATAGATTCAGTTTTAAATACAAGTCTGTTGCATAACAAACCATTTAATTACAGTATGCGATGCTTAGTAGGTAACAGAACAGAAGAATATAACTCTCCATATTGGCTCAATGACTGGCATTCAATATATGTTGAGCATTCAGGTCAGCCTGAAAGCCCTGTGCGTTTTCCATTTGAGTATGGATTCCGGATAGGAGGTATTGACATAATTGTTGAAGGCGAGGGCCGTTATAAATACACCGACCCGGTTAAAGGAGAAATTTACAGGCAGGTTGAACATTTACCACCGGCAACAGTAAATCCGGATATCGAAACCATGGTGCTCAACAGCTCTGAAGTGAAGAGTCTGTTCTTTCGTGTCAAAGCCAATGCCGACAGTATTCGCGGAAGTCTGCTGATTACAGCCGATAAGACCTGCCAGTTTGATATCGTCAAGCCCGACTTTTATCTGAAGAAAAAAGGCGACGAAACCCTCATTGAAGTGAAGGTCATGGTGCAGGACCCGATCTACGAAGGCACTTTGCATGCATCTTTGCTAATCGGTGGCAGGACTTATTTTGAAAGTATCCGCAGAATCGAATACGATCATATTACTTACCGCTTTGTGCTGAGTCCGGCCGATGTAAAAGTGCTGCGCTTTGATCTCAAAACCGGTAATGCCCTGATAGGTTATATTCCCGGTGCCGGCGACGAGGTGCAGAGCTGCCTTAAACAACTGGGTTACCGGGTTGAAACTTTAACGGATGAGATGCTTAAGAATGCAAATCTCAGCGCGTACGCTGCCATCGTTTGCGGCGTAAGAGCCTTTAACACCAATACGGATCTGCCACTTTACCACGATCAGCTGATGAAATATGTAGCAGCCGGCGGCAGGCTGATAGTCCAGTATAATACCAACTCGAGGGTCGGACCAATACAAAGCAATATAGGACCTTATAAGTTCACCATTTCGCGCAACCGTGTGACAGATGAGAATGCGGAAGTTAAGTTTCTCGACGACAGCGCGGCCATACTCAATTATCCCAATAAGATTACGCCAAATGATTTTAACGGATGGGTGCAGGAGAGGGGAATTTATTTTGCTACAGAAACTGATTCAACTTATCGCTTTGTATTTGCCATGCGCGATCCGGGCGAAAAGGATCAGAACGGCAGCCTTATCTGGACGCCTTACGGGAAAGGTGTTTTTGTGTACACCGGCCTGGCTTTCTTCAGACAATTACCCGCCGGCGTTCCCGGAGCTTACCGTTTGTTCGTCAATCTGCTTAGCATGCCCGTGAAATGAAACGTCAACACGAACATGCTGATAGCGATGCACCATTTATGGGAAGCTGGAAGAACATCTATCTTTTTGTTCTGATATTTCTGGTACTGACAATTTTATTCATCTATTTCTTTTGTGAGCAGTTCAAATGAGTAACATAGACTGGGCTGTTCTGATACTCACGCTGGCAGGCATTATTCTTTACGGTGTCTGGAAGAGCAGGCATACAAAAAACATAGAAGGCTATTTGCTTGCCGACCGTCAGTTGCCCTGGTATCACATAGGTCTTTCTGTAATGGCCACCCAGGCTTCGGCCATTACTTTTCTTTCGGGTCCGGGACAGGGATTCAGCGACGGTATGCGCTTTGTTCAGTTCTATTTTGGTCTGCCGCTTGCCATGGTGGTATTGTGCATCACCTTTGTGCCGATATTTCACAAACTCAATGTCTATACAGCCTACGAATATCTCGAGAAAAGGTTTGACAATAAAACCAGAACCCTGACGGCTTTTTTGTTTTTGCTTCAAAGGGGGCTTTCAACCGGCATCACCATATATGCACCGGCCATCATACTCTCCACCATACTGCACATAGACATCCGCCTGACAATAATACTGAATGGCGCTCTTGTGATTGCCTATACGGTTTACGGCGGAACAAAGGCTGTTTCGTACACACAGTTGCTGCAGATGGGTATCATTTTTTCGGGTCTTTTTCTCGCTGCTTACATGGTCGTGCATCTGATGCCTGAACATATTGGTTTGAGTGATGCCCTGAGCGTTGCAGGAAAGATGGGCAGACTTAATGCCATCGATACGGAGTTTGACCTCAACAACCGCTATAATATCTGGTCGGGCATCATAGGTGGTTTCTTTTTGCAGTTGTCTTATTTCGGAACGGATCAATCGCAGGTGGGCAGATATCTTACAGGAAAGAACATTGC
>CAZRKA010000231.1:0-4006 GCA_964600345.1 uncultured Chitinophaga sp. | reverse complement strand
GTTAAATTGTATATGGCAATGTCTGCTTACATGCATTGTTCTAATCCTGATGCTGGGTACTGTATTCTTTTCCCTGATAAGAAACAGCATAGCTTACGGATACAAAACGGGAATTTTTATCGCCGCCGGTGTGGTTCTCTGCGACATCATGTTTATTGCATTTGCACTTTTGAGCAGCGGTTTCGCTGTATTTCTTAAGAAGTACGAATCAGAGGTTTCTCTTGCCGGAGGATTCATTCTGATAGTGATGGGTATACTGATGTTCGTGCGCTCAAAACCCAAAGACACCGAGGGAAAAGTTTTCAGCGCCTCCGGAAGTGATATTCTTTATTACATCGGAAACGGTTTTTTGCTGAATGTGCTCAATCCCGTCAATTTTTTCAGCTGGCTGGCCATCAGTTCGGTGTTGCGAATTGAATACGATTACGGATTAAGAGAACAGTCTGTCTATTTTTCGGCCAGTCTGGTAAGTATATTTCTTGTCGAAATCGGTATTGCTTATTTCGCTTCCATGCTCAAGAAAAAAGTAACTGACAAAGTAGTTCAGCGCATCAATCAGATTTCGGGAATAGTTTTCTTTTTACTCGGCCTTAAGCTTCTCATCGGATTCTGAGCGCATCCAGGTTCTGAGCGCAAATCCGGAAAATACTGCCAGGAAAAGCATCAGAAAAGCATACAGCATCATAGAACCTGCTGTTGTGAAATACAGTACCGAATAGGCTGTATTACAAATTATCCAGTATATCCAGCAGGCAGTGTCTTTTCTGATTTCAAGAAAGGTAGCCGTTATACTTCCGAAGGCCAGTAGCAAATCCCAGTAAATGAATTCACTGAAACCGGCATTATTCAGGTATTTAATCAGTGCATAGGAGGAGATAAAACATAATAAAACGAGTGCGAGATGCAATGTTAAATTTGCTCTGAAAGCAGGCTTTCGATCCGGCTGCAGCCATTTCCAGTGCCAGTATCCCATTATTGCCTGTAATCCGTATATGACATTGAGCATCATACTGCCGTACAAATTTTGCTGATAGAAAAGCAGGGTACTGAGAACAGATGCCAGCATACCAAATATCCATGCTATTGCGTTCCGTTTAACGGCGAACCAGAGGTAAGTCAATACCATCAAAACAGAAACAATTTCCAGTAAAAGCAACACCTGTGGCAAATATGCGACCTAAAGACGGAATTTTTAAGTTTAATTTTGCAGAAATGTTCAAAACATTCGCCTTACTGTTATGCCTGTTCACTTCGATAGTTGCCGATGCGCAGCTCAGGAATATGTTTGGCAATATTGCTTACGATCTGAAACAGGAAAAGAATTTTTTTCTGAGTCTCGACGGCAAGAACAGTATCATCAAAGACGTACCTATCAAATTATTCGGTTTGCAGGCCGGATTCCTGTACAACAAGCGCACTAATCTCTGTTTCGGCTTTTACTCCTCATACAACGACGAAGCCAAGATATACAACCCGACAGCTTTGCCGGAATCGTACGACACTAATACGGTCTGGCAGAATTACAAACTGAGTTATGTCAATCTTTCGTGCGAGTATTACTTCCACGATTCGCGCCACTGGCGGTTTTCAATTCCCTTTGGCCTCGGCTTAGGCGGTGGTGCCGACAGAAAAAGAAAATTGTCCGGGCTATACGATTTTCACTCAAAGACCGTGATGCCCCTTGAGCTGGGCTTCAGGGCTAATTATAAAATCACCTGGTGGTTATGGCTTAGTGCCGGTATGGGGACAAGGATGTCGCTTGCCTCCACACGCTACAACGGTTCTTATTACAGTTTCGGACTCTCTTTAAAAACGGGTGCCATTTACCGAAGGATAAGAGACTGGAGCCGAAGGGAAAAATAATTCAGACTTCTTAATCTGATCTTTATTTTTTATAACCCTCCCTCTGTCCTTGTTGATTTGGATGCCGTTCCTGTAAATTATTATCAAGGGTTTTCCAATTTGCAATGCAGACTAGTCGGTCTGCACTTTGTCCGAGACTGTCTGCACTTTGTCCGAGTCCGTCTGCACTTTATCCGAGTCCGTCTGCACTTGGTTCGGGACCGTCTGCACTTGGTCCGAGTCCGTTTGCACCTTGTCCGAGTCCGTCTGCACTTTGTCTGAGACCGTCTGCACTCTGTTTGAGTCCGTCTGCACTTTGTCTGAGACCGTCTGCACTCTGTTCGAGACCGTTTGCACTCTGTTCGAGACCGTTTGCACTCTGTTCGAGACCGTCTGCACTATGTTCGAGATCGTCTGCAGATTTGCCGCGTCTGTCCGCAACGCGTATTTATGCCCCTGGCTTAGGTATAATCAGCGTTATCAGACTTATATCTGTCTGTTTTCAGCAATTTCAGTGATCCGAAGACGGTTTAAGTACTGCTGTCTGTCTGACTTGGTAGTCAGTCAGACAAATATACCGTTATTTCAAACCGTGCAGATAGTCTATCAGTGGTCTGCCGGTTTAGCGGCATCCTGGTTCTGGGTATTTCCTGATTCAGGAGAAGTGGCAGGTTTTTCTTTAGGAGGTGTTGGTTTGGTGGTGATAATGCCTTTTTCGAACAACAGAGATTCGATGAAAAACTCCAGTTGATCCTCGTGTATTTTTTTACCCAGAATTCTTCCGTTTTCGTCTACAATGAAAATGGTAGGATTGGCATTGATGTTATAATCCTGTTTGTTCAGAGGCCATGGATAATATCTGTCTATGCGGCATACATTCACCCATTCTTGCAACTCCGGACGGTTGCGCATCATTTTGCGCCACTCGTCGTACTGATTCTCAGTCGATATCGCATACACTTTAATACCATTGGCTTTGTGTTTCTGGAACACGGCATTGACAACAGGAATTACTTCCTTGCAATGTCCGCAGGTAGGATCGTAGAAGAATATAATGGTGAACTTGCCGAGATTCTCGTATAACCTGTGCATCTTACCGGCAGTATCGGCCATATTAAGATCCGGCGCGGTTTTTCCGCACATGGTTGGTATGGCTTTTCTGGCATCCTCGCACATTTTGCGTTTGCCGCTGGTATCGTCGTACCACCAGGCATCTCCCTGACAGTAGTATTTGTTGATCAGGTGTATGGTGACATTGTCGTGACACATGATCTTCCTGTCCTGGAATTTATTGGTGAGGTACTGAATAAAATACTTCTGGGTTTCGGTATAAGGAACGGTTCTGGATATGGCAATATCAACGGCCTGCACAAGGCTATCCGGATCCTGAAAAGACACCTTGTCTATATAATCATTGAGCTTGGCGGTCAGCAATCCCTGTGGTGCTCTTATCAAACCTGATTCTTTAAAGTCGATATTGTCCCAGTAGTGGTTTCTGAAGTAACGGTATTCGAACATGGAGTCGGCAGGGTTCGGATTGGCCGGAATCTTGATGGCCTGAAACGCCTTGAACAATTTGGTTAGAAGATGCGATGGATTAGTTGCCATGTAAGCTTCTCTGAAACGTATATCCTGTGCGTCCAGTGTGTCTCTTTCAATTTTGAGGCTGCGGGCAAGTGCGTCGTTATTCTCCGCTTTTGCTTTTTTCATATCCTGATCGAGCTGGTATCTTTTCTTGCCGTTAACTGCTCTGATTTTCTGATAAGAAACAAACGCTTCGTTTTCAGGTGAACCGGTCACTTTAACTGTCATTTCGTCCATCGTGGTGTCCGCTTCGAAAAAGAAAGTCTGGTCTGAAGTAATCGGCAATTCGTAATAACCGTCCATTCTCGGGAATACTATCATATACATCCCTCTTTGCAGTTTCGGACTGCCTACAAATGTTCCGGTACCGGTGGCGTCGAGCATACAGGTATCTCTGAAATACTGTTTGTCTCCGAAGTTGTCTGCCAGAAATATTTTGACATTTTTGTATCCCCTGAGTTTAACCTTGATGGCATAACTGCCATTGTCTCTGCCTACGTTTTTAGGGTTGAATCCGGCAGGTCCCGGTTTTTTGGCTGTATTGGGTTTTGCAGCCGGTTTGGCGGTAGTACCTTTCTGC
>CAZRKA010000230.1:0-4042 GCA_964600345.1 uncultured Chitinophaga sp. | reverse complement strand
AGTTCCTGCTGCTTTGCCTGCCAGTCCTGCTCCTAGTCCTGCACCTGCAGCAGAAGAAAAGAAAGCACCGGTAGCCGAGGCCGCCAGCAATCTTGTGACAATCAAATCACCAATGATCGGTACTTTCTATCGCTCAGCTTCGCCGGATAAACCTGCATTTGTCAATGTTGGCGACGAAGTTAAACCCGGTAAGGCTGTTTGTATCATTGAAGCCATGAAACTCTTCAACGAAATTGAATCCGAGCTGAGCGGTAAAATCGTTAAAGTTCTGGTTGATAACGCGAGTCCGGTTGAGTACGATCAGCCATTATTCCTGGTCGAACCTAACTAATTAATTAATCCGGCTCCTGTTTAGTGAAAGTGCCGGCAAATAACCGCTTAGCTGACCCTGAACACAGCCGTCTAATTTAAAAAATTCTATGTTTAAGAAGATACTAATAGCAAACAGAGGCGAGATTGCTTTGCGAATTATCCGCACCTGTAAGGAAATGGGAATAAAGACCGTTGCTGTTTACAGTACGGCAGATAAGGAAAGCCTGCATGTGCGTTTTGCGGATGAGGCCGTTTGTATTGGACCTGCACCCAGTGCCCAGTCATATCTGAAAATTCCGAATATTATTGCAGCAGCCGAAATTACCAATGCGGATGCCATTCACCCCGGTTACGGTTTCCTGAGCGAAAATGCCAAATTCAGTCAGGTTTGCAAAGACCACGGTATAAAATTTATAGGAGCTACTCCCGAACAAATCAATGGCATGGGAGATAAAAGCAATGCCAAAGACAGTATGAAGAAAGCCGGTGTGCCTACAATTCCCGGAAGCGATGGATTGCTGGATACCTTTGATCAGGGTATCAAACTGGCCAACGAAATAGGGTACCCTGTCATTATCAAGGCTACAGCCGGAGGCGGTGGCAGAGGAATGCGCATCATCTGGAAAGACGAGGAGTTTGAGAAAGCCTGGGATTCTGCTAAAACAGAAGCTGGTGCCGCGTTTGGAAACGACGGCATATACATGGAAAAATACATCGAAGATCCAAGACATATTGAAATTCAGATTGCAGGCGACCAGTATGGTAAAGTTTGTCATCTCAGCGAAAGGGATTGCAGTATTCAGCGCCGTCACCAGAAACTGATTGAAGAAAGTCCTTCGCCATTTATGACGCCTGAATTGCGCAAGAAAATGGGAGAGGCCGCCAAAAAGGCTGCGGGTTGTATTAATTATGAAGGTGTGGGAACTGTCGAGTTTCTTGTAGACAAACACCGCAATTTCTATTTCATGGAAATGAACACCCGTATTCAGGTAGAACACCCGGTTACGGAAGAAGTAATCAATTACGACCTCGTGAAAGAACAGATTCTGATAGCCGCAGGCCAACCGATTTCGGGTAAAGACTACGAACCGATCAAACACGCAATTGAATGCCGTATCAATGCCGAAGATCCTTACAACAACTTCAGACCGAGTCCGGGAAAAATCATCAATTTTCACATTCCGGGCGGGCATGGTATCAGGGTTGATACACACGCTTATGCCAATTATGTTATTCCTTCCAACTACGACAGCATGATTGCCAAGCTGATAGTGAGTGCGCAAACGCGTGAGGAATGCATAGTGAAAATGGAAAGGGCACTCGAAGAATTCGTGATAGAGGGCGTACATACTTCTATTCCTTTGCAAAGACAGATCATGGCTAATCAGGATTTCAGAGACGGTAATTTTACTACAGCCTTCATGAATACCTTTGTTTTTAAACCATAAAATTTTTTCTGATATGAGACTGGCTTTGATACTTTTATTCGCCTGTTTTGCCGCCGAACTGAAAGCGGAAGATACCACAACCCTGGTTGGAAACTGGAAAGCTTCCCCCAGAGGAGATGTTTATTACTTCATGTTTGCAGCCGACAGCAGTATGAAAATAGTACATGGGGCAGATACCACCCTTGCAAAATACTCGGTGAGCATAGATAGCAGCGCCGAAGTGAAGATGCAGATTGATTTACACATTCTGGACCGTATGAGCGGTGAATTGCTGTATACCAATAAAGGGATTTTTGAAGTTTTTGCACCAGGCAAAATGCGTCTTCGCTGGAGCGAGAATATGCGAGACAGACCGAAGTCATTCATGCCTAAGGGTAATCCCGACACACTCATTCTGGTGAGGCAGAAATAGATTTGGCAAATTATCCGGGCGTTTTAATTTTTCTTTAAAGTCTGACAAAGTTCTGTGCATTATTAATCGCAGAAATTAATCAGGCATTGATTTTTACGGACTCAGAAGTTCGATATTTCTTTACAGAGCATGTCCGCATATTTTGTTCATAAAACAAAGTTAAAACAGAAAAAGGATTTAATTATTTTTGCATAAATAATAATTAAACGAAAATGTGTGGAATCGTTTCCTATATCGGACCCAAACAGGCTTATCCGATTATAATTAAAGGACTTAAACGTCTTGAGTATCGTGGTTATGACAGTGCAGGAGTTGCATTGATTCACGACGATGAATTGAATATATACAAGACCAAAGGCAAGGTAGTTGACCTTGAGGAATCTGTTTCGGGCAAAGACATCGAGAGCAATCTTGGCATGGGTCATACCCGATGGGCGACTCACGGGGAACCAAATAACCGCAATGCACATCCCCACGTTTCACAGTCAGGTAATCTGGCAGTGATTCACAATGGTATTATAGAGAATTATGCAACCATAAAAGAAGAACTGCAGAAACGCGGACACACTTTTGAAAGTGATACTGATACAGAAGTCCTGATTCATCTGATTGAAGACATTCAGGTTAATGAAGAAATATCGATAGATGAGGCAGTGCGCCTGGCACTCAATCAGGTAATCGGCGCTTATGCCATTGTTATTCTGGTAAAAAATGAACCCGCTAAACTGATAGCAGCCCGCAAAGGCAGTCCTCTGGTGGTTGGTATCGGTACAGAACCCGGAGAGTTTTTCATGGCCAGCGACGCAACACCCATAGTTGAATATACAAGGGATGTAACCTATCTGCACGACGGTGAAATTGCGATTGTCAAAGACGGAAAGCTCAGCATCAAGACGATTGAAAATATTGCAAAGACGCCATTTATACAGAAACTGGAGATAAATCTCGAGGAAATCGAAAAAGGCGGATATCCGCATTTTATGATCAAAGAGATTTACGAACAGCCTAAATCTATTCACGACAGTATACGCGGACGTATTGACCCTGTTAGAGGCAAATTTGCCATGCGCAGCATACAGGAATACGAAGATAAATTGCGCAATATCAAAAGACTTATACTGATAGGCTGCGGCACCAGCTGGCATGCCGGATTGGTGGGGGAGTACCTCTTTGAAGAATTTGCGAGAATACCTGTAGAGGTTGAATACGCTTCCGAATTCAGATACAGGAATCCCATTATTTACCCCGATGATCTGGTGATTGCAATTTCACAAAGCGGTGAAACGGCAGATACTCTGGCAGCGATTGAAATGGCCAAGGAAAAAGGCGCAACAGTTTTCGGAGTCTGCAATGTGGTTGGTTCGTCAATTCCGCGTATGAGTCATGCCGGTGCCTACACGCACGCCGGTCCTGAAATTGGAGTGGCATCTACCAAAGCTTTTACAGCCCAGGTATCGGTACTTACACTGATGGCTCTTGCTGTAGCTCAGATACGAGGCACTATCACCCAGGAAAGACTTAGAACTGTACTAAGTGAAATTGAATCAATACCTCAACTGGTTGAAAAGGCTCTAAAGACCAACGATGAAGTAATGAAAATCGCCGCTATTTTTAAAGACGCAAGCAATTTCCTTTATCTGGGTCGCGGGGTCAATTTCCCTGTTGCACTTGAAGGCGCACTAAAGCTCAAGGAAATTTCATACATACATGCAGAAGGTTATCCTGCAGCAGAAATGAAACACGGTCCGATTGCACTGATAGACGAAGAAATGCCTGTTGTGGTCATCGCACCTAAACGCGGTATGTACGAAAAGGTTATGAGTAATATTCAGGAGGTAAAAGCGAGAAAAGGAAAAATCATTGCTATTGT
>CAZRKA010000229.1:0-4174 GCA_964600345.1 uncultured Chitinophaga sp. | reverse complement strand
GGCGGTGCAAGGGCAGGTAGTATCAAGTCGGGTGTGTTCGTAGGTGGTGGACGTATTCACGGTCCGCGTCCGAAAGATTACAATTTCAAACTGAACAAGAAACTCAAAAGACTTGCAAGAATTTCTGCACTTTCTTACAAAGCTTCAGGCAACAACATCGTTGTACTTGACAGCCTCAGTTTCGATAAACCGAATACCAAATCATTCATCAGTGTCCTGAACAATCTGAAGCTTAACGATCAGAGAGTGCTGGTTGTAACACCTGATAACGACAAAAATGTATACCTGAGCGGAAGAAACCTTCCAAAAGCGCATACACTGCCGGCATCAGAAATCAACACTTATCAGATACTTAAAGCCAAAACACTGGTTCTGGTGAACGAATCAATAGAAGTCATTAAACAAACATTGAATTAAGATTATGTCAGTACTGATCAAACCGCTGATAACAGAAAAAATGACCATGCTTACAGACAAGAGAAAGCAATACGGATTCGTATGCCTTCGCTCTGCAAGTAAGGACGAAATAAAATCCGAGATCGAGAAGGTCTACGGTGTGGAAGTTGACTGGATCAACACCATTGTGACTACGCCAAAACGCAAAAGAAACAGGCGTACAGGTCAATCCACCGGTAGAACCAATATTTATAAGAAAGCAATTTGTAAGTTGAAAGAAGGTCAAGAAATTGACTTTTACGAAAATATTTAAAGAAAATGCCAGTTAAAAGACTCAGACCGACAACACCGGGAACAAGATTTAGAATTGCAAATACATTTGCAGAACTGACAGCATCAGAGCCGGAAAAAAGCCTGACTGTATCGATCTCAAAATCCGGAGGAAGAAACAACCAGGGTAAGATGACCATGCGCTACATCGGCGGCGGTCACAAGAGAAAATACCGTATCATTGACTTTAAAAGAGACAAGCACGGTGTTGCAGCCGAAGTTAAGACCGTTGAGTACGATCCTAACCGTTCTGCCTTCATTTCTCTTCTGGAATACACCGACGGCGAAAAAAGATACATCCTTTGCCCGCATGGACTGAAGGTTGGTCAGAAATTAAATTCAGGTACAGGCGTAAGCCCGGATCTGGGAAATACACTGCCTTTGTCAGAGATTCCACTGGGATCTATCATTCACAACATTGAAATGGCTCCGGGTCAGGGCGGTAAGGTTTGCAGAAGTGCAGGCTCTTATGCTCAGCTCACTGCCAGAGACGGTAAATATGTGGTTGTAAAGCTGCCAAGCGGAGAGACCAGGATGATATTAAGCACCTGTTCTGCTACCATCGGTTCAGTGTCCAACCCCGACCACAACCTGGAAAACTTCGGTAAAGCCGGTAGAAGCAGATGGCTCGGCAGAAGGCCTCGTACCCGTCCAGCAGCAATGAACCCTGTAGATCACCCGCAAGGTGGTGGTGAGGGCAGATCAAAAGGTGGTCAGCCAAAATCTCGCACAGGTATCTATGCACAAGGTCAGAAGACCCGCAGGCCTAAGAAGAGCACAAGTAAATATATCATAGAACGTAGAAAAGGTAAAAGAAACAAATAATGGCAAGGTCACTTAAAAAAGGTCCCTTCATCGACTGGAAACTGGATGAGAAAGTTTCCAAAATGAACGAAACCAAGAAAAAAGCGGTAATCAAGACATGGAGCAGAAAATCCATGATTGCACCTGAATTCGTTGGACACACGTTTGCCGTGCACAATGGAAACAAATTCATCCCGGTTTATGTCACCGAAAACATGGTAGGTCACAAACTAGGTGAATTCGCACCGACAAGAACATTTAAAGGTCACGGAGGTAACAGTAAATAAAGTTATGGAATCAGTAGCAGTATTAAAAAATTGCCCTTTGTCTCCAAGAAAAATGAGACTGGTGGTTGATCAGATCAGAGGTCAGAAGGTTGATAAAGCCCTCAGCATCCTGCAGTTCAGCCAGAGAAAATACTACGCCCAATACGTAGAAAAACTTCTCAAATCTGCCATCAGCAACTGGGAGCAGAAAAATCAGGGAAGCAAAGCCGAAGACAGCAACATCGTTGTATCTTCAGTATTCGTAGACGGAGCAGTAGTGGCAAAAAGGATGAGAACAGCCCCTCAGGGTCGTGCTTACAGAATCCGCAAGCGTTTCAGTCACGTGACAATTAAAGTTGACAGTATTAACAAGGAAGACAACCAAAAAGCAGAAGCATAATTAATGGGACAAAAAATAAATCCAATAGCGTTTCGTTTAGGCATCATCAGAGGCTGGGAAAGCAACTGGTACGGTGGTAAAAACTTTGCCGATAAACTGGCCGAAGACGAAAAGATCCGCAAATACTTATACGTGCGTATCCCAAGAGGAGGTATGTCCAAGATAGTAATCGAGAGAACCATAAAAAGGATCATCATCACTATCCACACTGCAAAACCCGGTATCGTTATCGGTAAAGGTGGAGCAGAGGTAGACAAGATTAAGGAAGAGTTGAAGAAAATCACCAAAAAAGATGTTCAGATCAATATCTTCGAAATTAAACGTCCGGAACTCGATGCCAAGCTTGTAGCCGAAACCATCTGTCAGCAGATTGAAGGTCGTGTTTCATACAAAAGAGCAGTAAAACAGGCCCTGGGCAATACCATGAGAATGGGTGCAGACGGAATCAAAGTAAGTATCAGCGGAAGGCTGAATGGTGCTGAGATAGCCCGTGCCGAAAAATACAAAGACGGAAGAACACCATTGCATACACTTCGTTCTGATATCGATTACGCCCTCGGCGAAGCGCTGACAGTTTACGGTAAAATTGGTGTAAAGGTATGGATATGCAGAGGCGAGATTTACGGTAAACGCGACCTGTCATTGAATGCAGGATCAGATCGCGGACCGAAAAGAGATGACAGACCGACGTCGGACAACAGAAGAGGCGGGAGAGATAATCGCGGCGGAGGCAGAGACAATCGCGGCGGTGGTGATAGAAGACGCAGAGACAATTAATAGATAGAACAGGAATCATTCATAAAAGGAAGAATCAGACATGTTAAGTCCAAAAAGAACCAAATTCAGAAAACAGCATAAAGGCAAAATCAAAGGCATTGCCACCAGAGGTCACCGTTTGAGCTTCGGTACTTTCGGTTTAAAAAGTATGGAAGAATCATGGATCACTGCCAGACAGATTGAAGCAGCCAGGGTTGCACTCACCAGGTTTATGAAAAGAGAAGGTCAGGTATGGATCAGGATTTTCCCTGACAAACCTATCACCAAGAAGCCTGCTGAGGTACGTATGGGTAAAGGTAAGGGAGCTCCGGAATACTGGGTGGCAATCGTTAAACCGGGAACTATCATGTTCGAAGTAACCGGTGTACCGGTAGCAGTTGCTGAAAGAGGTATGTACCTCGCAGCTCAGAAACTGCCGGTATCAACTAAATTTATTGTAAAACCTGATTATACAGAATAATATAATGAAACACAGGGAAATTAAAGATCTTACCACCAAAGAGTTGGTTGAAAGATACAAAGAAGAAAAAGTGAGACACACGAAAGTGAAGTTCAACAATGCCGTTGCAAGAATCGAACAGCCTCACAAACTTAAAGAATCGAGAAAAGTTATCGCCAGAATGCTGACCGAAATTAATTCTCGCAGGATAGACAACGAAATTAAAGCCGCTGATAAAGGGGAATAAAAATGGAACAAACCAGAAACTCAAGAAAAGAAATTATTGGTCGCGTTACCAGCAACGGGATGAACAAATCCATCGTGGTTGCTTTGGAAACCAAAGTCAAACACCCGAAGTATGGTAAATACTTTAAGAAGACCAAAAAGTTTTACGCTCACGATGAAAAAAATGAGTGTAATGTAAATGATATCGTAAAAATCATGGAAACCAGACCTCTCAGCAAACTGAAATGCTGGAGATTGGTTGAAATAGTAGAAAGGGCAAAATAATGATACAAACAGAAAGTCGTTTAAAAGTAGCTGATAACAGCGGAGCAAAGGAAGTTCTTTGCATCAGGGTTTTAGGTGGAACCAAGAGGCGTTATGCTTCTGTGGGCGATAAAATTGTCGTGGCCATCAAAACAGCTCTTCCTTCAGGTGGTGTAAAAGCCGGTACCGTTTCCAAAGCGGTTATCGTGAGGGTTAAAAAAGAAATTAAAAGACCCGATGGATCGTATATCCGTTTCGATGAGAATTCATGCG
>CAZRKA010000228.1:0-4200 GCA_964600345.1 uncultured Chitinophaga sp. | reverse complement strand
ATTAGCATTAAGGGCAATGATGATTTCATCTGCACCATCTTTTTCCAGTCTCTGAATAAGAGATACTATCTTCAATTCCTCAGGACCTATGCCGTCGACAGGTGAAATAAGTCCACCCAAAACATGGTATAAACCGTTAAACTGGGCAGTGTTTTCAATTGCCATCACATCCATCATATCCTCTACAACACAAATCAGCCTGCGGTTTCTGTTAATGCTGCTGCAGATATTGCAAACCGGTGTGTCGCTGATATTGCAACAAACCGTGCATTGCATCAGTTCCGTTTTCAGTTTTCCAATCACATCAGACAGATTTGCAACTTCTTCAGATGGTCTTTTCATCAGATGCATTACCATCCTGAGAGCACTTCTTTTGCCTACTCCGGGAAATCCCGAAAGCGCTTCCACTGCGTTCTCTATGGTTTTGGACGAAAAATTCAAGTCAGCAAAATTACATAATTAATCGAATCCGCTTGTTTACTTTTTAGGCTAAATTTGTATTGATATTAAAATGAAACCAATTATTGTAATCAGAACAGTCAGGATATTGTTATTGTTTGCTTTCCTGATCGGCGTATACACGGATGCCGAAGCACAGTTTTTCAGGCGCAAAAAGAAAAAAAAGCAAAAAACCGAACAAGTTCAAACAACAAATCAAAAAACAGATACTTTAAAATCTGAAATCAGATTCCGCAAAAGTTTAAAGACCATAAACAGTATCAATTATCCGCAAAAAGTAAAGCAGATAGATTCGCTGATGAATCTCGGGCAGTATAAAACAGTTGCAGGAGAAGTTCAGGCACTTAAGCAAGCGGCAGATAAAGACGGGAAAGCGGCTTATTGGACAAAAGCGGTAATTTATGAAGCGGAAATTGCCTCAATCAATCAGGTTTACACTAAAACGGCACAATACAAATGGGCTGTTTTCAAATTAAATTACGATACGATGCATGAAGTTAAATCCATGCTTTTGTCGGTCGAAATGGCCAGATTGTTAAAATATGTTTACCATGACAGAAAATTGTCTTATGAGGAGATAATACCTTCTGATACATCTGCTGATCCAATAAACTGGAGCCCTGAAAAACTCAATGCCGAGATTAATGCTCTGCTCACACACGCCCTGAGGATAGCTTCATTATACACCATTAGCGGGCCTGATTATCTTGAACCTTTGTTGCAAAACTTTGACGCAAATGATATTTTCATTGATCTGGATGAAATAATTGCTCTGAAGTCTATTGAGATTCTGGATGGCCTTGAGTTGAATACCGATATTTTATATAACTCTCCCGATCCTTTAAAGGCAATTTCGAATTATAATGAATTTATCAAATGCGATTTTTCAGCAGTCAATGATGCAAAAAATGAATACAGAATACTGAGATTATATCAGCACATTCTGAAGAATTATCATATCTATTTTGATCTGCACAGATTAAAATATGCCGAGAAACATTATGGTTTGAATGAGCAATACAAACTTGCAGTCGACGATATTTACAGGCAAAAAGGAGATGATCCTTTTGTCAATCTGATCGCGATCGAACTGGCCAGGCGATACGAATCATCCGAACCGTTTAAGTCTGTTTCTATCATTGATACTGCTTTGAAAAAATTTCCGGCATTCAAAACAAATCCTGTTCTTATAAGCCTGCGTAAATCCATATGCTTACCCGCAATGAATCTGGAAATGGAAAGAATCTATGATCCGGGACGAAAGATGCTGGCGGCAATTAATTATAAAAATACCTCAGGTTTTTACTATAAGATTTATAAGATTCAGGATGACAATTCCTATTTCAGGATTACTTATAACACAGTGCTTTATGATCAAAGATATAAAGATACAATTCTGAAGTTTATAAATTCTCAAAAACTCGTTTCAGACTGGAAAAAACAGATATTACCTGAATTTAAAGACTACTTGATGCATAAGGCTGAGTTTGCTTTTGACGGTCTGGAAAAAGGAACTTACGTTGTTGTAACTGCCAATTCTACAGATCCGGCTGATACTTTTGCCTTGTTTAATTTCAACACCATTTTTGTTTCTCCTTACAGCATCTTTGAGAACGGCGATGTGCTCACATTGTTCAACGGAAGCGACGGGAGCCCTGCAGCAGGAATAGCATATAAATTGTACCATAAAAATCAACAGAACTGGAATGTTTACAATCAGTTTGCCCTAATCAAAACAGGCAAAAGCGATGAAAACGGAGTCATTCATATTCCGAAAGCATCAGGCTGGTATGAGCATTTTACAATAGTGCCGGATGGGGCTTCTCTGTATTATGAAACCGGCAGATATGCCACTTATGGCAGAGAAAAAAAGAACAAAGATGAAAGCACATATAAAATTCTGACAGACAGAACGATTTACAGACCGGGGCAAAAAGTCTTTTTTAAATGTATCGCATATTTGTCTGAAAGCAGGGTTATCAAACAAAACGATAAACTTAAGGTGGTTCTTAAAAATAACAACGGTCAGGAGAAGGGCAGTTTGATTATTTATACCAATAAGTACGGCAGCGCCTCGGGTTCATTCACGCTTCCCTTATCCGGGTTTAATACAGGCGACTACAGTATAGTGATTAATGAAAAGGAGTATCATTCATTTAAAGTGGAGGAATATAAAAGACCGAAATTCAAAGCAGAATTTATTGCACCCGATTCGGCATTTAAGCTCAACGACAAGGTAAAAATAGAAGGAAAAGCCATGGCACTTGCAGGATATCCGGTTCAGAATGCAAAAGTTGAATATACCGTTGAAAGAACAGAAAGAACTTTTTATTATTGGGGAGGATACAGGTCTTTTCAACCTGATGCCGGAAGCCGGCAAACCATTATTTCTTCGCGTACCCTGACGGATGACAGGGGTGAATTTACCATTAATTTCGATGCAATTCCGGATGCCAGGAGACCGGCTTCGGAAAATCCGTATTTTATATACAGAATAGCGGCCACTATCACCGATATCAACGGCGAAACCAGGACATGCAGTTATGAAATGAATATGGCATATACAGACAGGGAGGCTTTCATAAGCGGAAAGCCGGCTTATGTGTCAGATAAACCTGTTGAACTTGAATTCAGACTCAATAATCTTCAGGGTGTGCAATTGTCTTTCAACGGAAAAATTGCTTTAATGCGCATAAATGATCAAGGTGCTCAACTCAGAAAAAGATTCTGGTCTGCATGCGATACAACACTTATAACACCCGCTGATTACAGGACATATTTTGCAAATTATTCTCAAAATTCAGTGAAAGAGAAATACGAACAGATTGCTGTAAAAACCTTTATAAATGATAAAACCGGTAAAGTAGAATTTAGTGTTCCGGATATCAATAAGGCCGGCGATTACATGGCTGTTATGGAATGTGTTGACGGAAACGGCAGGCAATTAAAAAGCGAATTCAGATTTTCGGTGGCTGATGTTAAAGAAGGAAAATACAATGCTATGAAACCGCTTGATCTTAATCTGTATGAAGACAAATTATATGAGCCGGGGCAGTATGCGAAAATAGTTGTATCCAGTGCATTGACAAATGCAAACGTCTATCTGGAGATATTTGGAAAAGAAGGAATTGTATTAAAAAAAGCAATTCGTCTCAATGGCAGTTCTCAGATTGTTGAATTAAAGCTGACAAATGCCATGAGGGGTAATCTCAGCGTTCAGGCATTCGTTTTAAGTGATTACAGATTTTACAATAAAAATATAGAAATAAAGCTGCCATACACCAATAAGCAATTGCAGATTAAGCTAAGTTCATACAGAAGTGATATGGAACCGGGCAGCAAAGAGAAATGGACCATCAGTATGAAAGGTCCTTCATCTGAAATAGCTGCGATGGAATTGGCAACCGTTATGTACGACCGCTCTCTCGATGAACTCAACAGTGAAAATAACTGGCATTTTGGTATTTTCGACAATTACCATCATTATACAAACTATACCCATCTGATGGGTACCGGACATTCCATTTATCTCAGTCAGCTTCCTTATATATCTTCAGAAAACATCGAAATCATTTATCCGGATCTGAAAACACTTTTAATAAATTATCTTTATCGCAGAAAATATTTGTATAGAAATCATTATAATATAGGTTATGCGGACCTGGAAATGAACGAGATGGCATTTCAAAAAAGTAAAGAGGTAACTACCGAGGTTTGTCCGCACTGCCTGGCAGAAGGGCA
>CAZRKA010000227.1:0-4229 GCA_964600345.1 uncultured Chitinophaga sp. | reverse complement strand
AGCTTTTATAGTTCTTTCTACATCGGCAACGGTATGCGCTGCGGTTGGAATCAGTCTCAGAATAATTAATCCTTTAGGTATAACGGGATAAACCACTATCGAACAGAAAATATCATAATTTTCTCTAAGATCAAATGTCAGGTGAGTTGATTCAGCTACAGTACCATTCAGAATTACCGGTGTAACAGGTGTAGTGGTAGTACCGATATTAAAACCTGCTTCTTTCAGACCATTCTGAAGTGCATTTACTATTTTCCAGAGATTGTCTTTCAGTTCAGGTCTGGTTCTGATAAGATCGAGTCTTTTAAGCGCTCCAACCACCAAAGGCATTGGAAGTGATTTGGCATAAATCTGAGATCTCAGATTATATCGCAGATAATTGAGTACCTGTTTAGGACCTGCTACAAAAGCGCCGATACTTGCCATTGACTTGGCAAATGTCGAGAAATGCAGGTCTACCTGATCAACAACTCCCTGCTCTTCGGCAGTACCGCTGCCGGTTTTACCCATTGTACCAAATCCATGGGCATCATCAACAAATAATCTGAATTTATATTTGTCTTTAAGGGCAACAATACCTTTGAGATTCCCCTGGTTACCGCTCATACCGAAAACGCCTTCAGTGATCACAAATATCCCTCCACCACTTTTTTCTACAAGTCTTGTAGCTCTCTGCAACTGTTTTTCACAACTTTCCATATCGTTGTGCTTAAACATAAATCGGTGTCCCGCGTGCAGACGCACTCCATCAACTATACAGGCATGAGATTCGGCATCATACACGATGACATCGTGACGATCTACCATTGCATCTATTATTGAAACTACACCCTGATAACCGTAGTTAAGCAGAATGGCATCCTCTTTTCCGACAAATGCAGCCAGCTCTCTTTCCAGCTGTTCGTGTGGATTGCTGTTTCCGCTCATCATACGGGCCCCCATCGGGTATGCAAGACCGTATTGAGCTGCGGCTTCAGCATCCGCTTTTCTTACTTCAGGATGATTGGCCAGTCCGAGGTAATTATTGAGACTCCAGTTTAATTTTTCTTTACCGTTGAAAATCATTCTGGGTCCGATATCTCCTTCCAGTTTTGGAAAGGTAAAATATCCGTGTGCTTCGTTGATGTGGGATCCCAGTGGTCCCATGTTTTTAACTACTTTTTCAAAAATATCTGACATATGCTTGTTGAGTTGAATAGGTTACTGATGCCGCAAAAATAGACTATTTATCTGAATTTAAGGAATAAAAAAAGCCCCCGTTTCCGGAGGCTTGCAAGGTCTTTGAATTTATTATTTCAAGCTGTTGATGTGAACTGAAAGACTTGATTTAAGGTTTGACGCCTTGTTTTTGTGAATAACATTGCGTTTAGCCAGTTTGTCAAGCATGCTTGCAGTTTCTACATAAAGTGCAACTGCGGCAGTTTTATCGGTAGTTTCACGAAGTTTTCTTACCAGATTACGTGTAGTCTTATGCTGGTAACGGTTTCTTTCGTTTTTAACTTCAGTTTGTCTGATCCTTTTGATCGATGATTTATGGTTTGCCATTTCTTAAAATAGGACTGCAAAGGTAATTAATTATATACAAATTCCAAATATTTTTTAAAAAACAATAAAGAGTAGCCAATTCAGCTTAATTTTGAGGCGTTTTGAAGGTCTTGATAATTGGCAGCCGTGTACCATGGCCACTGCGTGACGGTGGTGCCATCGCCACATATAACCTGCTAAAAGGACTTTCCGAATCAGGCGTGGAAGTTTCATTTCTTACACTGAATACCATTAAACATTTTGCAGAAGACAATGAGATATTCAAACAACTGGATTTTCTGGAAGTAATAGGTTACCGGAATATTGACACCTCTGTTAAGTTATTACCTGCCCTGCTCAATTTGTTTACCGGGCGTTCATATAATATCGACAGATTCATAAATCCGGGATTCAGAGAGGATATTTTAGAAGAACTGAATGATAAAAAATATGATCTTATTCATTTTGAAGGTTTGTTTGTTGCAGCTTATGCAGAACACCTTAAAACAAATATTCCAAAAATTCTGAGACAACATAATATAGAATTTCACATCTGGCAAAGTCTGGCGACTACTGAAAAAAACATCCTTAAAAAATGGTATTTGAAACTTTTGGCCCGACGGCTTGAAAAATTCGAAAAGCGCATTGTACATTGTTTTGATGCGGTAGTCTGTATAACCGAAGCCGACAAGAAAAATATTGACGAAATGGGATTTAAAGGTCATTCTCTGAGCATTCCTGCGGGCATAGAACCTGTTATCGTGAAGGATGTGCCCATCAATTACAATACAATTTACCATATAGGTTCAATGGAATGGTATCCAAATCAGGAGGCCATGGCATGGTTTCACTCAGGAATATGGCCATTGATCCAGCAAAAAAACAAGAACGCTGTATTTTATATGGCTGGTAAAAACATGCCCAAAGCTTACAGGAAATGGGCAGATAAATCTTTCAAGGTCTTGGGGGAAGTAAATAGTGTTGTTGAATTTAGTGCTGACAAATCTATACTGGTAGTTCCTTTAAAAAGCGGAAGTGGAATTCGTATCAAAACAATTGAAGCTATGCTGGCAGGCAAAGCGGTTGTGAGCACTTCATTCGGGGCAAAGGGTATTCCGCTTATTCACGGAACACATTGTCTGATTGCAGATAAAGAAGCCGAATTTACAGAAGCTGTTATTCGACTACTTGAAGATAATGAATTAAGAAACAGAATTGCAACTCAGGGAAAAAAACTTGCTGAAGAGTTATATGGAAACCGCGCTGTAAGTGCGAAGTGGGTTGAGTTTTACAAAACCTTGTCGCATACTTAATCTATAAATTCGGATAATAATCCTTCTTTTCTAATGATGGATTTTAACTGATCATAAGGAATCAGAATTTTAATCGGCTCCTCTTCTTCCCTGAAATAACTGTCTAAAGCATTTAAATAAAATCCCAGACCTTCCTTCTCGATAGAAAATCCATTTTCAACAGATGCTAGTAGCATTTCCGGGATGCTGCAACTGATTTCAGGATTATCTGTTTTACTTAATGCAAGGAGTATCTGCTGTTGCAGGAAATCTTCATATCCCGGCAAAAACAATGATTTAAGTTCGACAAATTTTAAACTGTCATTTTGTAAATAATAGGTACACGTCTGGTAATCTGCCATGTAGAACATCCATCCCAATTCGTAAGTAATTTTCAAAACCGAGACTGAATTTTTGTTAACGCTTATTATTTTAAAGGCAGTTTCTGTGCTGCTATAGCCATGATCCGAAAAATAGTAATATTCTCTACTGAAATTGGACGAATACAATAATTCGAAGTACATATTATCGGGAAAAATCTGAGATTCAAGCGTGTAGTTTTTCATCCTTTCAAAAAGCAATGTATTTTCAATCCCTTTTTTTAATTTTGTATTGCTTAACGCGCTCAACGCCTGAAGGTTATTTTGGTAGGTCAATGTATCTATATCCTCAAAGTTCATGCTAATTTTTCTTTGATTGTTTTCATCATCTGTTAACTCATTAATATAACCAAACTCCAGTGAATCCTGCAAAGAAAAGTCAGGATTCCACAATAGTGAATCATTTATTAAAATGGCTTTGCCGTACTTATTTATTAAAAAGACGCTATCTCCCTGATAAGCCAAACCTGAATTTTTCAAAAACAAAGTAATGTCATCGTAAACAATTGGCAATATCATCCTTCCGTTTCTGTCATAAAGTCCGTATTTACCAGCCTTGTTGCACATTAGTATATTCGAATCAAGTAATTGTATTCTGTCATATTCAAATGGTATTACCTCTTTTCCGTTTAAATTCATTACACCATGTTGCCCGTTTTTACTTAAGAATACAAGATCATAAATTATACCGGAGGGATAATCGTAAATAGTATCCAGGAGTAAGTTTCCATTTAAGTCTGCCAAACCCCAATTGCTTCTCCAGACTCCCATTTCATCTGAATAATCAACCTGCACAGAAATATCTTCTTCGCTTTGTTCCTGATCATCATTCTCTGAAGTATCCGTTTCTGCCACATTTTCTTCTTCATTAAACGGGCTATTTCCACCCCTAACCCAAAGCACCCTGTATAAACCATCAATTGCTGTAATACTTGAATAGACAGTATCCAGCACCAGTTGCATTTCTCTGTTAATCATCCCGGATTTATCACGTGAATTAACCACATGAGCATATCCGAATTGCATCGAATTA
>CAZRKA010000226.1:0-4242 GCA_964600345.1 uncultured Chitinophaga sp. | reverse complement strand
TACGAATTTCCGACTTTTCAGCAACATATAGATTATCCCGAACAGGTTGTAATTACAAAGGGCGGATTCCAGACTACCATTAAACCTTCATTTAACTATTCGCTCATTCCGGGTAACATAGGTGATATGTTCCAGAACCTGAGACGCCCACTCAGTCAGGTTGAACAGGAATGGCTGATGAATGCCATCATCAGCTCGGTTAATGATGTGGCCAATACCTGGGCAGTTGACGATATATTCAATAACAGAGAAAAATTTGAATCTGCTATCATTACCGAAGCTTTGAAACGAACCGGAAAATGGTTTATTATCAGTCAGCTCAGGACCAATATAGTGCCGCCTGATGCATTAAGACAAGCCATTGAAGCTAAAACCAAAGCCATTCAGGAAGTACAGGTTGCCGAAAATGAAAAGAAAGTTGCCGAAGCTGAAGCACTTAAAAAAATTGCCGTTGCCCGCGGTGACAGTGCTCAGGCTGTCATTGCAGCCGCCGGACGGGCAGAGGCTATACGCAAGGAACAAATGCAACTCACCCCACTGTATATAGAGTATCTGAGAGCAACTAAATGGGATGGGAAAAATCCGACAACCGTTCTTGGAAGCGGTTCAGGGGCTATTGTTCAATTGCCAAGATAAAAATCTATAGCTCAATTTTATTTAATAGGTTTTATTGATAAACCTATCACAGTATCCATTTCCTTCAGGAAAAACAGACACGTAACTTTGCACCATGAAAGTAGAAATATGGAGTGACGTGGCTTGTCCATTTTGCTATATTGGTAAAAGAAGATATGAAGAGGCACTCGAAAAATCCGGGTTCAGGAATGAGGTTGTGACAGAATGGAAAAGCTTTCAGTTAAATCCTGATTTAAAAAGTGACGGAACAATAAGTCTGAATGAACATCTGGCTGAAATTAAAGGCTGGACAGTAGAACACGCCGCCAATATGAACAAACAGGTAAGCAAGATGGCTGCTGAGGCAGGACTCAATTATAATCTGGACAAAGCTATAGTTGCCAATACTGCCGATGCTCACAGACTGATACAGTTCGCTAAAACAAAAGGCCTGGGCAGTGAAATGGAAGAAAGATTATTTTCCGCCTATTTTACTGAAGGTAAAAACATTGCAGACCACCATACACTTGCTTTGATTGCCGGTGAAACAGGGCTTGACACTGAAGAATGTCTTGAGATTCTAAAATCCGGCCGGTATGCAGATCTGGTCGAACTGGACGCTTATGAGGCTTCGCAACTTGGTATCAGAGCAGTTCCGTTCTTTGTGTTCGACCGGAAATACGGAATTTCAGGCGCACAAGCCGCAGAAGTATTTGAACGCACTTTAGAACAGAGCAGAGCCGAGGCCATGCAGAGCTAAATAAGGTTCTTCTTAACGACGTTCTACATATATATTCTCTGCAAACTTGAGACTGACACCATTTCGTTTCTTGTCGACCTCAATCAGCAGCATATCATCAAATGAACTACGGGATATAAGTTTAATCCGGTTATTTATTCCCAAACCCAGTTCTATTACATATTGTAAAAAAGGAGCAGAATTGTCTTTTACAGCCACCATTTTGCATTGTTGTCCTGGTTCTATATCAGCCAGAGTTAGCTCGTAAACATGTTTCATTTCGCCTCTGGCATTTGGAATCACATCGCCATGAGGATCAAACTGCGGATAATCCAGAAATTTATCAAGAGCTTCAATTAATTTGGCACTCTGAATATGTTCAAGTTGCTCGGCTACTTCGTGAACTTCATCCCAGCTGAAATCAAGCTTTTCGTAAAGGAAAGTTTCCCATAAACGGTGTTTTCTCAAAACCTCTACCCCTGCTTTCAATCCCTTGGGGGTCATTCTGATCTTGCCGTATTTTTCGTAATCAATCAGTTTCTTCTCCTTCAGTTTCTTAAGCATATCATTAACCGTAGCTGGTTTAACACCCAGCTGGGTAGCCAGTTCATTGGTTCCCGCTTCCGTTTTACGGTTGTTCTCATGGGTAATGCGAAACAAAGCTTTCAGATAATTTTCTTCTGTATAAGACAACATTATTGCAAAGATATAAAAATATATCAAACTAAATTTGTTAGATTGGTCTAACTTTATTAATTTTGCCCCCAAAACTAGGTAAAGTGTTGCGTCAATTTTATATATTACTGCTGTTGTTGCTTATAACTATAAGCGGATTATTTGCCCAGGGCAGGCGTCTGGAAATTATGGTATATTCCCAGAATCAACCTTTAAAGAGTGCTGTAATCAGAATAACAGGACATCCAAAAATACTTGAAACAGACAGTAACGGACTTGCGACGGTGGACGATTTTAAATTTAACACGTTCGAATTAAACTGTCAGGCAGAGACACATAAAACATTTAAAAATAATTATCAGATATCAGGCTCAGATACCTTTAGAATCAGAATTGATATGATACTGATAATGGAAACTTTCAGGGACTTTGTAGTGACGGGAACTCAAAAAACCGTACGGAGATCTGAAAGTCCTGTTCCGGTAGAAGTATATCAGCAGGCTTATTTCAAAAAGAACCCTACCCCGAATTTGTTTGATGCCTTACAGAATGTCAATGGCGTCAGACCTCAGCTTAACTGCAATATATGCAATACGGGCGATATACACATCAACGGGTTGGAAGGGCCATACACTATGGTTTTAATTGACGGAATGCCGATAGTAAGCAGTTTGTCTACAGTTTACGGTCTTTCGGGCATACCAAATTCTCTGGTCGAGCGTCTCGAAATCGTTAAAGGCCCTGCTTCATCACTCTATGGCAGCGAAGCCGTTGGTGGTCTTATAAACGTTATAACAAAGCGTCCCAATAATGCACCTCTTTTCAGCGCAGATGTATTTGCCACAAGTTGGGGTGAGTATAATGCCGACTTTGCTTATTCTTCCAAAAAAGGGAAATATGCCAAAGTGCTTAACGGATTAAACTATTATAATTTCGGAAACAAAATTGATAAAAACTCTGACGGATTTACCGATGTAACTCTGCAGCACAGGATATCACTTTTCCAGAAATGGAGTTTCAACCGGAAATCAATGAAAGCTATGGGTCTGGCAGCAAGGTATTTTTATGAGGACCGCTGGGGAGGAGAAACAAGATGGAGCAGTGAATTCAGAGGCGGAGACAGTATATATGCTGAAAGTATTTTTACCAAAAGGTTTGAACTGATGGGCAATTACGAACTGCCAATCAGCGAAAAACTGAATTTCACATTTTCATATAACCGTCACCTTCAGAATAGTTACTACGGCAATGTGCCATTTATGGCCGAACAACGCATCTTTTTCAGCCAGTTGCTTTGGGATAAAAAGAAAGGTATTCACGATTTGTTAAGCGGTTTAACTTTCAGACATACTTTTTACGACGACAATACGCCGGCAACATCTTCAATTAATTCCGGAATAATCAATAATAAACCACAGTCGGTTCTTCTTCCTGGTATATTTATTCAGGATGAAGTTAAACTTAACAGAAAACACCGCCTGCTGGGTGGACTGAGATATGATCACAATTCGGTTCACGGACATATTTTAACGCCCAGAATTGCGTGGAAATACAATTACAATGTTTACACAACAATGAGGTTAAACGCCGGCACCGGTTACAGGGTAGTCAACATTTTTACCGAAGATCATGCTGCGCTTACAGGAGCAAGAAATGTAGTGATAAAAAACGAACTGCTGCCGGAACGATCCATGAATGTCAATTTTAATTTTCTGAGCCGCATTTTACTCAAAAAAAACAAGGTACTTGGTATAGATTTCAGTGCCTTTTACACCCGATTTGGCAACAGGATTATCGCTGATTACGAAACAGACGTCAATTCAATTATATACGACAATCTGAAGGGTTATGCAGTTAGCAGGGGTTTAAGCGCCAATTTTGACCTCAATGCTGGTAAAAACCTAAAACTGATTGCCGGTTGCACATATATGGAAGTATTCAGCATGAACAATAAGATAAAGACTGCACAGATATTAACCGAGAAATTTTCCGCTACCTGGTCGGCCTCTTATCTGTTCGGTAAACAAAAGTTCAGTCTGGATTATACAGGAAACCTTTATAGTCCCATGCGATTGCCCGTATTGGGGCCACTTGATCCCAGAAAAACAAATTCACCATGGTGGAGCATTCAAAATCTTCAACTGGTATACAATGGCCATAAAAGAATAAAGCTATACGGAGGTGTTAAAAATATACTGGACTGGACACCAAAC
>CAZRKA010000225.1:0-4257 GCA_964600345.1 uncultured Chitinophaga sp. | reverse complement strand
GCCTCAACCAGTTATGCCAAAAGAAACGATTACGCCTCTGTCATCAATTTCAAGGATGAGTACTTATACATCTCGCATCAGGTTTATGAAAGGTTATTGCCAATTGCCTATGACGGTGTTTCTTATATGGGCCCTTCGCAGTACCCGGGTCAGTATCAGTACTGGGGTATGAATCTCAAGGTTGATATCAGAGGCAACATACTCTGGGGCTTCCGCACCTTTTATCCCTTCAGTTCAATGGGTGTCGACAATTCGAGCAATCTTTATTTCGGAGGCTACTTTGAAAACGACTCGGTTTTTTTCGGACCGTTTAAAGCAAAAGGCAATAATGGTGACGGATTCATTGGCAAAACATACGACTATGCCATATTCAGGGGACCCGTTTCTTCCGGCCCTTATTGTGCCGGAGACACTTTCAGGGTGCCATATACCAAAATCGGAGAGTTTGCAGATTCAAATGTGTTTTACGCCGAACTCAGCGACGAAAATGGAGAATTTACAGGCAAACAAAGAATACTCGGCAGCATTCAATCCAAAGATTCAGGAACTATTATCGGACAGTTGCCGATGTTTGACGTGAAGAGCAGTCCGCTTTACAGAATACGAATCCGATCCACTTCACCCCAGGCACAGAGTTTCTATAAGCTGGATTCTTTAAAGCTACTCATTTATTCCAGAGACAAAGCAAGTCCGGGCCCCGATACGGTGATTTGCAAAGGCGACACGCTTCAGATAAGTGCTGTCGGAGGTACAAAATGGACCTGGAGCCCCAAATACAATATGCAGGATAGCAACAAACGCGAAACACTTGTATGGCCTCTTTCAACTACAACTTATCAAATCATCATTGCTGACAGTTCGGGTTGCGGTGAAGCTGATACGGCCTACAAAACGGTTCGTGTTCGTAGCGATCTTTCAATTAAATTCTTGACAGCACCCGACACCGGCGTTTGTCTGAACGGAAGCATGCCCATCATCGCAGAATTCGACGGCGGCGATTCACTTAACTACAACTGGCAATGGTCTGCACGAGACAGTAAGGGAAATTTCAGCTTTCCAAAGTCGGGTTCGGGCAAACTCAGCGATACTCTAATTTATACACTGCCGCCTGCCGAAAAAGATTCGGTACAGTTTACCCTGTTCCTGAGCGACAACTGCATGCCCAAAAATGCCTTTAAAAGTTTTACCCTGAAAGTTAGAAAAAGTAAATCCATTAACACAGTGTTAAACAGAGATACTGCCCTTTGTCCGGGACAGGGCAGTGCCTTCACCGCCGGCTTCAAAGGCAGTCTGCCCGCTTATTTAAGCTGGCAATGGCAGGAAAAAGGTGTCACTAACATCTGGTCGAACAGAAAAGCCGGAACAAATAAAGCGGCAGACACTTTCCTTTATACTTTGCCGCTTAACTGGATTGGGACTAAACAATTGAGGCTTTTGCTTAGAGACAATTGCAGCGGAATGAACGACACATCCGTTTATCTTATTCAAACAAGAGATACTTTGTCTCTCTCTTTAAATACAAGAGACAGCACCCTTTGCAAGGGAAGTATCTATACCTGGAAAGCAGGAGGATCGGGAGGTTACTCTCAGGCTTATCGTTTTGTATGGACGGATTTGTCAACAGGAGATACCTTGTCCAATGCAGATTCATTGCAGATTACGGCAGATAAGCCCGGAAATATCAGGGTTAGTTTATCCGACAATTGCATGCCGGATAAAGCTGTACAATCATTCACCTATTCGGTTTACCCCGATATTGTGTCAAAGATACTATCACCCGGATCCGCCGACACCAGCATCTGTCATGGTCACAGAATTAAGATTAAAGGTGCCGGATCAGGTGGCAGAGGCATTAATTATTTGCATCAATGGCTGATTGACAATCAGGCAGGCTGGAACAGCGATAGCCTGATCATCGACACTAAAATATCAGGAAAAGATACAGCGTATAAAATTTCAGTACAGTATATCGTATCGGATGCATGCACTGTTGTCAATGACACAACAAATTTGAATATCCGCGTATTACCCCGATTGAAAATTTCAGTGACAGGCAAGGACAGTATTTGCTATGGCAATACAGAAGTAATTCAATCCGTTGTAAGCGGTGGGTCAGGTGTATACAATTCAATCTGGAAGGACGATAATTTTAATCCTGCCGGAAGCGGCGATACTCAAATTATCAGGCACATTTATAATTCCGGAACACAGATAAAAAGATATGCGATCGCCACAGACGGCTGTATGGCATCTGATACAGCTCAAATACAGATTCAATTGCTTCCTGCTCTTGAAATAAAAATAACCGGTGCCGATTCCTGCCCCTTGAATTCTACATTGCTGACGCCGGTGCTAAGCGGAGGCAAATCCGGGCAATACCGTATCAAATGGTTTGACGAAAATGGATTTTTAAGCCAGGCGCTTACTTATACGGCTAATCCGGGTGGAAAAGAAAAAGTATATAAAGCTCAGCTTACTGACCAATGCAGTAATCCTTCCGACACAGCATACATTACCATTTCATCAAAACCTCTGATTCAGTTGAATGCCAAAAACCTTTGTCTGGGAGACGAAACCGAATTCAGTATAAAAAAAGATAATAGTTTGCAGCTTAAAAGCATTCAATGGTCGATCAACAACACGATCGTTTCTGACACCGGCAGTATTTTAAAGCGCGTATTTCCACAGACCGGTTCGCAAAAAGTAAGTGTGACAGCCAATACATCTTCTGTTTGCAACGGGAATGATTCATTAACTGTTCAAATATTTGAACGGCCTGTGGCAGATTTCATCTTTGCGCATTTCGATGCCGGCAGCTCCGGTATTCAATTCAATTTCATCAATCAGTCAAAATCATCCGATTCGTGGAAATGGTATTTTGGGAATGGTGACAGTGCTTCTGTAAAAGATCCTGTTTATACTTATCCGGATACCGGATATGCTGTCGTGTTACTGATTGCTGCCAATCAGGGGCAATGTTTTGACACAAGTGAATTGCGCATTCCTGTATTGAGAAAAATCGAATTTTATTTCCCTACGGGTTTTTCAAGCGATGGCAATGGAATCAACGAGTCGTTTGGAGTTCATCCTTTGCAAAAAGCATTTGTTACCGAATACCATATAGAAATATACAACCGCTGGGGAGAAAAAGTATTCGAAAGCAATGATCCCAATGAACGATGGTTTGCAGACAAGTATCAACAAGGCATCTATATTTACAAAGCAGACATCAGGGATGTTTACAACAGGTTTCACGAGATAAAGGGAGTAGTGGAGGTTTTGAGGTGAATGTTAACTCAGGTATTGTTTAATTCCGTGCTTATTGGATTATTTTACAGTCAAGAAGTTCTATCGCAATCTTGCTGTTATACTTAATCTGCATGATGAGTCCGTAATGTTTGGCGTAATATAAAAGCGAATAATGTTCAGAATTAAATGGTTCTGTATCTAATATATCAAAATATGCATTGGACCTTTCTATTTTGAAAACCTGAACATTTGTATAATATTTTCCGGCAACAATTAGTGATGTGTCTTTTATCACTAAATCTATATCTGTTCTTGAATGTAATTTTGACGGTGTTACGAAACATTGTGTAGTATAACCTTGACTTCTGATTTTTTCCCAAAGGACCTTTTCAATTAATGGTGAAGGTGGAGAACCACTTGCATCCGGATTTTTAACTCTTGAGTACCAATCATATTGATATGGATATTTTTTGCTCCGATTTCTAACAGATGCCGATTCACATGTATAAATTCTTTGATATGAATATCCCTCAGAACCTTTTATTATTACAGTATCTAATTTCGCCTGATAAACAGAAATTGTATCAATTTCGTTGGTAACTGTATTTTTATATACCCACCAGGTCCCTTCTTTGAAATACATATAATCCTTAGACTCGCCTAAAGAATAAAAATAATACTCGTCGGGAACTAATTCGCATTGTTTACCGGGAATATCATTGCGCTGATCATCACAACAGGCATTCAGTATCAAGGACACTAAGAAAAATAAAATGACAAATAATTGTTTTGATTGATACATATTTTGATGCTTATATTTCTTACGGTAGTAATTTGTAATCTATTAACTCCCACGAATAATTACATCTATTCATGTCTTTTTTGACCAGACCAATATTCTTGGCCCAATAGTATTTTGTGTTAGGTCTTATACATCCACTTTTGGTTTCCCATATTCCATCCATATCAATCTCAAATATGGATATGGAATCAATTATAGTACCCTGA
>CAZRKA010000224.1:0-4280 GCA_964600345.1 uncultured Chitinophaga sp. | reverse complement strand
TGCATATCAAAGCTCCGAGCTCCATCATGGCGTTATTGAAATCAGCCGGATTTGCCTTTTCTATCAAACTATTCAAAATTTCCATAAAAACCCTGCGGCTGGCAGGTTCATTTATTGCCAGTTCTATATCATATAATCTGGAAATGACCCTGTAAACATTGCCGTCTAGCGCCGGATAAGGTTTTCCGAAGGCAAAAGACATGATTGCAGAAGCAGTGTAATCGCCAATGCCCGGCATAGCCAGCAGACTTTTATAATCGTCGGGAAATTTTCCATGATATTGATCAACAATGATTTTGGCGGTTTTATGCAGGTTTCTGGCTCTTGAGTAATATCCGAGTCCCTGCCAAAGCTTTAACACTTCCTGTTCACCGGCAGCCGCGAGAGCCCTGATATCGGGGAATTCCTCAATAAAACGGGCATAATATGCGCTTCCCTGCACAACCTGAGTCTGCTGTAAAACCACTTCCGAAAGCCATATCTTATAGGGGTCGACTGTCTGACGCCAGAGCAGCTCCCTTAAATTTTTTTTATACCATGATATTATTTCTAAAACATTTTGCATAGATTTGTGTTTAAATAAGTTAAAATCCCGACATTTGAAAATATAATTACAATAAACAATATGACCAAAGCAGAAATTATCAGCGAAATTTCAGAAAAAACCGGAATTGACAAAGTAATTGTTACAGAAGCCCTGGAATCTTTCTTCAAAGTGATGAAAAACAATATGGCTTCAGGCGAAAACATTTACTTTAGAGGGTTCGGAAGTTTTATTCTGAAGAAAAGGGCAAAAAAGATAGCCAGAAACATTTCCAAGAATACCGCCCTGGTTATCGACGAACATTTTATTCCAAAATTCAAGCCTGCGAAAGTTTTCCTCGAAAAGATCAAAACAAGCATTCCGCCTGATTTTGTACCTAAAAAAGAAGAAAAAGATTACTAATTTCGCGGCATGAAACTCAAGCCAATAAAAGCAATCTTAATGATTGCTTTTATCGTTTTAACGGTATCCCTATCTTATCTGGGGCTAAACAAAAAGGAAGCCAGTATCGATTTCAAAGCTCTCGACAAAGAGCGCTCGGAGACAATGCAGGCTCAGAACGAAGTAGCATTTTCCAATATCCTGAAAAATATTGGCAACAGCACCGACCTTGTAAAACCCGATATTCTGCAGTCGAATGACACCGGCAGACTCTCCCTCTCAGTCAGATTGCTGGATACAATGAAACAGTATATCTATGCGGCAGTTCTTTCAGAGAGACTGGCGGGTATACAAAAATCACCATACCGCTATCACATGGCCGCCAGATATTACCTGATGGCGACTGAAGCCCACGAGAATGAGCTTATGCTTTTCAGGAAGGCCAAGTACAACCTCGAAAAATGCCTGGAAACAGACGCCGCTAATCTGGATGCCAAAGTTGATCTGGCTGTTAGCATATATAATCTCAATAACCTGAAAAAGCCTGAGAACGAGATGGATCTAATGAAACCCGCCCTGCTCCTGAGAGAGGTTGTCAAAGCAGATTCTAATCATATAGATGGTCTGTATTACCTGGGCAAACTGGCACTTGAATCAAATCAGACAGAAAAAGCTATTGCCAGATTCAAAAAATTAGTATCTTTGCAACCCCAAAACCGGGAATTCTACCTCGAATTGAGCGGAATATACAGGAGTCTGGGGAACGAGAACGAAGCAATAGTCTGGGAAAACAAAGCCCGGGCTTTAAAATAAAATTTAATAAAAGATATTCATTATGCCAAGCGGAAAAAAAAGAAAAAGACACAAAATTGCCACTCACAAACGCAAAAAAAGGTTGAGAAAAAACCGTCACAAGAAAAAATAGTATCCATTTTAATTTTTTCTGAATTGTGAATGAGCTTGTCATTGATCGCAACTCAAATGGCATTGATTTAGCCTTACTTTATAACAAACAACTCACAGAACTCCACAAGGAGGACTCGGTCTCGTCTTTTCAGATCGGGGATGTTTATCTGGCGAGAGTCAAAAAGATCATGCCAAATCTTAATGCCGCATTTCTCGATGTCGGACATGAGAAAGACGCGTTTCTGCATTACACCGATCTGGGTATTAATTTCAGATCTGTACTCAAACTAACCAAAATTGTATCTCAGGGAGGCCTTAAAAATCCTCAGCTCGACGAATTTGAAAAGGAGGAGGAAATTGTCAAGACAGGCAAGATTACCGAACTTCTTAAAAAAGGCGACGAGGTACTGGTTCAGATTTTTAAAGAGCCTATTGGCAACAAAGGGCCGAGAATTACCTGTGACATTTCTTTTGCAGGCAGATTCTGCGTTCTTGTTCCCTTCGGTAAAAACACATCAATATCTAAGAAAATTTCGGACGCCGATCACAAAAAACGTCTGAAACAGATGATAGATAAACTGAAACCTAAAAATTTCGGTGTCATCGTCAGAACTATTTCCGAAGAAGCCGGAATAGAAGAAATTGAACTGGATCTTAACAACCTGCTCTCCAAATGGGAGACTCTGGTTAAAATGGCAAGGAATGCCAAACCGCCATTTAAAGTATTAGGCGAAATTTCGAGGACCGAATCACTGCTTCGCGATCTGCTAAACGACAACTTTGTCAATATTCACGTCAATGACGCTGAATACGCCGGCAAACTCAAAGAATACATCGGCAATATAGCCCCGGGCAAAGAATCAATTATCCGCATTTACAACAGCAAGGTTCCGATTTTCCAGCATTTTGGAATAGACAAGCAGATAAAAGGTTCTTTTGGCAAAAATGTCATGTTCAGCAATGGTGCTTATCTCATAATAGAACACACCGAAGCCATGCATGTGATTGACGTCAACAGCGGCCGCAAAACGAGTTCATCAGAAAATCAGCAGGAAAACGCCCTCAGAATAAATCTGGAAGCCACCAAAGAAATAGCCAGACAGCTTCGATTACGCGATCTGGGAGGTATCATCGTCATTGATTTCATAGACCTTAAGAATCCATCGCATCGCAAAGAGCTGTTCGATGCCCTTACACTGGCTATGAAGACTGACCGTTCCAAACACAATATTTTGCCAATGAGCAAATTTGGACTGGTTCAGATTACCCGTGAACGCGTAAGACCTGAGATTAATATCAATACGGCTGAACTTTGTCCGAGCTGTAACGGCACAGGAACGGTAGTTTCAAGTATGCTGCTCAGCGATAATATAGAAGAAAAACTCGCTTATATCTGGGATACTCAGAATATCAGTAAACTCAGGCTGAAGGTAAACCCAATCATCAAAGCCTATCTGACCAAAGGCGGACTCAAAAGCGTGCGCTATAAGTGGTTATGGAAACATAAAAAATGGGTGAAAATTGTATCAGACGGCAACTATCACCTTACCAACTTTACGATTTACAACGAGGCCGGAGACGAGCTGAGTTAAGAAGAGAGTTTTTATTAACTGACTCTTATCTATCTTTATAACTACTTACAGCAATTCAGGTTTAAATATTTGTATTTGCTTACGTTCATACTTTAAAATGCCTTCGTGTTCCATATCGTTAAGCAATTGCGTCGCGGTTTGGCGCGAGGTACAAATTATCTGAGCAATATCGCTTTGAGTCAGGTAATTTTTTAACACTATTACCCGGTTTATTTCATTCCCTTCTTTTTGATACCATTCCTTAAGGAACAGATTCAATCTTTCACGTGCATTTCTGAACATCAGATTGGCATAGTTGTTCCGTATTCTTTTAAGATGGAATCCCACTATTTTGATATAAGACACTGCCAGATCCGGGTGTTTAAAAAGTACTTTTTCGAAGTCGTCGTGCAGGAAGCTGCATATAGTAACATCATTTGTCAGTGCCACTGCGTATTCCCCATTTTCTGCGTTTCCGTCAAATTCCAGTTGTCCGAAGAGATCTCCTTTTAAAATAATGTCTCTGATCAGTTCGTTTCCGTCATCATCAATCTTAACGATTTTGAGGCTGCCTTTTTTAAGCAGATAGATACGCGCTTCGTCTGAAGATGAAAGATAAACAATTTCACCTTTCTTAGCATGTCTGAAGCCGGTTATTATACACAACTGTTTGATATCCTGGTTATTCAGCACCCAGAACAGCTTGTGATTTCTAAGATACCAGTATTTCAGTTCGTTATTCATTGCAAGACCGGAAATGGAAATACAATAATAATTGAATTAGGAGATTAAAGACTAAAGATTAAAGACTAAAGATTAAAGCTTTGTCGATGCCTAAATACGGTTGACCGTTTTAAACTAACTTTTAAATCATTTGC
>CAZRKA010000223.1:0-4297 GCA_964600345.1 uncultured Chitinophaga sp. | reverse complement strand
ATTAGTCTCTATAATATCAGCACCTGCATCCATAAATTTCCGGTGAATTTCCTTGATAATTTCCGGTTGCGTAAGTACTAAAAGGTCGTTGTTACCTCTGACCGACTGTGTGATATTTTTAAATCGTTCTCCCCTGTAATCTTCTTCAGTCAGTTTATAGGTTTGTATCATGGTTCCCATAGCGCCATCAATAATCATGATGCGCTCGGAAAGTATTTGTTTTAGTTGATCTTTGACTGACATTTAAGCTTTGAAAAAGTTTACAGGTGTATGCACTCGTTATAAGCCTGGGCTACAGCTTCCATAATAGCTTCGCTCATGGTTGGGTGCGGGTGTACAGACTTGATGATTTCGTGTCCTGTAGTTTCAAGGTTACGTGCAACAACTGCTTCGGCTATCATATCGGTTACGCCTTCACCTACCATATGACAACCCAGCCATTCGCCATATTTGGCATCAAAAATCACTTTTACAAATCCGTCCTTATGTCCGCTGGCAGAAGCTTTTCCGCTGGCTGAGAAAGGGAATTTACCTACCTTGATTTCATAACCTTTTTCTTTGGCCTGAGCTTCGGTAAGTCCAACTGATGCTACCTCGGGATGGCAATAGGTGCAACCCGGGATATTGTTGTAATTTAAAGCATGCGGGTGTAAACCGGCAATAGCTTCAACGCAGATAATTCCTTCGGCACTGGCAACGTGAGCAAGTGCAGGACCGTGAACGATATCGCCTATAGCGTATACACCTGCTACATTGGTTTTATAATTGTCGTCTACAAGCACCTTGCCTTTATCGGTTTTAACTCCGGCTGCTTCAAGACCCAGGTTTTCCAGATTTGAAACAATGCCTGCTGCTGAAAGCACAATGTCACACTCGATAACGACATTTCCGGTTTTGGTTTTTACATTAACTTTACAACCCTTGCCTGCTGTGTCAACATTTTCGACTGCGCTGTCGCACATTATTTCGACACCGTTCTTTTTATAGGATTTCTCCATCAGCTTAGACACTTCCTCATCCTCCACAGGAAGTACCCGCGGCATAAATTCAACGACTGTCACTTTGGTTCCGAGTGCATTGTAGAAATAGGCGAACTCCATTCCGATAGCGCCTGATCCTATAACAACCATGCTTTTAGGTTGTTCGGGCAATACCATGGCTTCGCGGTATCCTATTACCTTTTTACCATCCATTTTGATTCCCGGCAACTCGCGGCTGCGAGCGCCTGTTGCCACTATGATATGGTCCGCTTCATGCGTTTCTTTTTTACCTTCTGCATCAACCTCCACTTTCTTGTTGCCTGCCAGTTTTGCAGCACCTTTGATAACGGTGATTTTATTCTTTTTCATCAGAAATTCTATGCCTTTGCTCATGCCATTGGCAACACCGCGACTGCGTTTAACGATTGCGGCAAAGTCTGCTTTTCCGCCGTCTGAAACAATACCGTAATCGGCGCTGTGCTTGAGGTATTCAAAAACCTGAGCCGATTTAAGAAGAGCTTTGGTAGGTATGCAACCCCAGTTAAGGCAGATACCGCCGAGTTCAGCTTTTTCTATGATGGCTACATTCTTTCCGAGTTGTGAGGCGCGGATGGCGGCAACGTAGCCACCGGGGCCGCTGCCTATGACAATGATATCAAATTTCATGTTGTTTATTTAAATTTACCCGACCGCGAAATTAAGTGAAAGAGATTGTTTTTTAAAATTTGATTTATTGATTGGATTATCAAGTCAACTTGTGAAGAATAACGCTTAAATCAACGATTTTTTCCAATATTAATAGGATATTAAAATGACTTACGTTACCCTAATTTGTTCAAATTAATTAACAATCATTTGTTTGGTCATAAATTGCATTATAATACACTTCCTTTTTTAGTTTCACCATTTAGAGGACATTCAATTTAAGCCGGAGCCATTTAGTATTACCAAGCCCGGTATCGGAATGTCAGGGGGATATTGAAAGAGGGTGAAAATAAAGTTACGCCGAAACCCGGCTAATACCGGCATCATTACCTTCCGGGAAATGTATAATCAATTACTGACAAAATTGTGGCATTAATCAGATATTTGCAATCCTTATTAGGATTCCATTAAGATTAAAAAAGCTTATTGCATTGGTTCAATCCTCAGCATCAGACGGCTTTTACTTCTCCAGAATTCACCAATTAAAATATTACCCTCTTTAGCCGGGTTAATGAATACTCGGGAAAATTCTGTGTTAAAAGGTGTTCTCTTGGTTTCAACAGATTCACCCAGCAAAGAAATTGTACCTATTACGGCATCATTTTTCTTGCCATCGGCTCCTTTTCTGTTTAAATCTATATAATATGCTGTAAAACCTGTCTTGTCGGCATTTCTGGTAGAAAATTGATAGTCGAACCATCCATTGGCTTTGATGTAATGTGCAAGTAATGTTGCTGAAACAAACTCATACCCTTTTTCAAGATAAAATTCGGAGTATTTTTTCTTTACTACCTGTTTGTCTATCAATTTAAAGTCAGGATCTAAAACCATATAGACTATATTATAAATCTTAATGGAAATATTGCTTAAATTGCTGTTACCGCCACCGCCGGCCATTGCACTTAATGCGTTCATCGCAACTGCCGAAGCAGAAACAATTTTCTTATATTGTTCGGCAACTATGTATGTATTGCCATTGGCTGCCGTAAACACCTTGTGTATATAAAAACGCATGTTGTCATTAGACTTTCCCTTTTCTTCATCTTTCACTGTCAGGCTTAGCAAGTCAGTTTTCCAGGACATTTTTTCCATTTTCAACTCTTTTCCGCTCATGTCAACCTTCATCATATACAAGCCCTCACTTTTAGCTTTATAGATGTTTTTACCTTTTCCAAAATATTCCCCGTTAAAAATTACCTCCTTTTTATCCTCATCTACATGGCATCCCAGAACGCTTAAATCAGAAATTTCCTTCATTGGAATCTCAAACAGTTTATCACCACTTTCAGCATCCAGCATGATGACATGATTGTCTACATCCTTGGTTGTCATATTTTTCTTCTCCGACCTAAGCAATGTGACATACTTTGCTGAAGCATACATGATATCTACCCCTTCAATCTTAGGCGAAGCTGCGTCTGAACTGTATTTCCAGATTAACTTCAAATCATTTGAATAAGCTTCAACACTGTAACCGAGTTTTTTATTCTTAACAAAAGTTTGACGAATAAAACCCTGATCGTTGCTGGAGTATACAGAAGCGTTGCTGGATTCCTGGCTTTGCAATGCCTGCGAAATGCGCATTCTTTCGTATTTGTTTACTTTTTTAATGTTGATTTCACCCAATTTCTTGCCCTCTTTATTATAGGTCACCATATCAACACCCTTTTTATTGGTCATCATTAAAAAAAAAGCCGCTCCATTGTAATTCATTTCTACCAGCTGGGCTGTTTTTGATCTTTCCAGTTTTATAGTCTTCTTACTTTTAAGATTTTCATCAAAAATCTCAATCTGGTACATCGCCATGCCTCCTCCTGTTTTTTCCAGTTTTGAAAACATGTAATAACCAACAGTGATTTCGTTTTCAATAATGCTTCCAAAATTCCTTAAATCCCTGGCCCTGACATTATCAAGTTGCTGTTTTAGCCCATTGTCCTTGGATTTCTTCTGAGCCTGTAATACGGGTGACTGGAATGCGAATAATAAGATAAGTCCTGTGATCAGGATGTGTTTTGAGTTCATAGTAAATTATTTATTTCTTTTTCTTAGGCAAATATATTAAATCGCTATTAAAAAATGCATATTTATACAATTCTTTATATTTGATTATCAAATAATTATATTTATCCGGTTTCATGCAGAAGTAAGAAGCATACAATGTAGCAGTAAAGCTGTACAAATCTGTTGAATTCCTGTTTTCAAGAACTTCATGCCATCTGCAAACAAAATCCTGAAGTTCGGATAGTCTCATTTTCTGCATTTGAAAGATGACCTGATTATACGACCATTCATAACTACAGTCTGTACTTCCAATAGACTTTGACAATTTAAGTTCCTGTTTTAAGAAAGAAGATTTGCAAATGCCTATCATGATTAAATTATCTGAAATTGACTGCAGGGGTTCAAATTTTTTAAGTACTAAAGCATAAAAAACTGTTAAAGCAGGGTCGCCCGACTGATAATTGATCAGACAGAGCTGAACTAGGCTATTAAACTTTATCTTATAATAATCCTCGCTTTCCCTGCCGACAGTTGAGAGCTTATTAACGGAGTCTACTGCGTGCAGACTTTTGAGTCTAATTTGTTCAACAGGATGTGACGATATTGTATCC
>CAZRKA010000222.1:0-4368 GCA_964600345.1 uncultured Chitinophaga sp. | reverse complement strand
CTTGGCAATATCGACACTGAAGCCGCTTCCCCCGAAGAGGAAAACAAATGCCAGTATGATTGCCTTGATTTTCAAATCAAATACAAAGTTAGTTTATTATAATGGAAATTACAAATTCGATATGCGAGGGAAAATATACTACTTCCCCCATCTGACGCTTTACATCGCCGCCACAAAACTCAGGTAAAACCTGTTGTTCAGTTGTTTGTCGAATGAATACTCTATACGCGCACAATAATCATAAAACATGACGATATTTAATCCGCAACCGCCGCCGTGCTGCCAGCTATTTGGCAAATGATTGCTGTTGACAAGTGTTTTGCTCTCGGTATTATTGTTGACATAGGCGTAGTCAAAAAATGAGCTGATAAACAAGGATACAGGCAAAATCCCATAATTTCTTACCCCGGGTAAAAAACTGAACTTGCGGTTCAAAAACCTGTATTTAAGTTCGGCCTTCCCAAGTCCGAAATGATTGCCATCAATCACAAATAACTCATATCCGCGGATGTAATCCTTTCCGTAACCGAGTGCCTGTATACGGCTGTACTGCGGATAAGTATTGGAATAATATCTGGCGGTGATATTGGCCGACCCGAATAAATTTTGCGCCAGCTTAACATATTTCGAAACTGAGGCCTTCAACATCAGGGTTTGGAAATCGTGGGCGGTAAAATCGTAGTTTGAACCTTCAATATTTAGTTTTACCAGTGTTCCCTGCAGTGGAAAACCCTTGAAATCCCTTTTGTCGTATACAAACTGATAACCCAGGTATTGCTCTCTTTGCGAATTTTGATTATACAAGAGATAATTCTGATTCACTTCGTATGTGGCTACTGTATCGGCAATAGAGGTTTGACGGTAACCTGCGAAGAAATGATGATAGGTGAAAATCTTTTTTCTATGTGTAAAAATCACTTCTGCGTTGCGGCGCTTTATCAGATCGCGGTCGTTGTCTCTGAAAAACTGTACTTTGTCGTTTTCCGTTTTATACCACACTTCTTTATTCGAACTGTAATGAGCGCTCATCTGAACGCCCCAGCTTTGTTTTTTGTTGAAATAAGGAATCCGGTAGCTGAATGCGGCCATACGGGTATAACCGCTGATCAGACTCAGCACCATAGTTTCATTTCGACCCCTCATATTGTACCATTCCAGATTGATGCCGTAAATTAACCGTCGGGGGTCCTTGCTCAGCCACCACTGGTTGAAATTCCTGTCGGCATAGTCCAGTTCGGGTATTGGCCAGATATACCACCTCTCGGTGACATCGATATGAACGGTATTGCCGTCTCTGCTCAGTTTAATTTCATTGAATAAAAAGAGATTAATAAGTTGCCTGCGACTCTGCTCGCTGTGATAGGCCCAGTTCTGAATAGTATCGCCACTGGCGAAACTCAGTTCGCGCAGAATGATGGCTGTTTTTGTCTTGCGGTTGCCCTGTACATGAATACTGTCTACCCTGAAAGAGGAGTCAACGGTTTGGGCGAACGATGTTTGCAGAAAAAAGAAATGAAAGGATGCGATTAAGAAAATAATTCTTACCGGTCTAAACATCTATGAATTTCATTAAATTCTCATAGCGGTGATCAATGTCATCGGCCGGATCTTCTCTGTTGAAATACTGAACTACTTTATAATCGTATCTCTCCAGTGCGGCGAGCACATGCTTCAGGACTGTTGTATTCAGTTTAATATGAATTTCGAGATCTTCACTTCCTTCCACTTCAAAAATGAAGAACCCAAGTATTTTGGCGTCACTGTATTCTATTACCCTCGACAATTCGCTGAGTGAATAATCTCTCGGTTTAACTCTGATGACAATGATACTTCCGCTGTTTCTGATACTTAAACTCAGACTAAGGGCTTTCACTACATCTTTGGTTTTAAGGACACCCTGGTAATTCCCTGCATCATCCAGCACCGCCATCAGCGAAATATTAAGTGTCTTGAGATGAGTGAGGGCAGTAAGTAAATGCTGGTTGAGATTTACAAAAGGTAAAACCGGGGCGAAGAGGGCCAGATCGGATAGTTTTAATGAGGGGTCTGACAACTCCAGTGTCTCAATGCTGACATAATTGAGCAGCTTTTCTTTCGAAACTACCGGTAAAAGATCCAGGTGCTGCGCACTCATTTTTATCAAAGCTTCTCCTGCCGTGTTGGCTGGCGATAAAGGCTCTATGTCATAACAGATATACCGGTCAGAAATCATTTAATAGTACAAAGATAATTTATTTGAATGTGTCAGGCAAATCTGCAATCTGAATCTCCCTATAAATAGTATTGATGTTCCGCTGATTAGAAGACTCCGCAATTCTGCCTGCTGCTTGCTTTCTTCTGTTTTCTGGCTTTTGCCTGCTTCCTGAAACTGAATTCAGATAAATTGCCAAAAGCAATGCCGGCAAATAAATCCGCATCTCTGAATCCGCGGGTATAGACAAACGAAGCAAGACTGTTGGTGCCAAGATACAAGGGACCAAATCTGAAAGAAGCCCCTACCCTCAACGATCGGTAATCGTACTCCAGCATGGCCGGAAGAGACACTTCAAAATACCGGTATTCCAGCCTTGGCGAAACCATCAGAAAACTCTGATAACGGCTGTGAACCGACATTTTTTTTCTTAAACTCTGGGAGATTATCCCTGCAACAAAAAAATGCTTCTTAATCTGAAAGTCGGCACTGGCTACCAATCTGGTGGGTAATCCTACATTCAGATCAGATTCGTATTCCCTGTAAGATCCGAATTGCTGCATGAACGAATCAGCCACAGCGGCATAATCAGAGTTACTGCTTATTCCATCCGCAAATGCATCGTCGAGGCGTATTCCTGTTTCCCGGTCAATTTCCAGTTCGCTGAATCTTGCATTTTTGTATCTGATACGGCCGATATCCATGATTGACATGCCCAGTTTACAAAAGTACTGAGTCCTGGTTTTGGCATAATTGCCATTTCGTTTGAAATCCTTTTTGTGAAAAACATAAGTGGCACCGATATCAGTTCCCCATCCTTTACCTGTCTCATCACCATAGGTAATCAATTGCATGGATGAAGGAGAAAACACCATACTGTCTTCGCTTACGGCTCTCACATCCATGCCGCTGCTATTGAGATAGAAACCGGGCATCCCCCACACTTTTTTGACATTCACACCGATGAGAATCTGTCGGCCCCAGTCAATTTTAATGGATTTTGCCACGTTAAATCCCAGATTGATATGCGAATTAGCGTTTGCACTGAAGGCATTGAATAGATTAACTCCACCCTGATCGTAGGTTTTGAATTGAGAAAATGCACCCTGTGTTGAATCAAATTCCCTGTAAATGGCATGAGCCAGGTTCTCAGGCAAACGGCTTACCCTTGCAGCTGCAACACCCTGTGTAAAAATGCCGAAGGTCCAGGTTTTAACTTTGAAAGCCGCCGAAGGACCGTAAATATCGGAAGAAACCGAGGCGTGTTTGGGCTTGCCATTGAGGTTTTCGTGCAACCAGTTTTTATCAAAACGGGGATTACCGCTTTCGGTCCTGTAAATGGCAGGTATGCGATTCGGAATCTTATAGGCAGAATAGGGAAGGCGCAGACTCAGATAATTATTATTGGCGTTGACCCAAAACCCGGCCAGATTTACCTGCCACAAATATTTGGAATAGGCAGACATGGAAGGATTTAAATGCAATGAGTGCACCATGCCGTAGTTACTTACCCCTAACTGACTGATTTGTTGTGATTTTACATCGTGAACTAAAGATAAACTCAAAATGCAAATAATTATCCCTGATTTGTGTAAACGCATACCTATTAAACGGCAGTTTTTGCCGAAAGTTGCATGCAAGGTTTACAAAAGCTTCTATAAATATCTACGATGTACTGATATTCAGAATGTTCTACTTATTTAAATATTTGGATGCAGCCGAAGTATCTACTTTCGCACCCAGAATATTCAGTATGCTGTACAATCCAAAACAGGTGCGGTTGATATAGATAGCGTCTCTTGGCCCTCTGGCACCGTTTGCCTCTTTGAGCTCCAGCATCTTGCTGAATTTTTCTCCCAGATCATAAATGCGTTTGAAATACCTGTCGTCCGAAAAATCAAATTCGTTTGTATTAAATGGCTTTCCAAGCAGTTGCAGCATTTCTTTAAAGGCTTTCTTAAGAACAGGTACTACTTTCTCGTTGTCTTCCCTTAGCAGATATTCCAATTTATACAGGATATGTGTAAATAAAATATCATTCTCAATCGATTCGGAGTTTAACAAGGTAAAATAATCCTTGTGGAAGTCGGCATCAATTTCCTTCACACATCCGAAATCTATCACACCCAGCACATCCTTATGGATTATAAAATTACCCGGATGCGGATCCGCATGTA
>CAZRKA010000221.1:0-4409 GCA_964600345.1 uncultured Chitinophaga sp. | reverse complement strand
CCGGTATATGGCAAGTTCTTTAATATTGATTGAGGGATGGCCGTTCATCAGCCACCAGATGGCAAAGACAATAAAAGATATAAATGAAATTCCGGCTGTGTAAAATGCAATTCTTGACATCAGCATTTCATTTCTTTCCGGGACCATCAATGAAAGCAACAGACCCAGAAAAGGTATTAATATGAAGTAATGTATTGGGAAATTCATATTGCTGATTCTTCTATTAACATAACCGGTAAATTTTCTGTATTCTGTTCCAGAAGTGCCATAATATCATTGGCTACAGGAACCAACACGCTTTCTTTTTCGAGTCCGGCGAAACTGCCGTTCCTGAAGTGCACAAAAGAGTGGGATTCGGGATCAAGTACAAGCAATTGAATCCAGTTATTTATGAACCAGTTATAAGTTGCTTTTGAGCGTTTGATCACTTGTAAAACAAAATCCGGACTTGCCTCTACTATCATCAATAAACGCCTCGGATCGTGAATTTCTATCATCTGTAATGGCAATCCGGTTCTCAGATCTCCGTCGCTTCCGTTGGCAACTCCGATAAGTCCCATTACGTTGTGCGGGAGTTTACTGCCGGCACCCAGTTTCTGATTATCAGTTCTTGAAAAATAATATTCGAGATTGATGCCGCCACATACCGGAGCCAAAGCATTCATGATATTGGCCAGATAAGAGCCATCCGGATCTATTTTATAATCATATGAATTGAGAAATGCTCTTCGGTCCAGAAAAAGTCCTTTGCTTAGCTGTCTGCTTCCAACAATACAAATTGAATTACCTGCGTGATTGAGTTCGGGCCGGGGTTCAAATAGTGACACCGATCTTAGTTTTACTTTTTGATGCAACTTTTGAAGGTCCTGTCCGGAGTCGGTAAGCAAAAAGCGCCTCGACCTTTCTTTGGCATTCAGTGTCAAAGCCTGCTCAAAAACATCTGTGTTTTTGCGGTGCTCTTCTGTTTGATGAACTGAAAGTATATCGGTGTCAAAAAATTCTATTTCATCGCGAGTCGTGTCGTGCAATGCTCCTATAAAACAGGTATTCTTACTGATATGAATTCCTCTTTCCCTCAGGATGTCTCTGACTTCCTTTTTCATGCACATGTAAGCAGCAACCCTGGCATTTACAGAGCCCGGTCTGCCGCTGCAAGCGCCGCAATCGTATCCGGCATAATGGGTATTGTTGATACTGCTTGCACCATGTCCAACAAAATAAACAAATGGAGTATTAATATCAATAAGTCCGATACTCCTTAAAAGTCCCTCCATCCTGTCTGCCATTTCTGTATCGGTAAAACCTGCTTGCAGACCACCTTCCTGATTGCCTTTGTTATCGTATTCTATATTCAAACGGGCATTTCTGTCCATATGCCTGAATGAATATGATGTTGAGGGACCCGCCGAGGGTTTGAAAATATTGATAAAAAGTTTGAAAGCCGACCAGAAACCGAGTGTCTGAGATATCAACCAGCCGGTGAGCAGTGAATGTGAATGTTTTGTAAAATGAGGTGCTTTCTTTCTCTTCAATGTATTTTCGGATTCGATCACTATATGCTTTGGAGAGAGTGGTGCCGGACAAACCTTGGTGCTGAACCGACTGTGTTCGGGTTGGAAATAGAATTCAACATTAAAATACCCGGGTGTGCCATAAGTCATCGCTCTCTCATCAAGATGTTCTATATGACGTCTTAGAGAGCATTCGCGATCGTCGATACAGAAAAGCGCATGAAAAGCAGGGTTTAACTGTGGTTTAAACCTTTTTAAATTGGCCGATATCCCACTGATAACTTCATGATAATAACTCCATTCGTATGATTCCTGCCAGATAGCGAGTACCTCAAATATCTCAGGTATCTCTGTCTCTCCGGTAAGTGATGGCACCGGTACATGGATTTTTTTTGACAAAGGCAACCAGGCTTCGATTCCGAAATGTGCATCGAGCGCATCTATTTCGAGCAGGAGTTCAAACCGGATCAGTTCGCTCAGGGTGATTTCGCGTTTATCCAGCAACATATTTTGATTGCTTTCGATATGCGCCACCATTCCTGACCATCCGGGATGAGCAAATTGCTGGTCAAACAGGTATTGTTCATATAGATTAGAATCACCGACAATTATATCAAGCAAGTCTGAAATACTTAAAGTCGGATCTGAAAAAAGTAAACGGGCTCTCTCTGTGGCGAAAAATGAACTGAAGCTGTTCTTTTCTATTTCGCGCAATGAATTCAGAAAGCCTTTGTGCAGCATCGGAAAACCGTTAATGGATACGCCCTGATCGAGGTAGCTGTTAATTATTCGAAATAAAAGCGGATGTGTTTTTTTGTCAGGATTGAACCTGTATGTATCTTTCCATTGAGCCCGCAAACGCCCGATCAGGGTTTGTTGCGGGTATGTATAAGCACCATTTAAAACTTTACTTAATGTTAAATCGGAAAGGTCTCCTGCATTTTCAAGTGCACGGGTAAGGGCTTTTTCGCTGATTTTCCCTTCCTTGTAAAGGTGTCTGTATTCGTCAAGCTGTAGATATACCTTGTAGCCGAATCGAATGGAAGCGCTTTGTAAGGCCTTGTGAAAAGGCAAATGATCAAAAGCGTGAAGTGTATTGTGGTGAATAAAATCCTTCAGCGGTGATTGTGAAGGGAGGTAATGTTTTATTTTTTTTATGGCTTTTTGTTCGTCAAAGCCGGATTGCTTTATTTGCATTTTTTGAATTTGATATGATTAACAATTGAAAAAAGCCTTCAATTTAATGAGGCTGTACTTTAAATATTGTCAGTATATCAGATTCTGTAATTGCAATAGAGAATGTTAAGAGCTACGTGATTAAACTTATCTCCGTTATAAACGGATGGCAGTAAAAAAATGTCAGGGTGATTGTAAAGTTGCCTTAAATTTATGGATTCCGCAAACGACTTTCCATTATCGTCTTCAGTTTCATTTTCGCATTCAAACAGACTTTCTTCAAAGTTCTCGTGAACTTCCGAAAGCTCAAGCTTATTAATTCGTAAAACAGAATAGGAAATTACATTTTCGCGCTTGTTTGTCCGGATACATGCGCAGGCATTACCGGCATTAAGCCCTGCAATGACGAAGATAGCGACGATTATCCTAAACAGTTTATACAAAATACTGCGAATACAAATTTATAACTAATAATTGAATGCAGAAAAAATTATGCCAAATTTAAAGTTAAGCATTTACAGTGTAATTATACTATAATTTATTGAGGCTGTTTTTGCAACTATTATTGAATTAAAACTGAATTTCCGGATTTTCAGTTCATGTTTTCATATACAATAGCCATTCCCTGACCAACACCGATGCACATTGTAGCTATTCCGTATTTGATTTGCGGCTGCTTCTGCATTTCGTGTATAAGAGTAGTACTAATTCTGGAACCGCTGCAACCCAATGGATGACCGATAGCAATGGCACCACCATTGACATTTACAATACCCGGGTCTATACCCAACTCGCGGATGCAGGCAATGCTTTGAGAGGCAAAAGCTTCATTAAGTTCAAATAATCCGATATCACTTATTTTCAATCCGGCTCTTTTTACTGCTTTCCGGCAGGCTTCAACAGGGCCTATTCCCATGATGGCAGGATCCACACCGGATGCCGCACTGGAAAGTATCCTTACTAAAGGTTTCAATCCGTTTTCCTTTGTATATGATTCTGATGCCAGTGCCAGTGCTGCTGCACCATCGTTAACGCCACTCGAATTTCCCGCCGTCACGCTGCCGTCTTTTTTAAATGCAGGTTTTAAACCCGCAAGTGTTTCTTTACTGCTAAGTCTTGGTTGTTCATCTTCTTCAAACATTAACATTTCCCCCTTTTTCCTGGCTATTTCAATACCGCTTATTTCCGATTTGAATTTGCCCGCATCATTTGCCTTTTTCCATTTTAACTGAGACAAGACGGCAAATTCATCCTGTTCGTCCCGGCTAATTTTCCATCGGTCGGCAACATTTTCTGCTGTTTCGCCCATGGTATATGGATGGTATAGTTTTGAAAGGGCAGGATTTGTAAACCTCCAGCCTATAGTGGTATCGTGAATTTCGGGAATCCTGCTGAAAGCTGTTTCAGATTTTGCCATTACAAACGGTGCGCGGGACATGCTTTCAACCCCACCGGTTATATACAATGAACCATTGCCCTGAGATATTTCCATAAAACCATTGGCAATTGCCTGCAAGCCACTGGCGCATAGGCGATTTACCGTATAACCTGCCACACTAACAGGCAGACCCGCCAGCAGCAGGGCCATTCGGGCTACATTTCTGTTGTCTTCACCTGCCTGATTTGCAGCTCCGAGTATTACTTCTTCAGCCTCTCCAAACCTGATATTCGGATTTCTTGCTATCAGCGCTTTGATAACGTGGGCAGCCATGTCATCCGGTC
>CAZRKA010000220.1:0-4453 GCA_964600345.1 uncultured Chitinophaga sp. | reverse complement strand
ATGGACGCTGAGTGACGGAGGATTTTATACGGATGTAGACAGTATTTCCCATAGCTTTAATGCTTACGGCAATTATGAAATTGTGCTTGAACTTACTTCGAACTTCGACTGTAAGGATACCATCAGTGATTCGGTGTATATTCTGCCAATGCCACAGTCATCATTCTCAGTTGATGATGAAGACCAGTGCCTTGAAGATAATTTCTACACTTTTACAGATAATTCGGTTTTCAATCAGGGACTGATACTGGGCAACAAATGGCTTTACGATGATGGAGGAAGCGATCTGAATATAAATCCTGCCACCCATTCTTACCTTCTTGAAAATGCATACAAACCGGGGTTAATTGTCTATGGAGACAACGGATGTTTCGACACCAGCTTCATTGACATAAAAGTTTATCCGCATCCGGGTTCCGATTTTATAATTAATGATACCGGACAATGTGTAAATAATAATAATTTTATCTTTACCAACAACACCTTTATCTCTGAAGGTGGTTTCACCAACCGCTGGTTCTTTGGAGACGGCAGTGCCTTTGTGGATGCTTTCAGTTCAAGTAAGAAATACACCAAAGACAGTACCTATCTGGTTAGAGTGATCTCGTTCAGCGATCAGGGTTGCACAGATACTGCAGAAAAGACTGTTACAGTATTTCCGAAATCTGTTACAAACTTCACCATCAACAATCCGCAGCAATGTGTGCTGGGAAATTCGTTTACCTATAACTCAACTACTACGCTTAAGCGTGGTACATTCACACTGGCCTGGCAGCACGGAGACGGAACTACTGCAGGCAATGTGCCTTCAAGCTCAAGAACATATGTAAATGTTCAGCAATACAATGTAAGGCTTATCAGTACCACCAACGAAGGCTGTCTGGATACATCTACCAAAACAGTAAGGACTTTGCCCATGCCTGTGGCAAATTACACTTTCAATGATGACGAATCCTGTCTTGATGGCAACGATTTCCAGTTTAATGCCAGCAGCACAGTCAGCAATAATACCCCAATGAATCACAAATGGTATTTTGGTGATGGTGATTCAAGCATTAATTCAACCTTTGCCCAGCATTCATATCTCAGTGATGGTGTTTACACCGTGAGACTGATTTCAAGTACCAATATCGGAGCCTGTAAAGACACTATAGAAAGAAACTTCAGTGTTTATCCGGAACCTGCTGCAACATTTACTGTAGACGACGACAGACAATGTCTCAAAGACAATGTCTTCAATTTCAACTCAACTTCTAATATCAGTTCAGGTACCATAGATCAAACCAACTGGAGATTCGGAGATAATACTACTTCTTCTGTTGTTGCTCCGGTTAAAAATTACTCTAAAGTTGACTCATTCAGGGTGAGTATGGTAATTGTAAGCGACAAAGGATGTGTTGATTCGGCCTTCCGTTATGTCAATGTATATCCGATGCCTGTGGCCGATTTCACAATTGCACCACCGAGCTACTGCCTGAAAGGAAACTCTTTCCTCATTACCAATAAATCCTCTATCGTAAATGGTGTGATTACCAGTTACCGGTTCGATTATGGCAATGGTGATTCTTCAATACTTCAGAATCCACCGCCCTATTCTTATACTCAAAGCGGGCAGTATATAGTTGCTCTTCGTGTCGTTACCAACTGGGGTTGCTGGGACACCACCAGTTCATCCGTCAGAGTGAATGCCAATCCTAATATCGATTTCAGTGTCGATCCGGTATGTCTTAAAGATTCAAGCGTTTTTGTCAATTTAAGCACTATCAGTACAGGCAGTATCACATCCTGGAAATGGCTTTTTGGAAATGGTCGTACCTCCACTCTGCAATCGCCTAAATTCAAATACAAGGCAACAGGAACTTATGATATTACACTAATTGCTTCAACTGATAACGGATGTGTAGACACGCTTGTCAAACCGGGTCTGGCAATTGTAAATCCAAACCCTAAGGCAGGTTTCTTCTACACCAAGGAAAGGTCGTGGGAGAATGAAGTTGATATTCAGTACACAGATACTTCAAGCGGAGCCATATTCTGGAACTGGAATTTCTCATCAATGGGAACATCAACCGATCAGAACCCTAAACTTTTTTACAACGATACACTTACACAGGTTACCACTCTGATAGTAACCAACAATTTCGGTTGCCGCGATACCACCACCAAGATTCTGTTTATTGCGCCTGATGTCATCTATTACATGCCAAGTGCATTCACACCAAACGACGACAATATCAACGAAACTTTCAAACCTATCGGTCTGGCTTATGCCATCAACTACAAATTTATAATATTCAACCGCTGGGGTGAAATTCTGTTTAGTACAGACAACCCGCAGATTGGATGGGATGGTAAATACCAAAGTGAGCTGGTTGAACAGGACCTTTATTTTTACAGACTTGAATTTGTTGGTGTCGACGAACTCAGACACGAAGAAAAAGGGAATGTGATGATACTCCGCTGATGATTGCGGCTTCTTTTTCAGAAGGCACGATATTTGAACGCTTAAGCTTATGAAGCGTATATTGATACTGGCGGTTATTTCTCTCGGGATTTTGCAGCAAACAAGTGCTCAGGATGCGAGTAACCTTTTTGCACTCGGCAACCAGGCTATGAATGACGGTGCCTATCGGCAGGCACAGAACTATTATCAGGCTGCTTTGCAAAAAGAACCCCAAAACTGGAATATATACACCATGCTTGGATTTTCTATTCACAAGCAGAAACGCTTTCGCGAGGCAGATTCAATATACAGAATTGTTCTCAAAAATGACACCTTAAGCAGCAAGGTATTCTGGTACAAGGGAATGAATCATATTGCACTTAAGGAAGACAGCCTTGCCATTGTTCATTACAAGAAGTTTATACAGCTCGAAAAAAACAGAGGCGGGAGTTTGGTTCAGGCTTACAGAGCCATCGGACAATCATACGAAAGACTGTTGAAGAAAGATGGTTTGTACAGTTGGGAAATAGATGATATGATCTATTATTACGAACAGGTGGAACAAGCTGATCCTTCATATCCTGATATTCCTGTAATCCGAAACTTTATTGAAACGGTTAAATCAAAACGTCCGGTCAATCAGGTCGGTAAATGGAAAATGGAACCCTGAAGTTCCATTTCCTGTATTTCTTTGTCTTAAAATTAAGATTATTTTCTTTCTCCTCTTGGAATAAATGCGCGAGGCGTGTGTCCGGTGTAAATTTGTCTCGGACGTCCGATTGGCTGACCTTCCTGCATCATTTCCTGCCACTGGGCAATCCAGCCCGGCAGCCTGCCGAGTGCAAACAAGGCGGTAAACATTTCGGTTGGGAATCCCATGGCGCGGTATATGATACCCGAATAGAAATCAACATTCGGATATAGTTTTCTTTCTACAAAATACGGATCAGTCAATGCAGCTTCTTCAAGTTTCTTTGCAATTTCCAGCACCGGATCATTAATACCGAGTCTGTTCAGCACATCATCACAGGTCTTCTTGATAATCTTTGCCCTTGGATCAAAGTTCTTGTATACTCTGTGTCCAAATCCCATCAGACGGAAGGAATCGTTTTTGTCTTTGGCCTTGTCAACCCATTTCTGAACATTACCACCATCCTGTTTGATTTTTTCGAGCATCTCCAGTACTTCCTGATTAGCACCTCCGTGCAGTGGTCCCCAAAGTGCGGCTATGCCTGCAGCTATAGTTGCATAGAGATTTGACTGAGAAGAACCTACAAGTCTTACTGTACTTGCCGAACAATTCTGCTCGTGATCGGCATGAAGTATCAGCAATTTATTCATGGCATCCACCACAACCGGATCAGGCTGGTAATCGCTGTCGCTGACATGCTTGAATGTCATGTTCAGAAAGTTGCTTACATAATCCAGATTGTTGTTTGGATAGATGACCGGGTGACCAAGTCTCTTTTTGTATATCATGGCGCAGATAGTTGGCATTTTCGCCATCAGTCTGAGCGTTGTTCTGTTTTTAGATTCAGTGCTGCGGTTGGGGTCAAGTGCTTTAGGATAATAAGCCGATAGCGAAGATATCATAGCAATCAACTGCCCCATCGGATGTGATCCGGTTGGGAATGTTTTAAATATATTTTGCAGATCTTCGTTGACCAGGGTGTGATGCCTGACCGAACTATCAAAATCATCGAACTGTTCTTTATTTGGAAGCTCTCCTTTCAGAAGCAGGTATGCCACTTCCATGAAATTTGCTTTTTCTGCAAGGTCTTCAATTGAATATCCTCTGTGTCTTAAAATACCTTCTTCACCGTCGAGAAATGTAATTGAACTTTTAGTAGCACCTGTATTCTTGTAACCGATGTCGAGTGTTACATAACCGGTTGCATCCCTAAGTTTCGAAATGTCGATTGCTTTTTCCCCTTCAGTTCCGGTAATGACCGGAAACTCATAATTTTTTCCTTCCAGTGTAATTGTACAGTTTTGGGCTTTAGTATCAGG